>NZ_JBFUAU010000014.1:0-131497 GCF_056406115.1 Arthrobacter sp. P1_D4 | reverse complement strand
CCGTAGCTCCGGCCGGGCCGGAGCCACCGGGACGGGGCCCGGGGAGTATGTAGGCCGCGACCGCGACGGCCACCGCGACGGCGACCGCGAGCAGTGCCCCCAGCAGCAGCGTCCGACGGCGGGCGCCTGCCACGGCGGGCGAAGGAGGGGGCGGGGACGCCGCGGAAGCCGCTGCTGCTGGCTCCGGAGCGTTCCCCATATGCGGACGCTACCATCGCGCCCGGCCACGGACTATGGGTCCAAGGGCCTCTCTGGGCGCCTCACCCGGCCGGACTTAGTTGCCGTTCTCGAACTTGTTCGCCGCGACGTATTCGCCCAGGGTGCCGGAGGCCATGGCTGCGGAGATCTTCTGGATGGCGTCCGGGTCGGCCAGCACGATCGACTGGCCGTCCGCGGACGTTCCGACGCCGTTGGTGGGCAGCGTGAACATGACGGTGTTCTGTGCCCGGATGTCCTTTAGCTCGAGTCCCAGCCCGGCCACGGCTCCCGAATCAAAGGTCTTGTCCACAGTGACGAACGGCGACACGGCGCCCACCATGTTGTTGATGGTGATTGGGTTGCTCAGCGTCTGGCCGGCGGTGGATTTCTTGATGATGGCCCGCAGGAACTCCTGCTGGTTGCGGACCCGCTGGTAGTCGCCGTCCGCGTAGGCGTGACGTTCGCGGACGAAGGCCAGGGCTTGGGTTCCGTTGAAGGTGTGCTGGCCCGGGGCGAAGGACTGGCCCTTCAGATCGTTCGACGTAAACGGCAGCTTGGTGTTAACGGTCACCCCGCCCAGCGCGTCGGTGAGCCCCTTGAAGCCCTCGAAGTCGATCATCGCCACGTGATCGATGCGCTGCTGGAAGATCGACTCAATGGTCTGCACCATCAGCGGCGTACCGCCAAGGGCCAACGCCGAGTTGATTTTCGCCTCACCGTGCCCGGGGATGTCCACCCAGAGGTCGCGCATGATGGACATGGTGTAGATGTTCTTGCGGTCCGCAGGAATGTGCATGAGCATCAGCGTGTCCGCACGCTGGTCAGTGGGCGTGCTGGCGTCAGACTCGGCGGCGCCGCGGCTGTCGCTGCCCATCACCAGGATGTTCATCGACGTGTCAGTCTTCTTCGGGCGCGTGGACTCCTCCGGGAAGGCCTGCTCAATCTTGCTGGAACCGGAGTCGAAGGTGTGGGCGAGGTTGAAGAGGTAGCCGCCAGCCACCACCGCGACGAGCGCCACCATCACGGCGACGGCGATCAGCACGTTGCGGCCCCGGCGTTTCTTCGCGGGCCGCCGCCGCTCGCTGAATTCTTCCCTGGCTGCGTCGTCAGAGCTGTCGAAGGGGTGCGTCATGTGTTCCTCAAAGTCGGCCGGGCCCGGTGCCCGGATTCCATTTTGACCAATGCCAGGTGCCGCACGGGCGCCGTGGAGGCCCTCAATACAGTACACCGGACCCGTCTATCAACACTTCCGGCGGTGCGTGGCCTGGTCATCTGGACTGCCTCGGCCCGATAGTATCGGGCGGTGGCCTCACAGAGGGGTCCGGATATCCCCGTGGGGAGGGGCAGATGAAGCATCGCGGCGCGCGGCGTTCGGCCACGGTTGGAGATGCCCGAGTGCCGGGCCGCGGACTCCTTTATACAGCGTTCCTGCCGGCTTTCCTGTTCCTGCTTGTTGCGGGCCCGGCCATGGTTGCGGACGCCGACTCGATCGGTGGTTCCGTTGCTGGTCCGGCGGCCGAACCGGCACGTGCCTCGTCCGGTTCAACGGGTCCGGCGGAGGGTCACGGTCCTCTCCTCGGTGCAGCATTGCAATGGGGCGAGGATAGCGCGGCGGGGTTCTCTGAACGACTGGGTTCCTCGCCGGGCATATTCAGCCACGATGTCACCCTGCCGGTCCGAGAATCCGAGAAGGCGGATGTCCGCAAGTTCGTCGAACAGGCAGGCTCCCTGGGCGCCCATGCCCAGCTGACGGTAAAGCCCGCTGTTCCGTTGGAGCAGATCGATGCTGTTAGGGCTCTTGCCTTTGCGCAGGAGATCGGCCGGCTCACGGAGGGGATTCCCGGGAAAGTGTTCATCCGGTTTGCCCCGGACATGAACTCCAGCTGGGTGAGCTGGGGCCAGCAGCCAGCTGCCTATGTGGCCGCCTTTCGGTCGGTGGCAGCCGCGTTTGACTCCATTGACGACGCCGGCACTGTCATGGTCTGGGAGCCCTTCCTGGCCAAGGATTACCCCTTTGAGCGGAACCGCAACGCGCCCGGGCCCGGCTCTGACGGGTATCGGATCCTGGACTCCAACGGGGACGGTGTCTGGGATGGTGCTGATGACGGCTACTCGCCGTACTATCCCGGGGACGACGTCGTTGAGTGGGTCGGGCTGAGCGTCTACCATGACGACACCCGTGGCGGAGCCGCCGTGAACTCGTTGCCGGCCTCCGGGGAGCTGGCAGACATGCTGACCGGTCACGAGGCCGGTGGTTCCTACGGCAATTTCTACGGCGCCTACGTCCAAGGACGTACTAAGCCACTGATGCTCCAGACTGCAGCGTTCTACAGCCCCACAGTGGGCGGCGCAGAGGAGTCCGCCATCAAGCTTTCCTGGTGGGGGCAAGTGCTTGCTGAGTCCTCATCAGAGCGGTTCAGCGGTGTCGAGGCCGTGGTCTGGGATGAGAAAATGAGCACCAGGGACAACGGTGTGGCCGCTATCGACTGGCGGCTGACCGGACGGCCGGACATCGCCGCAGCGGCCGGAAACCGCTTGGAAAGCTCCACCCTGGTAACAGGACCCGTCACCGCCACCAAAGACCCGAGTGCTTCCGTGCCGGACGCCGGTCAGGTCCTTTCCGGCGGGGCAGTCTGGGGCGTTGGTGCCGCTGTGGTGTTGGTGTTGTTCCTGTTGTGGGCCGCTCCCCGGCGTTTGCGCCGCGTTTCGGGCTGGTCGTACACGGACCCCTCTTCCCGGGATTCAAGGGTGGACCTCCTGCGTGGGCTCGCCATTGTGTTTGTTGTGGTCAATCACTTGGGCATGACTTCGCTTTTTCAGTTGTTCACCCAGGAGGCCGTGGGCTTCGTGTCTGGGGCGGAACTCTTTGTCCTTTTTTCCGGGTTGGTCCTGGGTATGGTGTTCGGTCCGCGGGTCACGGACCACCTTGGTGACGTGGTGGACCATGCCGGGAGGCGCGCGGGAAAACTGTACGGCACGGCCTTGGTGGTTCTGCTCGGCGTCTTCCTCTTTTCGCTTGTGCCGGCTGTCAATGCGGATGCCCTGACGTCATTCGTTGACCAGGGAACGGGCGCCGCGGGGCGCGGGGGATCGGGCCGCGCCTATGACCTCTACGCGGGAATGGGGTCCCTACTGCAGTTCCCGGTGCCCCCCGAAGTGATCCCCGGGATCCTGCTGTTGAAGTTCGGGCCCTGGCAGTTCAACATCATGGGCCTCTATGTGGTGCTGCTCATCGTCAGCCCCCTGGTATTGGCGGCTCTGTCCCGGGGAAAGGTGCTGTGGGTGCTGGCGTCGTCCGCAGCTCTCTACGCGGCGGGTGCTGTGTTCAGGATCCGGCTGCTGCCCTCGCAGTTCGAGGACTCCTTTCCGCTGATGGTATGGCAGGTCCTCTTCGTGCTCGGTCTGGTGGCCGGGTACCATCGGGCGGCCATCATCGCCTGGCTGGGCCGTCGGACCTGGGTGGTGGTCGCTTGCACGGCGGCCGCGGCCGCACTGGCTTTCCTGTCCTTCTGTAATCCGTATCTTGCCAACGGGTTTGATACCCGGCTGGCCGTCATGCCGGACGCCACCTACCGTGCCATGTACGATGCCTTTTTCGGCCGCACCTATCTGGAGCCGGGAAGGTTGCTGAACGTCGTGCTGTTGGTAGTGGCGGTCTACGCGTTCCTAACGGCCTATTGGAAGCCCGTGGAGCGTATTTTGGGGTGGTTCCTGATTCCCCTCGGACGGGCCACACTCTACGTTTTCATCATGCATGTAGTGCTGATCGCTGTCATATCCAATATCCCCGCCCTGCAGGATGGCCGAGTCCTCGTGAACACGGCCGCGTACGTCGTGGTGCTGGCCGTTCTTTGGGTGATGGTCCGGACACGCTTTCTGTTTCGCGTCATCCCCACCTGACGGGCGCCGCGGCGGCCAGAACCGCCACCAGCCTCCCCAGAGGGTGTGCTACGCGGCCACCTGAAGGCGGGTGAGGAAGATAGCTGTGACGTCGTCATCCGGCTGGGTCTCCCGGTGGAGGTCCTGCAGGAGGGCGGTGAGCTGTGCGGGGGTATGGTCGCGGACGAGGGCTGCGAGGTCATCGAGCGCGGCCAAGGTACCGTCGTAGAGGTCCAGGAGCCCGTCGGTGAAACTCGCGAGGGTCTCTCCCGGGGCGAGGAAAGCATATGCCGTGCCCCACGAGCCTGGTTCACCGAGTCCCAGCGGCAGCCCGCGACAGGGCAGGCGGCGGTAGGAGCCGTCACGGGCGACGATGATGCTCAGGCCGTGACCGGCGTCGGCGTACTCCAGGCGCCCGCTGGCCGGCTCAAGCCTGGCCAGGAAGGCCGTCGCAAAGGTAGCCGTGTTCTCCAGATCCACTGCGAGGAGCCTGCTGGCCCGGTCCAGAACCGCACTGGGCGCGTTGCCTCCAGCACTGCGTACCGCGCTGCGGACGGTGGCGGCCATGAGCGCCGCAGCCGTCCCCTTGCCCATCACATCGGCAAGCATCAGATCCACGCCGTCTTCCGATTCACTCCACGAGTAAAAGTCCCCGCCCACGTCCCCTTTCGGCAGGCAGATCCCGGAAATCTGATAGTGCGGTGCGCCCGGGGTGGAGGATGGCAGTAGGGCCTGCTGCACGGCTCGGGCACGGTCCCGGTCCGCGGAGTCTTGGAGCTCACGTTCGGCCCAGCTTCCGAGTTCATCCAACTGCCGGAGCTGAACCTCGGAAAGCTCACGCGGCTGGGTGTCAAACAGGCAGAGAGTGCCGACCCTGCTGCCCGCATCCACGCTCAGCGGCCGGCCGGCATAAAACCGGACACCGCGCCCGCCGACGACGTCAGGCAGGTCCAAGAACCGCCGGTCCGCCATCGCGTCCGGGACCATCAGGATTTCCGGTTGGGCAATCGCGGCGTCACAGAAGGTGTCCTTCCGGTCGATCTCCCTCAAACCCGTTCCTTGCGGTGACTTCACGAACACCCGGTCGCTGTCCAACAGATTCACTGCGGCTACGGGGACATTGAACAGTTCACGGGCGGCACGGGTGATCCGGTCAAAGCGTTCCTCCGCCCGCGTATCCAACAGGGATAAGCCGTGCAGGGACACCAGCCTGACACGCTCATTCTCGTCGGCTGTTGTCAGATCCACATTCATTTGCCGTCCTCCCAGACCGTCACCGTCAAGAGTACTGTCCAAGACCGGTTCCGGCGCCGGTGAACCGCGGCTCAAGGAGGCGAAGTCAGCTGTGGAGGCGGGCGAACCGCAGAATAGAGAGGATGGCCGGTGCGAGTTCGTCCTCCATCTGGTCGTAGAACTCCTGCCCGCGCCGGTAGGGATCAACGACGTCGTTGTCGGCGGCGTCCGGCGCCAGTGCCAGGTGCCGAACTGACGCCGCCCGGCCGGGGAGTTCCCGCCAAAAGGATGGAGTGTCGCTGGCGGGGGAGGGTGCGGGGGTGTCCGCGTCGCGCTGCTCAAGGACCTTCAGCATCCGGGCAAACTCGCGGATAGTAAAAGTTCGCTTCAGCAAAGAGGCATCCATCTGCATTACCTCGCCGCGGTGTTTAGCGGTCATCGCCAACACCAGATCGGACTCCCGGAGGATCTTTTGCGTCAGTTGGCGCGCCGCAAAACCGTCCGGGGTGCCGCCATACGTCCTGATGATGTCCGCAGAGCTCGGCTGGATCGGATCGCCCACCATGGCGCGCGTACCGGCGCTTCGAACCACAAAAGTACCGGGCTGCACTTGATCCAGGCCCGCCTGAAGCAGGCGCTCGGCCACCGGCGAGCGGCAGATGTTGCCGGTGCAGACCGTGAGGATCCGAACGGGGCGAGGCGTATCCAAGGTTTATCCAACTTCCATTAGCGAGACTCTTGCCAGCGACGTGGTTTCCGAGTCTAGCCGCGACGGGCCATTCACATCTCCGGGAGAAGATAGGGCCGAGTTCTGTCGTTCTTGAAAATAAAGCATCTTGATATTGAAGATTCACGCTTTTCTGCGTACAGTCGTCCAAGGATGCCGAAACAATCGGCAGGAGCTTGCCCGACTGGGTTCTCCGCCGCACTAGAACTTGGGGTAAATAGATGTCGGAGATCAAGAGCCTGGCCGCACCGAAGGCGAGTTTCGACCGCCGTTCCGTCGTAAAGACCGCCGCGTGGAGCGTGCCTGTTATCGCGGCAGCAATTGCAGCGCCGGCGGCTGCGGCATCGGCGCGGACCGCGACAGTGGCCTTCGACTACGCTGCGGGCAATGCAATCACCCTCCCTGAGGCTGGCAGCGAAGGTAAGCCGAACCCAAAGAATCGTGCGGGAACGGGCCCCAAGGGCTTCTATATCCAGAACACCGTTGGTGCCATTTCGGGCCAAATTTACGGCACGATCATTATCACGCCGACGGCCAAGACAACCGCGCCAGCAAATGCCGGTCCGGAAATTGGCATCTACTCCGTGACGAGCACGGGGCCGAAGGTCACTGTCGGTGCCGACACTGATGCCAGCAATGGCTACAAGGCCACGTTCACCGCCGCCACTACTACTGTGGAAAGCAAGGATCTCCTGACCTTCAGCCTGGGCCTTAACCATGTAAAGAACACCCCCGGCGGCGGTGGCAACATAACCGTGTTGCTAAACATTCCGGGTCGCTCCCAGATAACGCTTGGACCGACTCCCTTCACCTTGACCTAGGAAATACTCCTCCACCGCTTCCAGGCCCGGGTCCGCATGGCGTTTCAACAGTGATCTAATGGCACGTATCTAATGGCGGCAACACTTTAGGAGTGCCATGCCGGAACGGGTCTCGAGGCGTGAGTTTCTGGTGCTGAAAGTTGCATCCGCCCCGGCCGGCATCGTTGCCGTTCTGGATATCGACAGTGATTGGCTTGGAATTCGAACCGCACGCCAGCGATTAATGGTGAAACTTGTTGAACGACTCCACTGACTTGAATATTGACGTTCTGGGCACCTGCTTCACCGTGCATTGGGGGGCAGCCGTCGCGCCTGCCCAGCGGCAAGCAATGGCGGCGGCCTGGAGCCGGTGCTCTGCTGGGCCGCGGCCATATACACCGGAAATGGAGCCTTTAACGTCAGGCCTCTCTTTCACGGCATCCATTTACTTTGCTTCGAAGTTACCGGGCGCGGGCGTGATGCACGTCGACTCGGACACTTTTGAGGGCTTGGCCGAAGCGGTGACCTCCGAAGTGACCGTCGCCGCCATCCTCGAACGCGCCGGCGACTTGACTATGCTCCACGCCTGCGGTGTAGCGGAGCCTGGCGGCGCTGTCGTTGCCCTCGTGGCAAAGTCGGGCACCGGCAAGACCACGGCGTCCTCGCAGCTCGCTCGGACCTTTGGCTATATAACGGATGAAACGGTCGCGATCCAGGCTGATGGGAGTGTTGTGCCGTATCCCAAGCCGCTGTCCGTCAAACAGGCAACGCCGGGTGTGGCCAAACTCCAGGTGGGCCCGGACGAGTTGGGCCTGCAAGTCGCGCCGGACAAGCCGCGCATCGCGGCCATCGCGCTACTCGACAGGGTTGACGGCGGTGACTATCAGCTCCCCGTCATCGAGCCGGTCCCTCTGGTGGATGCAGTGCTGGCACTCATTCCGGACACCTCTTCCCAGGCTGCCGTGTTCCAGCCACTTCAGTCGCTGTGCCGGCTGATTGACAGCGTGGGCGGAGTGTTCCGCATCAGCTACACCGAAGCGGCTGACCTGTCGGACAGCCTGGCGCCGCTGTTCTTGACGGAGCTCGATAACCCGCCGGAAGCCACGAGGGCATGGTCACCGGCCCCGACGCGACCTGAAGCGGAGCCAGAAGATGACCAAGACGGCGCGCAACCATCGGAACCAATTCCCGCAGGCTGGCTGCGGAGGGCCGACGCTGTTGATGCGGTGGAGATCGGCGAGGACTTGCTAGTCCTGACGGAAGCGGAAGTCACCAGGCTCAGCGGCATCGGGCCCATCATCTGGCACTCCGCCCATCAGCCGGTCTCGATTGCAACTTTGACGAGCCGGATCGAAGCCGAGCATGGACTGCCTGAAGGCTATGAAGAATTGCTGGATGCGGCCGTGGACGGACTCATCGGCCGGGGATTGCTCCTACGCGGTTAATATGCACACCAACGCGGACACCGTACCGTACAGTAAATTTCCGTGTGGGTCGTTGGGGCCACGCACGGGGGAGAGGACCAAGGCGTGACTGGTTTTGATACAGCCGACAATAGCGGGCAGACATCGGCGGGGCTGGGGCTGGCGGACTATCTGCGCATCGCGCGGGCCCGTTGGAAAGGCATCGTTACCTTCACCCTCGCACTGACCCTGATTGCCTTCTGCTGGGCTCTCTTGCAGCCAAAGATCTACTCATCTCAGTCCAGCGGGATTGTCGTGGCTGGCGGTTCGGATGACCTAACTATGTCCCTTATGAGCGAGAACTTGGCGCAGACCAAGGCCGCCAAGTACGAGTCGGTGGCTAAATCCAGGCTCGTGGCCGAGCGTGTCGTCAAGACGCTGGGCCTCACCACATCGCCGGACGCCCTTCTCGGGTCCGTGACCGTGTCCGTGCCCAAGGAGAGCGCCCAGATCGCCGTTACCGCCACGTCCACAGATCCCACAATGGCGCAGCGTGTCGCGGACGCATGGGTCGTTGGTCTGTCGGAGCAGGTAAAAGAGGTGGAAAGCATTCAGGCCGTTGAAGGCTCGAACGTAGTCCCCGTTCCGGTCATCCGGGTAGTGCCGCTGGGCGAAGCCCTCCTGCCGACATCCCCGACATCCCCCAACGTCAGGCTTGCTCTGGGCATCGGAGCTCTGGCTGGGCTGGCGCTCGGACTCCTCTACGCCATGCTTCGCCATCACCTGGATCGCCGGCTCCGCAGTCCCGCAGTCATTGAACGTCGGTTCGGGGTCCCGGTACTTGGCACAATCCCGGTTGACCACCGCTTGGATGGGAAAAGCACCGTACTGGAAGACGGATTTATCCCGGCCACGTCAGGTACAGGTTCGCACGCGATCAACGAGGCGCTGCGGGAGCTCCGGACGAATCTCCAGTACGTCGACGTCGACAATCCCCCGCGGATCATCGTCGTGACAAGTTCGGTTCCGGCGGAGGGCAAATCGACAGTGACTGCCAATCTGGCCGTCACGATGGCTGCAGCAGGCGAGAACGTCATCGTCGTCGACGGCGATCTGCGCCGCCCCACCGTTGTCGATGTTTTCAATCTCATTCCCGGAGTCGGCGTCACTGATGTACTCAGTGGCCATGCCGAGCTGGAAGACGTGCTGCAGGAATGGAGCGCGATGCCTAACCTGCGCGTGCTCGGATCCGGCCGGATCCCGCCGAACCCCAGTGAGCTGTTGGGCTCGCTTGCCATGAAGAACTTGCTTCAGACGCTCGCCCAAGACGCCATTGTGCTGGTTGACGCCCCGCCGTTGCTCCCGGTGACGGACGCCGCCGTCCTTACGCGGGTTGCTGATGGAGCAATTGTTGTCGTCAGGTCGGGGAAGACCACCGACGATGAGCTCGGGAAAGCCCTCGGCAACCTGGGACGGGTCAACGGCAACGTGCTGGGCACCATCCTTAACCGCGTTCCCACCTCCGGCGCAGACTCCTTTGGGTATTACACCGCGTATCAATCTCACGAACCTGAGCCAGTGCGACAGCACTGAAGTATCCCCTTGGAGCGACCGCTCCAAGGGGATACTCGTTGACCTGAGAAGTCAGCCCACTCCGCCGGCACGGTCAAGCGGCCAAAACCTTGCCGCCACCTGACCGACGACGGCCGAGGACTTGATGGTCCTCATGCAGTCACCCGCCGCAACAGTCAGGCTCCGGCAGGCGATGGCGGAATCCACCGAGACCGAACGGTGGTCTCCCAGCACCACGAGTTCTCCCTCGGGGACCGTGAACGCGGGAACACACCTGAGCGAACGGGGGCTGGTCTGGCAGTCGATGCTGCCTGGCCGAAAAGGCAGATCTTCGAAAATGTAGGGCTCGTCCAGGGGCTGGCCGTCGATTCGCAGTTTGCCATCCTCGCCACAGCAGCTGATGGTTTGGCCGCCGGTCGCAACCACCCGCTTCACCAGGAACTGTTCGTTGGAGGGCCCGATCCCGGTCATGTCGCCGAATGAACGGGCAAACCCGGCGATCCCGCCGCTGCGTGCCACCGCCGATTCCGCCTGCCAGCTGTCCGGGCGGGTGAACACCACGATGTCACCGGTGCGTGGTTCTGAGCCAGCGTAGGCAATACGGTTCACGAGGATTCTGTCGCCGTCGCCCGCAGACCCCTGCAGCGTCGGCTCCATCGATCCTGACGGTATTCGGTAGGCCTTCACCAGGAACCCCTGGATCAGGGCGACAGCCATCAGGGCAATCAGCATGTTCAGGGCCACGGAGGCCCAGAGGGGGAGCTTCTTGCCTGCGCCGATGTTCACGAGTTCAAGCTATCACCGGCGGTCCGGACTCAAGGCGCCGGCGCTGGGTCGTACTGCATCCGGTGAGGTAGTTCCTCGCCGCGGCGGCAGGGCGCACCGTGGCCGCCCCCAATACAGTACGCCGGGCCCGCCGATCAACGCTTTGTGGCCAACAAACCGGCACATAACGCGAGATTTCCCGGATATGAAGCGCACTGTTGCCTACGTCACACTCCCTGCCTAGGCTGGGTTGCGGTCGCAGCGTCGCGGCCAAACCGGTCGCAGCGTCGCGGCCAAGCGGTGAATGCACGAACAGGGGAATCGTTTTGAACCACAAACTCCGGGTTCTTGTCAGGCTCGACCTCGACTGCGGTCAGGCAGAAGTAGCAGCGCAGGGACATGTGACGGCGAGGAGCCTCCAGGCCCTGTACGTGGTGGTCAAGCGGGCAAACCACCTGAAAGAAGGACTCCACCTTGTGTTGGATGTCAGCCACGCCGTGGTGGAACCGGCGGCCCTCGAGCAGTTGCGGGAGTGCTCAGCCTCCCACCACCTCCCGGCCGCCATTGATCCGCTCCAGTCAGAATGCCAGCTCAGCATCGTTGCGCCGACGGAATATGCGCCCGCCCCGCGGCTCCGGAGGCTGGCAGCGGCCTAGAGTCCAACCGCGCCGGGTTCGCCTATCGAACACGTTCCTATCTAAACGCTCGCGTGGCCCCAAGTCCAAAATGTCGACTGGATGCTGCTACTCGGCGGACGGCCGCTGCCGTTGCCGTTTCGTCGCTGACCGCTGTTCCTTTGCGGCGAGGCGCCGACGGTTCGAGCCCCGGGTGGGTTTGGTCGCCCGGCGGCGGGCAGCCTCGGGAGCAAGACCATCAGCCACGAGGGCGGAGAGCTTGGCCAGGGCGATCTCGCGGTTGCGCAGCTGGGAGCGCCGTTCCGAAGCGGTCACGGTGATCACGCCGGCGACGAGACGTTGTCCGAGACGACTGACCAGCATCAGCCGTTGGCCATCCGAAAGCGCCGCCGAGCCGGCGACATTCCACGAGAGTTCGACGCGGCTGTCCGAGGTATTAACGTGTTGACCACCGGGCCCGGACGAGCGCGAGAACCGCCAGCCGAGTTCCGACGCGGGAATCGTGAGCGCGGGTGACACCTCCAGATCCATGCCACTAGCCTTGCACGATATGGGCGAGGGCTGACATTCTCTGTTGTGCGGAGGCCCTGCTGCCTAGACGAAGCCGAAAACGGGCGGGAAGGCCACCACCACAACCGTTGCCCAGGCGCCGTACACCGGCAGGTAGCGGGTTTGCCAGCGCTCGACCACGATAAACGGGAGGCGGCCGCGCAGGAATCCGACGGAGAGCCACGCCGCGCGCAACAAGTGCACCAGCAACAGCAGGTTCAGGCCGAGCGCGGCGATCTTGTTGGGACTGTAGCCGAACTCGGCGATGCGGGTCAGCATGGCGGTCAGCATCACGGCGTCGACTGCAAGGGCCGCGATGACGAGGGCCAACTGCAAAGCATCGAACAGTCCGGGCGGGGCGAGCGGTTCGCGGGCGGAAATCGAGTAGAGCAGCAGACAGAGGACCAGCACCAGGATCGCGTCCATGAGGATGAGCAGGGTGCGGTCGATCTCGACGAAGCCGCCGGCGGTGGCAAGCACGGCCAGAAGGACCAGCAGCATGGCAATGGTCAGCGGTGTGAAGACGCGGGTCAGGACGGGGGCGATGTTTTCGACCACCTGCTGCTTGGCCTCGACGAGCCAGGTGGCCACCACCAGGGCCGCGGGTACGGCGAACGGCAGGACCCAATCGTCCACGACCGGCTGGAAATTGGCGCCAATGATCCGGAGGGTCGCGAGCGTCAGGGCGATCAGGACCGCGCCGCCGAGCGCCAGCAGCGTGTAGTAGATCGCAAGCTCGCCGGTAAACCGCACGAAGTCCATGCGCCGCGTATCGGATCGCCACCTCCCCCCGACGTACGCCATTCCGGTCAGCACCCACAGGAAGACGGGAGCGTGCAGGGCGGCGAGCATCCCGGTGGCGCCGCCTGGGGCGAAGGGATACAGGTTGAGCACTGCCGCCAGGACGGCAAACGGGACCACCAGCGTCGCCGCCACCTTCCAGGTGAAGCGCCGCTTCCACGCGAAGTATCCGGCCACGAAGGGGAAGACGAGCAGGCCCAGGTTGCGCATCAGGGCGGCGCCATCCTCGATCCAGGCAGCGCCAGCCTTGACCGCCACGCCCGCCCCGACGGCAAGTGCCAGGACGACCACCAGCTCGCGCCATGGTGACGCGTTGCCATCGTCGGAGCCCTCCGGCACCAGGACGAGCTGCTTCCACAGCCGGTCGGAGTGCTCACGGGCAAATTCGCGTGAGACGGCGTCCAGGTTGCCCAGGCGCTTGATGGCGACGAGAAAGGCCTCCTCGTCGTCGAGGCCGGTCGCCTGCCGGTCGGCGATTTGCTCGCGCAGGTGATCCTCCAGCTCGTCGACGTCGGCGGGGGAGATCGCCCGGTTCCGCTGAACGTAGCCGCGCCACCGGTCGATCTGGGCCTCCAGCTCAGCGTGTGGCGTCATCACGCCCACCCCTCAGTCGCGGCCGCCGGCCCTTGGGTGGTCTGCCACACCTGGCGCAGCGCGTCTGCGACGACGGTCCACTGCTCCTGGCGGTCGGCGAGGGCGTCCCGGCCCGCCGGCGTGATGGTGTAGTGCTTGCGCCGGCGCCCGGCGTCGGAGGTACCCCACAGCGAGGATACGTAACCGAGACGCTCGAGCCGGTGCAGAAGCGGGTAGAGCATTCCGTCGGTCCACTGCATGCCGCCGCCCGAGAGCTCACTCACCCGCTTGAGGATTGCGTAGCCGTACAGGTCGCCGTCCGCCAGGATGCCCAGCACCAGGGGCGTGGCCGAGGCGGCGACCAGGTCTTTATCAATCCGCACCGCGCCTCCTATACCTAGAGCTGAAGGGTATCAAGCCTTGTAGCTCTAGGTATAGAGGTCCAGGCGCGGCGGTTTAACCGCAAACCCTGTCCTTGACGCATCTCCAGCCTTCCGCATATCCTGAACGAACGGTCGGTAATTATTTATCGGAAATTCATTAGGAGCAACCATGGCATCGCAGACCCTGCAGTCAGTGCCCGCCGAGCCATCGCCGGCACGGCTTGAACTGAGCCCCGAGGACGCGGCCCGGCTCGACGCCGAGGGCCAGGCCTATTTCGACAAGGTCATGGCGGAAGATTCCCGGATCGAGCCGCGTGACTGGATGCCGCCGGCCTACCGCAAGACGCTCCTGCGCCAGATCTCGCAGCACGCGCACTCGGAGATCATTGGCATGCAGCCCGAGGCTAACTGGATCTCCCGCGCCCCGAGCCTGAAGCGCAAGGCCATCCTCATGGCCAAGGTCCAGGACGAGGCGGGCCACGGTCTCTATCTGTATTCCGCCGCCGAAACCCTCGGCCAGCCGCGCGATCAGATGATGCAGGACCTGATGGACGGCAAGGCTAAGTACTCCTCCATCTTCAACTACCCCGCCCGCACCTGGGCCGACATGGGTGCCATTGGCTGGATGGTCGACGGCGCCGCTATCGCCAACCAGGTGCCGCTCTGCCGCGCCTCCTTCGGCCCCTACGGCCGCGCCATGGTCCGCGTCTGCAAGGAAGAGTCCTTCCACCAGCGCCAGGGCTTTGAGATCCTGCTGGAACTCTCCCACGGCACCCCCGAGCAGAAGCAGATGGCCCAGGAAGCGGTAAACCGCTGGTACGCTCCCGCCCTGATGATGTTCGGCCCGCCGGACGACGATTCGCCCAACTCCAAGCAGTCCATGGCCTGGAACATCAAGCGCTTCAGCAATGACGAGCTCCGCAACCGGTTTGTCGGCATGATGATGGAGCAGGTCAAGGTCCTCGGCCTGACGCTTCCGGACAAGGACATCCGGTTCAACGATGAAACCAAGAAGTGGGAGCACGGCCCGCTGGACTGGGCTGAATTCCATGAAGTCCTGGCCGGCCGCGGCCCCTGCAACGCCCAGCGCCTGGAACGGCGCCGCGAGGCACACCAGAACGGCGCCTGGGTGCGCGAAGCCGCCGCCGCCTACGCGGAAAAGCAGGCAATGAAGCAAGCAGAGAAGGAATCCGCAGCATGACCACCGAACCCCAAGCAGGAAACGTCTGGCCCATCTGGGAAGTGTTCGTCCGCTCCAGCCGCGGCCTGTCCCACGTCCACGCAGGATCCCTGCACGCGCCCGACGCGGCCATGGCCCTGCGCAACGCCCGGGACCTCTACACCCGCCGCAACGAAGGGGTGTCCATCTGGGTGGTCCCGGCCGAGGCCATCGCCTCCAGTGACCCCGATTCCAAAGGTTCCTTCTTTGAATCCCCCCAGGGCAAGGACTACCGCCACGCCACGTACTACACCAAGAGCGAGGGCGTGAAGCACCTGTGAGCACTAGTCCTGAAGCAGCAGCAGAAACGGCCGGCCACGGCGACATCTCCGTCGGCGTCAAGGGCTCCGGCAACAGCGGCGAGGCCACGGCCAGCGCCACCCGCATCACCCCCGGCAACGCCCTCCGTCCGGAGGACATCGCCCTGGCCGTCAGCCGCGGCTCCGCGAAGCCGAGCGAGGACGCTGCCGAGTTTGCCCTGCGCCTGGGTGACGACGCGCTGATCCTGGCCCAGCGACTGGGCCACTGGATCTCCCGCGCGCCGGAGCTCGAAGAGGACGTCGCCCTCGGCAACATCGCCCTGGACGAACTGGGCCATGCCCGGTCCTTCCTCAGCTATGCCGGCGGCCTGGACGGGCGCAGCGAAGACGATCTCGCCTACTTCCGCCGCGAGCACGAGTTCCGCTCCGCGGCGCTCTTCGAGCAGCCGAACGGGGACTTCGCCGTCACCATTGCCCGGCAGTTCGTGGTCAGCTACTACCAGTTCGAGCTCTACCGCCGGCTGACGTCCTCCACAGACTCCACCCTGGCCGGCATCGCTGCCAAGGCGGTCAAGGAAGTGGACTACCACCGGGACCACAGCGCCCAGTGGGTTCTGCGCCTGGCACTCGGCACGGACGAATCGCGCCAGCGCATGATCCACGCGTTCAAAGTCGTCTGGCCCTTCGTGGATGAGCTGTTCGGCGACGATGAGCTCACCGGACGCCTCAGTGAGGCTGGCGCCGCGCCCCAGCCCTCGAGCCTGCGCGAGGACTTCGACCGGCTCACCGGCGAGGTCCTGGCCGAAGCCGAGCTCGAGGTCCCCACCGTCCAGCCATCACCGGGCGGGGGCCGCCGCGGCCTGCACTCCGAACACCTCGGCTACATCCTCGCCGAGATGCAGGTGCTCGCCCGCGAGTACCCCGGAGCCAGCTGGTAGAGACCATGGAAATGTTTGTCTCCGATCCGGAAACCGCCGAGCGCCGCAACGCCGCCAAGGGCAATACTGCCCGGGAGAAGGCCTGGGCGGTCGCTGCCACTGTGTGCGACCCCGAAATCCCGGTCCTCACCATCGCGGACCTCGGCATCCTGCGCGATGTCCAGGTTTCGACGGAACCAAGCGCTGACGACGGCGGGATGGTTCCCGCCGTCCAGGTCACCATCACCCCGACGTACTCCGGCTGCCCTGCCATGGACGCCATCCGGGATGACCTCACCGCGGCTTTCCACCGCGCGGGGTATCCGAGCGTCCGGGTCGAACTTGTCCTCTCGCCGGCCTGGACTACCGACTGGATGAGCGAGGAAGGCAAGGCCAAGCTGGAGAAGTACGGGATCGCCCCACCCTCGGGCCACTCGGCGGCCACCCGGCACGCCGGCCCGGTCCGGCTCTCGCTCGCTGTCAAGTGTCCCCAGTGCTCATCCCTGAACACCAAAGAACTCACCCGCTTCGGTTCCACCTCCTGCAAGGCCCTCTACGTGTGCCAGGACTGCAAGGAACCGTTCGACTACTTCAAAGTCTTGTAAGGAACAGGTGCTTCCATGAAGGTTGTCCGCCAGACCGCCGCGGAGTCGGCCGCAGCCACCGGCCGCCGTCGTGCGTCCTTCCACACCCTGACGGTGGACGAAGTCCGCCGTCTCACCGACGACGCCATCGAGGTGACGTTCGGGGTCCCGGCCGAGCTCGCCGGACAGTTCGACTACCTGCCGGGCCAGTACGTCGCGCTGCGCACCACCCTGCCCGACGCCGACGGCCAGCCGCACGAGATCCGCCGCAGCTACTCGATCTGCGCCGAGCCGCGCAGTTTCGCTGACGGCAGCAGCGAAATCCGCGTGGCCATCAAGAAAGACCTCGGAGGCTTGTTCTCCACGTGGGCCAATGCCGAACTCAAGGCCGGCGACGTCCTGGACGTCATGAGCCCCATGGGTGCCTTTGTCTCCAAGCACGGCCGCGACGGCAAGTCCGTGGAGCAGAACGTCATGAACTCCATGAACCATCCGGAAGAGTTGGCGGGGGAGCCCGGCTCTTTCGTGGCGATTGCCGCGGGCTCCGGTATCACTCCCGTGATCGCCATTGCCCGCACCCTGCTGGCGGCCCACCCGGAGACCCGCTTTGACCTCGTCTACGCCAACAAGGCTGCGATGGACGTGATGTTCCTTGAAGAACTCGCGGACCTGAAGGACAAATACCCGGCCCGGCTGGCGCTGCACCACGTGCTCTCGCGTGAACAGCGGATCGCGCCGCTGCTCAGCGGCAGGATCGACGCCGAGAAGCTGCAGGCACTGCTGGGCACTGCCATCCACGCCGACGACGTCGACGAATGGTTCCTCTGTGGCCCGTTCGAACTCGTCCAGCTCTGCCGGGACACCCTCGCCGAGCGTGGCGTTGCCCCGGAGCATGTCCGCTTCGAACTGTTCACTTCGGGCAAGCCGGAGCGCCCCGAGGGCAACATTGGCCGGCCCGTGGTCACGGACGAATCCAAGGAAACCTACAAGATCACGTTCAAGCTGGACGGGCTGCAGGGCGAGGTGGCCAGCCCCACCCATGCCCGCGAGTCCATCCTCAACGCCGCTCTCCGGGTCCGTCCCGATGTGCCGTTCGCCTGCGCTGGCGGCGTGTGCGGCACCTGCCGGGCCAAGGTGGTCAGCGGCAATGTCACCATGGACGAGAACTACGCCCTGGAGCAGGATGAGCTCGACAAGGGCTACGTCCTGACCTGCCAGTCCCACCCCACCACACCGGAAGTCACGGTCGACTTCGACGTTTAAGCTTTTTCGACGTCCAGGCCTTTTCCAATCCAAGGAGCCCCATGATTTCCCTCTCCATCGCCGACGGCGTCGCCGAGGTCGTCCTCGACGCCCCGCACAAGCTGAACTCCCTCGACGAGCAGGCACTCGCGGATTTGTCCCGGGCGTACGACGACGCCGCTGACGCCGCCGCGCGCGGCGACGTCCGGGCGCTGCTGCTCCGCGGCGAGGGCCGGGCCTTTTGCGCCGGCCGTGACATTGCCGGCGTTACACCGGAGAGCGATGACGCGCAGGCCTACCTCGGCGGGCTCGTCCAGCCGCTGCTGAAGAAAATGAGCGCCTTCCCCGCGCCCACGTTCGCCGCCGCCCAGGGCGCCTGCCTCGGCGTGGGGCTGGGGCTGCTGCTGGCCACGGATGTGGTTTACGTGGCAGAGAATGCCAAGGTCGGCTCACCGTTCGCCAAGCTTGGCGCCACCCTCGATTCGGGCGGGCACTGGTATTTCACCGAGCGCCTTGGCATGCACCGGACCCTGGACCTGATCTACACCGCCGAGCTCATGAGCGGCGCCGACGCCGTGGCCCAGGGCCTGTTCAGCCGGGCCATGCCCGCGGCGGAACTGCTGCAGAATACCCGCGCCATCGTGGCCAACGTTGCCACCGGCGCCACGGGTGCGTTCCGGGCCAGCAAGGAGCTCGTCGCGCACATCAGGGACCAGCGGCTGGGGCTGTGGGAGGCCATGGAAGAGGAAAACGCAGAACAGGCACGGCTGTGCAAGAGCGAGGACTACGCCGAGGGTTTCCGGGCCTTCCAGGAGAAGCGCAGCCCGGTTTTCAAGGGTCTTTAGGCTCTCTTGCGGGCCCGACTACCACTTTGCTCCTTTGATTTGTAAGGTGCAGCTATGACTTTGGGGAAATCAATCAGAAAAGCCGTCATTCCAGCCGCCGGATTGGGCACGCGCTTCCTGCCTGCCACCAAGGCAATGCCAAAGGAGATGCTGCCGGTGGTAGACCAGCCGGCCATCCAGTATGTGGTGGAGGAGGCCGTCAGGGCGGGACTGACCGACCTGCTGATGATCACCGGCCGCCAGAAGCGGGCGCTGGAGGACCACTTTGACCGCGCCCCGGTCCTGGAACGGACCCTGGAGCTGAAGGGCGATCTGGACCGCTTGGAGGCGATCCAGCACGCCTCCAACCTGGGTCCCCTGCACTACGTCCGCCAGGGCGACCCGAAGGGCTTGGGCCACGCTGTCCTGTGTGCCCGCCAGCACGTGGGAGACGAGCCGTTTGCCGTACTGCTGGGCGATGACCTGATCGACGAGCGCGACGAACTGCTCAGCACCATGATCGACGTCCAGGCCAGGACCGGCGGCTCGGTGATCGCCCTGATCGAAGTGGATCCGTCCCAGATCAGCGCCTATGGCTGCGCGGACATCTCCGCCGTCGAAGGCGAGGACTACGTCCGGGTGAACCGCCTCGTGGAAAAGCCTGCCGTGGAAGACGCTCCGTCCAACCTGGCCGTGATCGGGCGGTACGTGCTCCATCCGGAGGTCTTCGATGTCCTGGAGGAAACGGAACCTGGACGTGGCGGGGAGATCCAGCTGACGGATGCCCTCCAGACCCTGGCCGTGTCCGACTGCGAGGGCGGCGGCGTTTACGGTGTGGTCTTCAAGGGCCGCCGGTACGATACCGGGGACAAGCTCAGCTACCTGAAGGCGGTTATTTCCATCGCCTCAGAGCGTGTTGAATTCGGTGAAGAGCTGAAGACCTGGTTGAAGGAATTTGTAAACTAGGCAGCAAGCTAAACGCGAGACTCTGCCGGGCCCGGCGCTGAGAGGCGCTGGGCCTGTTGGTCCTTTAAGGCTTTGAGCGCGGCAGCTGCCATCAAGGTGCCTGCCGCGCAGCCTCCAGTGTTGGTAATAATATCCAGCGGGCTCGCGAAGCGGCTGCTGAGGAATAATAACTGACCGAGTTCCATGCACGCGGAGGCCAGCAGTCCCAGGGCCGCGTTCTGCCACCATTTCCGGCCGGGAAAGGCCAAGGTGGCAGCGATTCCCACCGGAATAAAAAGCGCCACGTTGGCGGTGGCCTCCACGAACGCGTAATTAAACCAGCCGGGAAAGCCAAGCGCATGGAGCAAAAATAGAAAGGCGGCAAGTTCGCCTTGGACGGGCCGGTCCACGGGCCTGGGCCAAAAGCCGATAATCGCCAGCAGGATAAATGCACCGCCGAGGACCCCTTGCCAGAGCCGGGGCCGTCCCAGCGCCCTCACAGTGGCCCTAGGAGGTCTTCAGGACGGCCACCGCCGCCATTCCCAAGGCGGCGGTGGCCAGGAGCGCCAAGAGGATGTAAGGGAGCGCCCGCCTGGTGGGCAACGGTATGGGGGTTCATCGGKATMCCGATGAACCCCACCACCATCTTTGGTGCGTGTGGGTTGGAACCTAGACTGCGACGTCGGCCTTGGCGCGGCGGCGAACCACCACAACGGAGGTCACGCCGGCTGCCAGGGCACCTGCGCCCACCAGGGACCAGATCATGAGGTTGGAATCAGCGCCGGTGTTGGCCAGCCCGCTGGTCGATGTGGAGGTCGTGGTGGTCGTGGAGGCCGGCGCCACTGCGGCGCCTTCCACCGTGATGCTCGAAGTAGCGGTGACGCCAGACTCCACACCAGTCGCGGTGATGGTGTAAACGCCCGGCTCGCTGATGCTGAGCGGGAGGGCAAAGGAGCCATTGCCATCGGCCTTAGCGGAGAACTGCTGCGGTGCCAGCGGCAGCGTGATCTTGCCGGTAACGCTCATGCCGCGGCCGTTGACGCTGGCGCCCGTCGATGCAGGCTTGGTCCCGGGCGTGACCTTGATGATGAGGCCTTCGCCGGCCTTAAAGCCCTTGCCGCGGAAGACGAAGTCAGCGCCCGGGCCAACAACGCCGTCAGAAACGGCGGCGTTTGCGGGCGGTGCCGGGTAGTGGTCCGCTGCTACTGCCGGAAATGCGCCGATGAGGGCGACGGAGCCCGCGAGTGTGATTGTTGCAAGAGTTTTTTTCATGTGTCCCCCTGAGACCGTAAATTCGTGTGTCGCGCGATTGTGGAGACTTCCGGCCCCCGAGCAGCCGCGGATTGAAATCTCATTTGATAAGCCCATGCAGACGATAGCACCTAAAACGCGTGTGACCAAAGTGAATCAAGTCGCTTTACATATCGTTAACTTGGCGTTTACTTGGGCGCCCCGCAGGCGGAATTCTCGGTGGCCAGAATGACGTCCTTGACAGGCTGAACGCTGGGCGTGACAACCACGGTCGGTTCCGCATGCTGAACGATCTTGCCAAAGGTCAGTTCTACAGTGCTGCTCTGGCCTGGCGCCAGGGCAACGGTGACGGTTCCCACGGGTCTATCGGCGTGACGGTGGGCGGCGAAGTCGGTCTTGGTGCCGTCCACGGTGGCTGTTTCCACGTTGGCTTGGACCGGACCGTAGGCAATCACGTTGGTCTGGACTGTACCGGCCGGCACGCCAAAGACACCTCCGGCGGTGACGTAGGCAGGCAGCGACGTCGCAGCGTCTGCGGGGGCCGTGTTGGTGCTGGTGATGCGGACCTTGACCTGCCCGTAGTCGTCACGGGTGCACTCCTTCACGAGTTGAACTGTCCTCTTGACGTAGTAGTCCATTTTGGCGCCCGTGCCGTCATTGAAGTAGACGCCGAACTGCGCGGCGGCGACGCTCTTGCCGAAGATTGATCCGCTGAGCGGATAGTTCGTGATGATGGCCTGTTCCGCAGCCGCGCCGGACCAGACAAGGACCCGGCTCTCCGCCGCTCCGCGGGTGATGCCTCTGATCAGGCCTTTGGCTTCGCCCTTGCCGCTGGACAGTGCTCCGAAGATTTCTTTGGCAACGCCTGCAAAGTAGGCGTCCTGAACTCTTGGCGACGCAATTTTGGCATAGACATCGGACAGCAGGGTTGGGACCACGTTCTTTCCGTTCAGGTCCGTAGGCAATTTGTCCTTCGCGAGCGCCAACAGCTCCGGGTTGGAGATCTTGACCGGCCCGGTCGCGTCGAGGATATAGCCCAGCGCTACGGGGTCCAGGGAGAGGACGCCATCCACGTGCTGCCCGGTCTTCCTTTCCCACATGGCCTGCGCTGACGCTGCGGCGGTGGGAAAGTCGGGGGTCAGGTTGACGTCTTGCATGTACTTGCCGATTCGTCCTGAATATATCTGCTGCTGCTCCTCGTCCACGGGCAACACAGGAGACATGATTCCAACATCTCCAGCGCTGCTTTGTGCACCCAGTGTCAGCTTGCCGTTGTCCAGCGTCAGAATTGCTAGCGCCCCGGGAATGCCGCCCGATGCTCGAGCCTCGGAGTTGTTCTGGATCATGAGCAAGTAGTTCCGCCTCCCATCAGCCCCCAACATTCCCGGGGCGATTTGGGCCGCATCCGCGGATGCATCCAGGGCGCCGGTCACTGTTTGAAGTTGCTCCCGGGCCCGCACCAAGGGTTCAGCAACCTGGGGCCACAGATTGCTGGCGTCGATTCCGTCCAGCCGTTCGGCCGAGGCCCGCACAGCGTGTGCAGCGGACGAAACGCTAGGGGAGGCCGCTCGCAGGGGTTCCAGGTTCGTTCCCGCCGAGCTGGGCAGCAGGCTGTCCCAGTCGAGGGAATCGAAGACCTTCACTAGAGGGGTAACCCCCAAAGCGGCAACGTCCTCAGCTGATCGAGCTACTTCTGCGACGGCACTGAAATTTGCACCGATCCAAGGAATCGACCCTGCGATGGTCCACAGCGGATCTTCCGCAGCATCGCGGGCGGCGGTGGCGTGGGACCGGAGGGTATCCGAAGTTTCTTGGACCTCCTGTGGCCTGCCTCCAGCGATATCGTCTTTAAGGACGGTGATGAGCTGGGCGGATGCCTCAAGTTCATCCTTGATGATGGTGGCCCGTGTGCCAAGCCATGCCGCTGCTGCTACTGCGAGGACCGCAGTGAAGGCCAGCCACGCCGATGCGACTACATATAGACGTCGGCGGCGATCACCGTTGCGTTCGGATGTCGACGTATTGCGTCTAAGCCTTCCCGTATTGCCGTTATCTGCGTCGGAAACTCCGCGAATGTCAGTCATCGTCTACGGGCGCCCCAGCCCGCGGTAGTTCCATCCGGCTGCACGCCATTTGGCGGCATCCAAGACATTGCGACCGTCCAGGATGCGGGGCGAGCCAACCGCCGATGCGAGCTCATAGGGGTCCAGGTCACGGTATTGCTGCCATTCCGTGAGCAGCAGCAAGGCATCGGCCCGCTGGACAGCCTTCTCGGTATCCGCTTCGTATTGCAGTTCTGGGAACCTGCCGGCAGCGTTGGCTAGAGCCTTCGGATCCGTTACCGTCACCACTGCGCCCTGGAGCTGAAGTTGGGCGGCAATACTTAGAGCCGGGGAGTCCCGGACGTCGTCGCTCTCAGGTTTGAATGCGGCACCGAGGACTGTGATCCGCTTGCCAAGCAACATCCCGCCGCAGAGTTCTCGGGTGAGCTCCACTACCCGAGTCCGGCGGCGCATGTTGATCGCATCCACCTCGCGCAAAAAAGTCAATGCCTGGTCTGCGCCCAGTTCCCCGGCGCGGGCCATGAACGCCCGGATGTCTTTCGGGAGGCATCCCCCGCCAAACCCGATTCCGGCATTGAGAAACTTCCGGCCGATTCTGTCGTCGAGGCCGATTGCATCGGCCAACTGGGTCACGTCGGCCCCGGCCGATTCACAGACCTCCGCCATGGCGTTGATGAAGGAAATTTTGGTCGCGAGAAAAGAATTGGCCGCTGCTTTGACTAGTTCCGCTGTTGCCAGGTCTGCCACCAATCGAGGAGTGCCTGCATTCAGAGGAACGGAGTAGATCTCGTCCAATATTGCGACGGCGGGATGATCCTCGGAGCCGCCCTCGACACCGTATACGAAGCGGTCCGGTTGGAGGGTGTCTGAGACGGCGTGCCCCTCGCGCAGGAACTCGGGATTCCACATCAGCTGCGCGGTCGGCTGGACCTTTCGGACCATTTCTGCCAGTCGAGCGGCGGTGCCCACGGGCACTGTGGATTTCCCAACGACGATGGTTCCGGCTTGGATGTGGGGGAGCAGCGCAACGGTTGCGGCGTCAACGTAACGCATATCGGCGCCATTCTCACCCTTCTTCTGTGGTGTTCCCACGCAGATGAAGTGGACGTCGCTTTCGGCTGCGGCGGTAATGTCCGTTGTGAACGTGAGTCTTCCGATCGACTGCACCTCACTAAGGAGTTCGTCCAGCCCGGGCTCGTAGAAGGGCGCCTGCGCAGAGGCAAGGGCAGCGATCTTGTGTTCATCTACGTCGATGCCGACAACGTTGTGCCCTAGCTTAGCCATACAGGCTGCATGCACGGCACCAAGGTATCCACAGCCGATTACCGATATTTGCATTGTTTGTTCCTTGACTATGAAGGGCGTTTGTCAGCAGTTGTTAGTAAGCACCTGAGCCACGAAAGACGGCGCGAAAGGTCTTCAGCAAGATTATGAGATCCCCAGCCAGCGACCAGTTTTCCACGTAGTACAAGTCAAGCCGGACTGAGTCCTGCCAGGATAGATTCGAGCGCCCACTGACCTGCCAAAGCCCGGTGAGGCCAGGCTTAACCAGGAGCCGGCGACGAACATCCTGCTCATACGCGGCAACTTCGGAAGGCAGCGGGGGGCGCGGGCCAACCAGGCTCATGGAACCCGTGAAAATATTGAACAGCTGGGGCAACTCATCCAAGCTGAATTTCCGGATGAATTTTCCAACGCGTGTGACCCGTGGATCGTTCTTCATCTTGAAGAGAATCCCGTTTCCGTCACTCTGGTGCGCCAGCTCCGTCAGCCGCTGTTCTGCATCAACAACCATCGAGCGGAATTTCAACATTTCAAAATGCTCGCCTTCCATCCCGACTCGCTCTTGTTTGAAAAGGGCAGGACCTGCGCTCTCCAGCTTTACGAGTATTGCCACACCTGCCATGACGGGTGAGGAGATGATGATCAGAAGGGTAGACACGAGGACGTCAAACAGCCGCTTCGCAACGCCCTGACCACCATCCAGAGTAGGTGTCGTCACATGGATCAGCGGTAGTCCAGCAACCTGTTGAGTGTGAATCCGTGGGCCCGCGATGTCTGTTAACGCTGGGGCCATGATCAATCCGATATTTCGGGACGCAAGCTCCCAGCCAAGATGTCGCAGCGTTTGAGGATGAAGTTGAACTCCGGCGGACACCGCGACCGCGTCGGCGCCGCAGGCATCAATTGCCTCGATAATCGAACGCGCGTCAGGTTTGTATCCCAGGACTGGCAACCCAGACTCCTGTTCGATGCCGGGTTCCGCGTGGGTTCCCGGTGTGTAAGCCGCTACGGGCAGGTAGCCGGCATGCCTTGCACGTTCCAGCGAAGCCGCTAGATGCGCGACAGCACTGGGACCACCCAGGATGAGCAATCGCGACATGCTGTGGCCACGCTGCCGGTTGATATTGAGGTGTTGTCTAATAAGCCAGCGGCCAAGGAGTAGCCCAACGAGGCCTACCGGAAGTGCGACTCCGACGTATCCTCGCGCGGTGTCAATGCGGAGCACGTAGGAGACGATGGCAATAAGTCCGAATAGCCATAGTGAGGCGGCTGCGACTCTCTTGTACTCGTCGGGCCCCGCGCCGAGTACTCGCGTCTGCCGGCTATTCCAGGCCCCAAGCATCATCCACCAAACGATGGCCAAGGCTACCGAGAGCCAGGCATAAGCGAATTCCTGGCCAGCTACTACGAAATCCGGATCAATACCGAAACGGATGATGAAGGCACCTACCACGGCCCAAACCACCACGAAGGCATCAATCACTCCCAACAGACGGGACGATCGTGAACGCCAGTCACTGCCCGCAGGCATCAGTAATCCCCCAATTTAGAACTCGATTGCCGCGGTTCGACGGCGACGGACGCTTCCGGCTATCGCCGAATGGATGCGAGGTTTTGTCGATACCAGTCGACCGTTGAGCGAATGCCTTGTTCGAGTGCGATCGATGCTGACCAGCCGGCCTCCGTCAGCTTGGAGACGTCGAGGAGCTTGCGCGGAGTTCCATCGGGTTTGGAGGTGTCCCAATGCATGCCGCCCTGGTAGCCGACCGCTTCGGCCACGAGTGATGCCAGTTCCCTAATGGTGACGTCAGATCCTGTCCCGACGTTGACCTGTGAGGGGCCGTCATAGTTCTCCATCAGGTGTAGGCAGGCCGCGGCCATGTCATCCACGTGTAGGAATTCGCGCCGCGGCGATCCGGTTCCCCAGTTGCTGACAACCTCCGCTCCCGTTCTCGCCGCTTCGTCGTAGCGGCGGATAAGGGCAGGAAGGACATGCGAACCTTCCGGGGAAAAGTTGTCCCCAGGCCCGTAGAGATTCGTAGGCATTGCCGAGATCCACGGCAGCCCATGCTGACGGCGGACGGCCTGGACCTGCATGATTCCGGCGATCTTGGCAATGGCATAAGCGTCGTTCGTCGGTTCCAGGTGTCCAGTCAGGAGGGCGTCTTCCCGAATGGGCTGTTCCGCGAATTTGGGGTAGATGCATGAGGATCCTAGGAACAGGAGGCGTTCAACCCCGTATTCCACCGCAGCGTCGAGAACATTCACCTGAATGCGGAGGTTCTCGCTGAGAAAGTCCACCGGGTACGTGTTGTTGGCTAAAATGCCTCCAACCTTGGCTGCCGCGAGGACAACGTGTCGAGGCTTAGTCTCTGCAAAGAACTGGAATACTGCGTCCCGGTCCTTCAAATCGAGTTCCGTCGACGTGCGTCCTGCGAGATTGGTGAAGCCCTCGGCTTCAAGCTTGCGCCAGATCGCTGAACCAACAAGTCCACGATGTCCGGCCACATAGAAAGTTGACGCCCGGTCCAGTTGGCCCGGGACGAAATTGAACTCCGTGGTCATCAGTTCTTCCAACTGTCGAGCTCAACGGTGTCGATCCAGTGATTCCCTGCGTGCTTCAGCGCTTCGATGTCGGCATCGACCATGATGCGCGCCAACTCCGGGGTGTGAACCGAAGCCTTCCAGCCAAGTTTCTCCTGAGCCTTAGAGGCGTCTCCCACCAAGGCATCAACTTCAGTTGGGCGCAGGTAACGCTCATCAAAGCGCACATGGTTCTCCCAGTTGAGACCGGCATGCTCGAAGGAGATCTGGAGAAAGTCACGAACGGTGTAATTGCCGCCGGTGGCCAGGACAAAATCGTCGGGCTCATCAGCCTGCAGCATGCGCCACATGCCTTCGACATACTCGGCGGCATACCCCCAGTCGCGCACGGCGTCCAGGTTTCCCATGTAGAGCAGATCTTGTTTTCCGGCCTTGATGGCGGCAACCGCACGGGTGATTTTTCGGGTAACGAACGTCTCGCCGCGCCGGGGTGATTCGTGGTTGAAGAGGATCCCGTTTACTGCATACATTCCGTACGCTTCTCGGTAGTTCTTGGTGATCCAGTAGCTGTACACCTTCGCAGCGCCGTAGGGAGACCTCGGGTAGAAGGGAGTGTCCTCATTCTGCGGGGGCGGCGTGGCCCCGAACATCTCGGAGGAAGACGCCTGGTAGAACTTAGTCTCAATTCCGGACATTCGAACCGCCTCGAGGAGACGGATAGTGCCTACACCAGTGGTGTCGGCAGTGTGCTCTGGCTCGTCGAATGAGACTCGGACGTGCGACTGGGCCGCCAAGTTGTAAACCTCGTCCGGTTTGATATCCGCCAGCAGAGTCACGAGGCGCGCACCGTCACTAAGGTCGCCGTAGTGAAGAAATAGCTTGGCTTTAGGGTCGTGCGGGTCGACGTAGAGATGGTCAACCCTGGCTGTATTGAACGTCGACGCCCGCCGGATCAGACCGTGAACCTCGTATCCTTTCGAGAGCAGAAGCTCGGCAAGGTAGGAGCCGTCTTGTCCCGTGATCCCAGTAATAAGTGCGCGCTTGGTCAAAGAGGGCCCCCAAATATTTGCAGTAGATGAACGTCGCGGCGTGCGGGCCGCAGAGCTGACGACAGGTTCGTCATGCCCTGCGCCGCGAGTTCATTATAGGGGGAGGATCACGACTCTACTGAAAGCTCCAGGCCACGCGTGTTCATCTGTGACAGGCACTACGATCTGCCGCCATTGCGCTCGAGGCGACTCTGTGGCCTTCGCGTCCCGTGCTTGCTCTCGTGTCATAATTCGAGGGGGGCGACCCTGCGTACATGGGGCACTCGAGCTATCGAGGCTGAGCGTCAGGGAGGGTCAGGTCACGGCTCATCAGCTGAAAACGACTTGGGCCAAATAGACAACGCCATGATTAGCGGCGGCCACAGTCGTATGTCACTGATCTAGATATTTGAGGAACTCATAGGGAGGGGCAACGCAACTCGCGTCAAACTGAGGTGAACCGGATATGGATCAGCTTTGGTTTTGCTCGATTCCTGCCTCGTGACGGACGGACGAGCCGTCAGTGCCTCATCTTTACATAATCAAAATCCTGCAGACAGCGGCCGACCTTGGCTAGTGGGCGTGTCGCCCTGGCTTTGCACATTATAATGTTAGTTCGTTTAGTTCGGAAATGGGCTAGTTCGTATTGGGGGTTCGCTAGCAATGAGTTCGATCGGAATGTTTTCTTCTGAAAATCTCTTTCTATTTGCCACTGTTGTTTTCTTTTTTCAAATCATTTTCAATAAATTCGACCTCCAGTTGATATTCAAAGGAGTACTAATTTCGAGTCGAGTCCTAGGTCGTCAGGAGCAAGGACGATGAGCATGCCTTCGGTTACATTCTTGATGGCGGCTAGAAATGCAGAACGAACGATTAGGTCAGCGATCGATTCTGCGGTCCATCAAGATTATGACGGAGAAGTTCGCGTAATTGTAGTGGATGATGCCTCCACTGATGGGACGCTGAGCCAGATTCCATCACGGGACGGTGTGGAAGTCATCCAGAACGTTCGACGTCTGGGGCGCTCTGGATCTAGAAACAAGGGACTTGGTGCGATCACCACAGACTTTGTCGCAATTCATGATGCTGATGACATATCTCTCCCGAACAGGCTTGATTCGACTGTGCCGTTGGCACTCGACGCAAGAACCGTTGTCGGATCTCAACTAATTTGGCAAGACCCGCGAACGGGAATTTATGGAGGGCCACAGTGGCCCTCAACATTTGACGATACTGAGTTCGCGCTTAGGAATTTTCGCACGCCTATTGCGCATCCATCTATGGTGATTCCTGTAAAGCTTCTCCGTGGAGTCGGAGGCTATGATGAATCGTTTCCTGTCGCCGAGGACCTTGACCTGATGATTCGGCTTCACAGGAAATATCCCGAGATTCGTTTCGTGAATTCTGCGGATCAAACAGTTGTGTATATGCGCACACGTTTAGATTCGCTCTCATATAGTCTTCAGTCCAGTTATTGGCGCAGTAAGGTCGAAGCAATACACATTGGTCGGCGATCGCCCCGGGCCTCTTGGTTGCTTGATGCGTCCGAGCGTTATGTCCGGCAAAGGGTGCGTTGCGTCCGTGGCAGCGCTTTCGATATTCTTCGGGGCTTGGCCAAGCACGATGCTTGACACCAAGATTTTGCCGTCCAGCGCGCGAAATGTGCTGAGTTCTTCGGTTTTGCTGACAATTGCTTCCATAGGCTTCATGGTGCCAGGGTTAGTGCGAACAAAGATGGCTGGTTTGACGATGGGGGAACAGGGCATCGCTTTGTTTGGCCAGTTATCGCAGATGCAGACGCTGCTCATCACCCTTGGCGGGGCGGGATTGGCGACAGCCACTCGAGTATTATTAGTGCGCAATGACTTGTCCGCCAAGGAGCGAGATGCAGCCCAGAGCTGGCTACTCTGGGTTCCCGCCGCGGTGTCGCTGCTGATCATCATAGCGATCGCGTCCTTTAGCGGTTCGATTTCCCAAGCGGTCCTCGGTCGCGATTCGTTCGCCGCCGAAATCATCCTTGCTGCGGCGGGAATACCCCTGGCCGTAATGGGCCAGATCGTTTTGGCAACCGCGCAGGCTCGGAGAGAGTCCTTCCGGTTAGTGATTGCAGCAGTCGCTGCCGCTTGTGTGGGCGGGGGCGTTGTCGCCGCCCTTATGTCCGCTGGTGATGCCCGGGTAGCCGCCTCAAGTCTGCTCATCGGGCCGGCTGTTCAGCTAATTCTCCTAGTAGGCATCTGCCGAACGGCCAGACGGGGATTCATTTCGAAGCCAAAGTTGGACAAGCAGCGCCGGCGGGAGGTCGCAATGCTAGCGTGGGCAAGCCTTATTCTGGGCGGGTTTGCTGCGGCCTCCGAACTCGCCTCCCGATCAAGTGTTGTTCACTTCCGAGGCCTGACTGAGTTGGCGGCATACCAACCTGTTGCCTTGCTTGTGACCACGTCAATGAGTCTCATCCTGGGTGCCGTTGCCACTTCGTCACTCACGGAGTTGGCTGGTACTACTGACCGAGCGCTTCTTGGCAAGCGGATCGGAGAGATTGCTGTGAAGATCATCCCTTTCCTTGGTCTCGTCATTTCTCTTGTTGTCGCATTGTCGCCCCTAGCGGTGTCACTGCTATATGTGCCTAGCCTCGTAGGACCTTCTGCCCCGCTGATTGTTCTAGCGTTTGCCGGCGAGCCGCTTCGCGCCTTGGCCTGGATAGCAGGTTCATGCCTCTTACCCCTTGGGCAAAGAAAGAGTTGGCTGGCGGTTGGCTTACTCACGGTCGGTGTGCAAGCCTCCGTTTCGCTCTCCCTGGCTTCCAGCTGGGGCGCTTATGCACTGGTTGCTAGCCTGACGGCCGCCAGCATTGTCACCGCTGCAGCGACACTTCTTGTTCTGCGGGCTGGAAGCATCAGGCTTTCGATGCAGGCGATCATCACGTCCCTCGGCGTTTCCATCGTCGTGGCCGGACTACCACTTTTGAGCCATTTCGTCATCTTCAGCGTGGTCCCCGGGGCCGCTGTTGCGATGGTATTCGTCGGACTATACATTTTTATTTCCAAAAGATTTCAAAAGACAGTGGAGGGATTGAATTGAACCTGCTGCCCCGTCCTGTAAGCATCGTTGCCTTGCGCGGAGGTTTCGGCAACCAACTATTTGCCTGGGCCTACGGACAGGGGCTAAGGAGTCATGGTCACAGCGTTATCTACGACCCGGGAAACCGGCTTGGACGAGGTTTTGCACTACGTGATCTAATCCCACGTCGGCAATTATTACCCCTCCCTGCCTTGTTCTGGCGGCAAATTGTAAAACTGGTTCCCAGCGGGCCTCGTTTTTTCAGAGCGATGTTACTTCTGGAAGATCAAAGAGAGCCCTCAGTAGCGCCCATCGCGGCCTCAGCGGGGTTTAGATTTCACTGGGGATATTGGCAATCGTCCGATTATTTTCAGACTGTAAGGGAAGAAGTATTCGATTCACTCGTTCACTGGTTGAATGTCGACGTAAGGGAGAATTTATCGGAGTGTGCCATTCATGTGCGAAGGGGCGACTATGTTTCCGATATTGGTGCCGCCTCCGTAATGGGAACTCTTCCGTTGAACTACTATTGTCGGGCCATTAAGCGCATGAAGTCCGTAGGTTATTCAAAATTTGTTGTCTACTCCGATGACAGGGACTGGGTGAAGGAGAACCTTCTGCCAATGGACTCCTCGATAGAAATCGCTGAAACGGATGCAGCAGAAGACTTCGCTCAAATGGCAAGGTCGGGGGCGCTTATTACGGCTAATAGCTCGTTTAGTTGGTGGGCGGCTTTTCTCGTTTCGAGCCTCGGCGGCGAGGTAATCGCACCACGGGAGTGGTTCGCTGATTCAACTATGGACTCGACTAGACTCATCCCTGACACGTGGATTTCGCTTTGAGTCAAAGAGAAAAAAGTGGCAATGTTAGATTGCGGCAACGCCAACGTGCGGTCATTGTTATATGTACTTACAAACGAATCAAACTTCTATCATCTCTGATTGAGATGATCGCCACCCAGATCGCGCAACTTCCCTCTGAATATGTTGTCAGAATTGCTGTCATCGACAATGACCCGGAAGGATCAGCAGTAGAGCACCTCACGGCGTTGAAGTCTCGCCTTCACGCAAGTGGCACAGTCCTTGACGTTCACCACGAACCAAATCGCGGGGTAGGGCATGCACGAAACCGTGCATTTTCAGTGGTGACGGACGATGAATGGCTCATCTTCTTCGATGACGATCAGATCCCCGCCCCAGCCTGGTTGCGGTCGCTCTTGGACGCGTCGGGCAGTTACACAGGCGACATATATGTCGGGCCGGTGCGACCCACGCTACCCCCGAGCTATCCCAAATGGGCAGAAGGTGCGTGGGCATGGTCGAGACCAGAGTTTGCCGATGGTGAGTTGCGCGACCACGCGGGTTTCGGAAACATCATGCTGTCACCGTCTGCACTTTCAGACCCATCTTGTCGCGTGTCTCCGCCCTTCGTGGATGGCCCCGGTGAAGACACATCCGTCACATCGGCTCTGTCGAAAAGAGGATTTCGAATTGTTCATGTGCGCAGTGCAGGCGCGTGTGAGCCTGTAACCGAAGATAGATTGACGGTCGCTTGGGTGCTGGCCCGAAACCGCAGTGCGGGTCGCGCTTGGGCGAAGCTGACCCTGAACAACAGGAAGGGGACGGTCCGGTTGGCTTTTTCTTTCTGCCGGTTGCTTTGCGATGGCACCATTCTTGGCGTTCGCGCTGTTGTGCGTGGGAGTTCGCGCGATGCCATATGTGCAAAAGCGCGGCTCGCAACAGCGGCTGGCTACGTCTCCGCCACGTATGAGTGTCTGAGGGGACTGGGGCCTAGGAAGGTATTCGCACACTCCCGGCTGACTAGGCGGCCATTTGACCTATAGAAGGGTGTTGACTGGGTGAGCGTTGATGCCGACATGAATAGGGCAAGCAACGGCAAGTAAATACAGGCCACCGACCACTATGTTGTGGCATCGATTTGAATGATTGGGCAACATACGCCATCTTTTCTAAGACACCGTCATCAAAGCGTCCAGATTGGCCAGGTCGGGGCCGAGAAATCGCTCCAGGGCCGCGTGGGTGTTGGTCAGCAGGCCGCGGATCCTGTTCGGCGTTGCGGTCTGGTTCGGCGGCTCTTCGTGGTTGATGGGGATATTGATTCCGTTTCGTAGCTGAAAGGAACCCGTGACCCTGCTGGGATGAGTGTGTGTATCTAGCATTCAGCCAGGAACAGGAACAGGAACAGGAACAGGAACAGGAACACGAGCACGACTGAGCCTACCGAGGCGGCGGTTGACGCTGCTACCAGCATCTTCAACCTGCCCGACTATCGGGTCATCTCGGCCGCAGTGCTGGACGACGGCCGGCGTCGGGTCATACCGAAACTGACCAGCCACGGGGTTGTCCGTCCTATGGTGTCGTGGCGACGCGGCAAAAGAACACAGTTCCAGCGGATCCGGGACATCCCTGTCGCCGGCGCCGTGGAGGTCATCTGGTCCAAGTACCGCTGGTTCTGCGGGGAGCCTGCCTGTGACCGGCTCTCATTCTTTGAATCCACTACCCAGGTCCCGCGCCGGGCCCGGCGTACCGGTCGAATCCGGGACGAGGTTGTTTATGCGGTTATCCGGTCGGGCCGGGCCGTGTCCGAAACCGCTGCAGCGTTCGCGGGGTCCTGGCGGATGGTCCGTGCCGCGCTGAATGACGCCTGCCTTCTCGCCCTGCCTGACGTGGATGAGCTCAGCCCGCGGATGCTCGGCATCAATGAACACCGGTTCCGGTCCGTGTGGTATTTCCGTGACCCTGATTCCAGCTCATGGATCGGGCATGAGTCGTGGATGACTACGATCGTGGATCTGGAGACCGGGCAGGTCCTTGGGGGTGGTCGACAGCCTGGACCATAAGGGCGTCGGGGACTGGCCCTTCGCCCGCCCGCTTGGAGTGGCGCCTGGGCCACCAGGTCGTCGCGATTCCCCCTCGGCCGCGTTCCGAAAGACCTGAGGATGTCCCCACCACCGCTGTCGCGGTCGACCACTTCCACCGGTCTCCTTGGGCAACCAGCCATGACTGAAGCCCGGCAGAAACTCTCCCAGCAGGTCAAGGGCCGCCGGGGCCGGGGCATCGATTAGGTCTGGGCCACCCGATGCTGCTCCTGCGAGCCAGCGAGACGCTCGCAGAGACCGCAGCCCACCTCTTGGCCGGGGTCTCCGCCGCCGATGACGCCGCCGGCAAACTGCGGGCAGTGTGGAAGGTCAAGGAATAGCTGCGGATCCTGCTGCGCACCAACTCCCTGGCCGACGCCGCCGCGGCGAAAGACAAACTCAAGGTCCTGTGTTGAGGCTGCCGGATGGCCGGAGATCAATAAGCTCTACCCCCCTGTGTGACGGTGCTGAAGGGAGATTGAGGTCCTCACCGTCACCGGCGCCTACCCCAACGCCTGCAAATACAAATCGAATATTCTCATGACTAGTGACGTCGGGACGGCGGCATGACACTCACCCAGGAATCCGGTTCCCCACGAACTTTGAAGAGCCCAGTTACGGGGGCAGCAGTCATGCAGGGGACCGAGGACAGCCCACCCACGTCCTACAACAGAAACGGGCTACGAAAAGTGACGGGGCGCAAGAAGCCTTCTTCTAAGACGAAGTCTGATCATTGCGCAATAGTTCAAGTCCATGAACAAAGTTGGACGCCATTTTTGCTACGGTGTACTTCCGCGCTGACTCGGAAGCAGCCTCTCTAAGCCGATGCAGGGCTTTACTGTCTTTCAGCGTATTGGTTATGGCATTGGAGTACGAAATTACATCGTTTTCAGTGACGACAGCATTATGATCGGCTTCCAAGTATTCAAACTCCGGAGCGTGCCACGGCCAGTCGGTAGTGATGATTGGGGTGGCACTGGCGAAGCTGTCGACAGCCACAAGACCAACTCTCCCAGGCATGAGGAGAACATCTGATGCGGCCATGGCCATGGCTTTTTCTTCGCCGAAGAGCGAACCGAGGTAGAGAAGCCAAGGCCGTTCGCTGGCAGCTCGTTCAATGAACCCCTGGAGAGAGCCGCGTCCGGCGACTATAAGTCTAAATTCATTGTCTGTGGCGTAGACCCTGTCACTGGCCTCGATCAAGAAGTCCAGTCGCTTGGACGTGTCCAGACCACCGATAAAGAGCCCCGTCTTGCCCTTCAGATCGTATTTCTTGTCGAAGGCTTGCCGGTCTTCAATTGAGATTCCTGCGATAGAGGTCTCGAGCGAGGCTGAGTCAACGGAATTCTGGACGATTGTGATCCTGTCGGCACAAAATCCCGCGTCAGAGACCGCACGGCCCCCGCTTGGCGTATAGGCAAAAAACCAATGGCCCCGCTTTGTTAGAAATTGCTTGACCAACTCTTGGAAGCGGCCCACTTCAGTCGTAAATGTTTTCCCATGTCCCCAAAATGCGATACGAGTGCGACGGCGATGAAATAGAAACGCGTAAGTTTCAAGGTTTCTGACAGCCTGTTCCAGAATCAGCACGTCATAGGGGCCACGATTCCACACTGCCCATGGTGACTTGTAGACGAGGTGTCTGCCCCGAAGTCCAAAGAATTTTGTGTGCATTGGCGTGGCGTATGTTTCGCTGACAGAATCCCCGCGGTCGTTCCATTCCGGCGGCGGCGCACCGTGAAAGACGTCGATTTCGATGCCGATATTGGATCCGAGCGCTATGATTTCGTCGAAGAATGGCTTTCGATACTGGGGAAACCAAGGATGGACGATTGCAACCCGCATCAATCTTCTACTTTCTCAAGTCGACAGAGACCACGGCTATTCAGCACTACCCAATGAGCCGCGAAGTCGGCTTCACTGAACCTCCTCTTAAGAATTGTTGCAGGTGACCCGGCAACAATGGTGTTAGGTGCCACATCCTTTGTGACTACGGCTCCGGCAGCAATGATGGCACTGTCACCTATGGTCACTCCAGACAGGATTACGGCCCCATAACCTATCCACACGTCTGATCCAATCCGCGTCTGGTGGCTTAGCTCCGCTGGTCTATCGCCGACCCAGTCCGCCTCACGAATCGGAGTTCCGACCACATAAGCATCATGGTCAGTCTTGCCCACAATCCCTACCGCGTTGGCGATCAGTACGCTGTCGCCTATCCGACCGTCTACTTGGATCGTGACGTTCTTGCCAACGTAGACGTCGTTCCCAATCGACAGATGATTTGGCGCCCAGAGGACGGATCCGGGCCCCACATGGAAGTCTTTGCCGTACGCAACGTTTTGCCTGACGGCTAGTTTCTTGGCAAGAATTCCCAGGGCACCCTTTATCAACTGCTGGTCCTCTGGTTGTTTCGTCCCTGAGCGGGCCGGTGGCTAATGACAGACCAGAGAAAAATCAGGTTGCCAACAAGGTAGCGCTTCCATAGCCGCCGTGGCTCCGACATGAACCTAAAGAGCCACTCGAGACCAAGTTTCGACATCCATTCAGGTGCTGTAGGTTTTGTACCTGCGGAGAAGTCGAAAGCAGCACCTACTGCAATGGATAAGACTGGTAGTTCGGCGGCGATTCTGCCAACTTCCCAGTCTTGTTTGGGAGTTCCCAGCCCCACCCAGACGATTTCTGCCCCTGTCTCGGCGATCGTTGCGTCTTGGACCAGGATCTCTTCATTAGTCAGTTTCCGAAACGGCGGACTGAACGTACCAACGATGTTCACTCCTGGATACCTCCGACGAAGGCTTGCCTCTAGGAGGATGAGTGTTTCTTCGGAGGACCCCAGCAAGTAATGCCTAACATCTGAGGACCGTCCCAAGTCCATTACGTCTTCAAAGAGTTGAGGTCCGCGGATCTGCTGTAAGCGGATACCATTCTTGTGTTTCCACCATGTTAATGGTTTGCCGTCGGGAAAGTTTGCCGTAGACGATCTCAGAAGCTCTGCGTACTGGAGATCTTCATGAGCAAGGGCCATGGTGTATGCGTTCACTAGGTGAAAGCTTAAACCGTTGGATTCCTTGGAAGACTTAGCCATCCGGCACAACTGTTCTGCTGCATCCTTGGGGGCTGCATGGACGAGCGGGATCCCTGCTAGAGCGACGGTTTCGAGCGGGAATTCTTGAGTGAGCATCGAGAGATCTGGCCTCTTTCGGAATGTGAACTACGGATTTTACCGTCAGGCATGGAATGTCGAACCATAGTATTGAACACGGCTGGTTCGAGTCCTGACGATAGAGGCAGTTATTCGTGGGGCAGTGGAAAGTTTCTGGCCGGTCGAATGCCTTGCGCTGCGAATTCAGAATCGTAATCAAGATGGCCGACATCCGGGGCTTCACTCGTGGAAAGAGAGTTATCAGACAAGGAAGACGGACTCGTAGGGCGCCCCTCTTGAGTGTAGTAGCTATACGAATACGCATCGGGCCCCTTCGCAGGGAGTCGATTCATTACCACGCCCAAAACGTTGGCCGCGACCATTTTGAGTGCACTGAGCGACCTCTCGAGGTCTTGTCGTCTAAGCTTCTGCGATCCCACCACGAGGAGAACTCCGCCTACGTGTTGAGAAAGAACCGCAGCGTCGGTCACCGGCAAGAGAGGCGGCGCATCAATGATGACGGAATCAAATGCGTGCTCAAGTCGGGCAATTAGGTATTTCATCTCATCCGAACCGAGTAGTTCGCTGGGATTTGGGGGAATCTGACCTGACGTAAGCACGAATAGGTTGTCGTTGCCCCAATGTTGTAGCAAATCGTTGACGTCGGCGAGCCCAATCAATGCTGTCGTGAGCCCGGCACTCCTGTCCAGGCCGAGGTACTCATGCACAGACGGCCGACGCAGATCGGCGTCAATGAGGCAAACTGACTGTCCAGCTTGTGCAAGTGCGATGGCCAGGTTCGTTGCGGTTGTGCTCTTCCCCTCGCCAGGAACGGAGGACGTGACCAGCACGCTCTTCGCCTGACCGGATATGTTTGCGAACTGCAAGTTGGTTCGAAGTTGGCGGAAAGATTCGGCACGCGGACTTTGATGTGCGGTCTGGGTCAGAAGTGGTTTCTTCTGGGCATCTTGGTCGAACGCAATACCGCCCAAAAGCGGGGCATCGGTTGTGCGTCTCAGGTCGACTTCGCCGCGGATTCGATTGTCCGTGGTGGCTTTCAGAATGCTAGCGCCCATGCCCAGGGCAAGGCCCAGGAGCAGTCCTAGAATTAAATTCAACCGCGTGTTGGGTGCGGAAGGAGCCGAAGGCGCCATTGCGGGCTTGATGATCGACAAACTTACCGGAGACGCTCCCCCGTTCTTGGGCTTTTCTAGCGAATCAACGGCGTTTACGAGACTTCGGGCAACCGCTTGGGCGATGGCGGCAGCCTGAACGGCGGAGTGATCCGAAACCGCAATGCTTATGAGGACCGTGTTCGCTTCGGTGCCCGCAGTCACATGCGCGGCGAGTTCTTGTGCCGAGACCTGTAGACCGAGGGCATCAATAACGGGCTGGAGAACAACTGGCGAAGCTACGGTCTTCACATATGACTGCACGCGAGCTTGGCTGAAGGTGTTGCCTTGCTGCAGCTCCTGCACTGACCCCGAACTTTGAATGGCTACGAATAGCTGGGTATCTGCCGTATACGTTGGCTGGGTGAGCGCGGAGGCCCCACCGCCCAGGAGTATTCCTGCCAGGGTGAAGGCCACTATCAACATCCAGCTACGGCGTGCGATGCGCAAATAGTCTCGTAGGTCCAAATCGGGTCCCCCTGGGTCTGCACAGGGGCAACACAAGTGCCTACCCCCAGTAACACCAAAATTAGTGCGGTCCCAGCAATTGTACCCGGCTACAGGAGCCCGAAATTCGACAGACACTGCCGTGAGGCACCAGCGGGCTCTAGCAGTGTCCCCGACTCGCACCGACGCTTACAGCGGCAGCCTAGGAGCCGGCCAACACGCCACGAGCTGCTGCAGGGGCCGGCTCCGAAAGACACCTGACGGGACCAAGCGTCAGGCACCGGCAACGCGGTCAACTCGTCGTGGAGCCGACAGATATGCAGGCAAGACGGGAGGCATCATAAGAGCCGGTTGCAGAGGCTGCGGTGGGCCGCGGCGAGTCTGCCATCGTTCGTCTCTATTCGGTCATTGCGTCTCCTGAGCTTGCCACGGCAGGGAACGCCAGATCTATCGGGCGGCCGAGCGACGGTTGTTATCCGGCGGGCGAGAACGGTGCAGCTCGACTCGCTGGCCCGGGTGGCGGGCACTTCTTTGACGTAGGCCTTCGTGGCTGATGCGGTGGTGAACCGCGAACGGTCGTCGCTGATCTCTGCCAGAATCCGTGAGCCGGTATGGGATCTGAGCCCGGGAAAGCTGCTTAGGGCCTCTACGTCGGGGCATGTGTGAAATCTTCAACGACTGGCGTCAGATCTTCAAAGCCTAGGCAGACGGCATCGAAATGCATGAGCAGGGATGCGAGGTGAATGCCGAAATCAGCTTCGATTGCAAAGGTTGATGGTTGGCGGACACCGCATCCTTGCGAGTTTGACGGTGGTGAGACGTTCAGTGCCGGGGCACGAGAGGCCGCAGGACGATTAGCGCGTGTCCAGGTCCTCGAACACCAGGAACGTCTGGGTGTCCAGGACTCCGGGCATGGACTGCAGCTGGTCGAAGATCACCCGGCGAAGGTCGATGTTGTCCACGGCGCGCACCAGCAGGATGACATCGAAGTCCCCGCCCACCAGTGCGATGTGGTGGACTTCGGGGATGGCGCGCAGGAGTTCGCGCAGCTCGCGCCAGGAATGCTGGCGCACCTTCAGCGTGACGTAGGCGGAAGACTTCAACCCGGCCTTGATGGGATCCACCAGGGCGGTGAACTTGGTCAGGACGCCTTCGCCGGTGAGCCGGGCAATCCGGGTGTACGCGTGGGCGCGGGAAATGTGGACGTTCTCGGCCACCTGGGTCACGGACATCCGGCCGTCCCGGGTCAGCTCCGCGATGATGTTCCGGTCCACGTCGTCCAGCGGCACCGGCACCTGCTCCGCCTCATGCTCTGCCATTCGTCTACAACCCCCGCCGGTAATCCAGCTCACACTTACGATTTGTCTCCCAGACTAGGGCAAAATTGTGGACTTCTCCACGATTCGCGGTGGAGGTGGATACGAAACAGCGGCTGGCGGCATACTGGGAAAGATTAGTGGCTACAGAAGGACGGACCAATGACGATCTCCGCAGACCACGCTGCGCAGCAACACGCGCAGCAGGCGGCGCAGCAAAATCCAGGCAGTGAGGCCGTGAGCAAGTTCGGCATCACGGTTGAGGACTACATGCTCCCCGCCCGCCACCAGATCCAGATGGTCGGCCCCGACGGCACCCTGAATCCCCACACGGAACAGGGCACCCAGCCCGGGCACGAATACAGCCTGCCGAGCGAGGCCGAACTGCTGGCCGCATACGAACAGCTCGTCGTCGGCCGCCGCGTCAATGACCAGAACTCCGCGCTGGTCCGGCAGGGCCGCATGGCCGTCTACCCCTCCAGCCACGGCCAGGAGGCGTGCCAGGTTGCCGCCGCACTGTGCCTTGCCGAGGGTGACTGGCTGTTCCCCACGTACCGTGACTCCGTGGCCGTGATGGCCCGCGGCGTGGACCCTGTCCAGACGATGACTCTGTTCCGAGGCGACTGGCACGGCGGCTACGACCCCGCCAAGAACAAGGTCGGCATCCAGTGCACCCCGCTGACCACCCAGCTGCTGCACGGCGTCGGCGTTGCCCACGCCGCCAAGCTGCGCGGCGAGGACACCGTGGTCCTGGCCATGTGCGGCGACGGCGCCACCAGCGAAGGCGACTTCCACGAGGCCCTGAACTTCGCCGCCGTCTTCCACCTGCCCGTGGTTTTCTTCGTCCAGAACAACCAGTACGCGATCTCCGTGCCGCTTGCGCACCAGTCCGTTGCGCCCTCGCTCGCCCACAAGGCAGTGGGCTACGGTATGGCCGGCGAACGCGTGGACGGCAACGACATCGTGGCCCTGCTCGCCGTCCTCGGCCGGGCCGTCAAGCTCGCCCGGGAAGGTTCCGGCCCGCTGCTCGTGGAGGCACACACCTACCGGATGCAGGCGCACACCAACGCCGACGACGCCACCCGCTACCGGCAGGACAGCGAAGTCGCCGAATGGGTGGCCAAGGACCCGCTGAGCCGGATGCAGACCTACCTGACGGACCGCGGCCTGCTGGACGATGACCGTGCCGCCAGGATCACCGAAAAGGCGGAGGCGGTTGCCACGCAGCTGCGCGAAGGCCTCAGCGAAGAGGTCCCGGTGGAACCGCAGGACCTCTTCAAGTACGTCTTCTCCACCCCCACACCACAGCTGAAGGAACAGTCCGCCATGCTCGCCGACGAACTGGCCCGCGACGCCGCATCCACCGCAACCGCATCTGCCGCAGCCACTTCAAGGGAGGCCGGCAAATGAGCCCCACCATCACCACCTCCTCCGAGGCGAACGGCAACGTCAGCGCCGCCACGGCGCGCGCCGCCGCGAAGGCTGCTGTTGAGGCCGAAAAGACCGGGCCGCAGACCATCACCCTGGCCAAGGCCCTGAACACCGCGATGGCGGACGCCATGCACGCGGACCCCTCGGTCCTGGTCTTCGGCGAGGATGTCGGCATGCTCGGCGGCGTCTTCCGCATCACGGACGGGCTCACCGAGACCTTCGGCAAGAGCCGCTGCTTTGACACCCCGCTGGCCGAATCCGGAATCGTCGGCATGGCCGTGGGTATGGCGATGAACGGCATGCGCCCGGTCATCGAGATGCAGTTCGACGCGTTCGCCTACCCGGCCTTCGAACAGATCGTCAGCCACGTCGCCAAGATGCACAACCGCACCAAGGGTGCCGTGAAGCTGCCCATGGTCATCCGGGTCCCGTATGCCGGCGGCATCGGGGGAGTGGAGCACCACTGCGACTCTTCCGAGGCCTACTACGCGCACACCGCCGGCCTGAAGGTCTTCACCCCGGCCACCGTGGCCGACGGCTACCGGATGCTCCGCGAAGCCATCGACTCTGACGACCCCGTCATGTTCATGGAGCCCAAAAAGCTGTACTGGTCCAAGGACCAGGTGGACCTGGACGCGCTGCGCGCCGAGCACGCCGCGAACGCCGAGCGCGGCACGTCCTCCGAGGGCCGGGCCGCCGTCGCCCGCCCCGGCACCGACGCCACGCTGATCGCCTACGGCCCGTCCGTCCCGACGGCGCTCGCCGCAGCGGCCGCCGCCGCCGAGGAAGGCCGCTCGCTGGAAGTGATCGACGTCCGCTCGATCGTGCCGTTCGACGACGAGACCGTCTGCGCCTCGGTCCGCAAGACCGGCCGCGCGGTGGTGATCGCCGAGGCCCACGGCTTCGCGTCCGTGGCCTCGGAAATCGTCGCCCGGGTCCAGGAACGCTGCTTCCACCACCTGGCCGCGCCGATCCGCCGCGTCACCGGCTTCGACGTGCCCTACCCGGCGCCGAAGCTCGAGCACTACTACCTGCCCGGCGTGGACCGCATCCTCGACGCCGTTGACGACCTCCAGTGGGAAGACTGACCATGAGCGAACCGAAAGTATTCCTCCTCCCGGACCTGGGCGAAGGCCTCACCGAAGCCGAGCTGGTGAGCTGGCTGGTGGCCGTGGGCGACGAGATCCGCGTGGACCAGCCGATCGCCGAGGTGGAGACCGCCAAGTCCATGGTGGAGGTGCCCTCGCCGTACGCCGGCACCGTGGCCGTGCTGCACGGCGAGCCCGGCCAGACGCTCGACGTCGGCAAGCCGCTGATCTCTGTTACTCCTGTCGGCGCAGCTGTTTTCGTCGCCGCCGGTGGGGCCGCCGCGGATGATGCCGCCCCCGCCCCTTCGCCGGACAGCATTCGTCCTGCGGACGATGCTGCCGGCTCCGGAAGGCCCGATGCCATTCCCGGGGCGGCATCATCCGCGCCGGCCGGGACCGCTGTTTCCTCACCTGCTGCTGTTGCCGCTGAGGCTTACCGCGAGGAGGAGAAGGCCGGGTCCGGCAATGTCCTGATTGGTTATGGGACGCCGGGTGGGCATGGGGTTGCCCGGCGGACTCGGGCTCCGAAGCGGGCTGCGGTGGCTGAGCCTGTCAGCGAGGTGTCTGCTGTCGAGAAGGCTGCCGATGACCTGGTGCTGCTGCGGACCCGGGTGCCGGGGAAGCTGGGGTCGGTTATTTCTCCGCTGGTTCGCCGGATGGCGCGCGATCATGGGGTTGATTTGGGGGAACTCCAAGGGTCGGGAGCCAGCGGGCTCATCATGCGGCGCGATGTCGAGGCCGTCATCAAGCCGTCACCGGTGGTCGACCGTCCGGCTGCTGCGGAGTCTGCCGAGCCGGCCGCGCCTGCCGCGGGTTCCGGCACCGACGCGCGCACCGGTCTGGGTATTTCCGGACGTACGGCGGTCCGGGGAGTGCGGAAGGCCGTCGCGGCAAACATGTCGCGCAGCCGCTCCGAGATCCCGGAAGCCACGGTGTGGGTGGACGTGGACGCCACGGCGCTGGTGGAGATGCGTGCCGTGCTGAAGAAGGCGGACCCGCACAACACCCCGGGCCTGCTGGCTTTCATTGCCCGGTTTGTTACTGCCGGGCTGAAGAAGTTCCCGGAGCTGAACACCCGGATCGTGACCACCGAGGATGCTGCGGGCGGGGCGATGCAGGAGATTGTGGCCTTCGACGGCGTCAACCTCGGTTTCGCGGCGCAGACCGACCGCGGACTGATGGTGCCTTCGGTGCGGAACGCGGACAAGCTCAGCGCCCGCGAACTGGACGCCGAGATCCGCCGCCTCACCGCCGTCGTGCGCGAGGGCAAAGCGACTCCGGCGGAACTGGGCAGCGGCACATTCACGCTGAACAACTACGGCGTGTTCGGGGTTGACGGTTCCGCCGCGATCATCAACCACCCCGAGGTGGGGATCCTCGGAGTCGGGCGGATCATCGACAAGCCCTGGGTGGTCAATGGGGAGCTCGCGGTCCGCAAGGTCACCGAACTGACGCTTACCTTCGATCACCGCGTCTGCGATGGCGGCACTGCCGGCGGCTTCCTCCGCTACGTCGCGGACGCAATCGAGAACCCGGGGTCGGCGCTCGCGGACATGTGAGCGCTGATGAAGTCGAACTCGTTCCAGTTGATCCAAAGACAGAGCGTCGGACTGAACATGCTGCGTCTTGCTGCGCCCTCCAACCGATCAACTGCCTAAGGTCCGCAGACAGTACTCGGAGATGAGTCGCAGAGATGGGCCGACCCGCCTTGACAGTTATCCGGTCGTTCGGGCCGTTCGGCGGCGATTAGACTTGGGGCAAAATCAGACTTCTGCTGGGGGATCCATGGGCATGCATCACCGTACTCGTCGCCGACTGGAATATGGGGGTCTTGGGCTACTTGGCGCTGCGGCCCTTGTATCTGTCGGGTTGACCTTCGCCGGGGGCCCGGGCCGGGAGCCGCGCCCCGTCGCAGACAAGGTCGCCCGGTACTATGCGAACCCACCGACGCCGACGGTCGCGTCGGAAAGTCCGTTGAAGGTGACACCCGCTGACCAGATCAGGCAACGAGTCACGGGAACCGCGCCACTAACGGTCAGCATCTTCGGTGACTCCACCGGCAACGACGCGGACGAGTGGGTGGAACTGTGGGCGAAGGACCTTGCCGCTAATGCCACAGTGACGGTGAATCACTGGAAAGAGAGCGCGCGGGTGTGGCCGGTTACTAGCTACGGCAAGGCGGCCAGGTCTGTCGCCATCTGGAATGGCAGCGAGCCAGGGTCCACTGGAGCGTATGCGCGGCAGCGGTTTGAGGCGATGCAGCCGGTCAAGCCTGACCTGATCATCTACAGTTACGGCCATAACGCGTCCCCTGCAGGCGCTGCTGGTGATATTGATGCGTTGCAGCGGATGGCTGAGTCTCGCTGGGGTGTTGTCCCGTTCGTGGTCACGTTGCAGAACGCTTCCCGCGGGATATACCAGGCGGTGAGTGCGAAGTCCGTTGCCGATTTGAAGACGTGGGCCGAGCCACGTCACATCCCGACCCTTAACATTGAGACCGTCATCCGAGCCCAGAACCTTGACGCCCTGCTGCTGGACGAGGTGCATCCGAACAAGCAGGGGTCAAGGCTCTGGGCTGACAAGGTTGTCGAGGTGCTGGGCTAGGATCTGCGCGTAAACTTCCGCTCGATCGCGGGCCATCAGATCGTACTGTAGGTGGCGTCTGTGGGGCGAATGCCCAGCACGTACAAAAGGTCCCTGGGTGGCGTAGTGGGGTTCCCAGCTGGGTAGTCGGTGAATGGCCTGGTAGACGTTCGCGAACCCGGTCCCGCCTCTTGTGGGTCAGGCCGCGAGTTGCGAGAGCCGCGCCGCGTGTTGCGGGACCATGTCAGCAGGCATGACGCCAGGCTCTGCCCGACGACAGCTGTGCTGGGCTTGGGAAGCCGGGTCTTCACAGTGACGGAACTTGCCTCAGCCTCTCACATGGCCGGGCCCGGCTGTGTGGCGTTGTCGAACGAGCTGATAAACGAAACTTTACAGGCGTCCCAAAGTCGCGGGCTATGTGATCATCAGTCTTTCGCCGATGACACGCGCGGCCAGTAGACTTACCATATCTGCGTCAGTTTTCTTCGGGGGAACAAGTGAATCCATCTACGGTGCTCTCAGTTGCCGCCATCGCGTCAGTTGTCGCGACTGCTGGAGTCGTCCTTGTTACCGGCCGTATTTCACAACGGAAGACATCGAACAAGCACCTGTTTCCTTCGACGGTTCTTTATGCTGCGGTTGCCGTATCCATTGCAATGTCTCTACTGAGTGGACGAGTTACAACTACGTCCGTTGCCCAGGTCTTCGATAATCCCGCCACTAACGGGCTGGCAAGGGTGGCGACAATCCTGGCCGCTGCCGTCTTCGTTGTTGCAATTGCGATCTCCGCAGCCAAGAAAGTTCATATCCCGGCGCTTGCGGGCGCGCTGGTCGCCTATGGGCTGCTTGGTTTCACGTCGGCCTTGGTTAATGGACAGCCGCTGGAACTCGGCATGGCCTACGTCTACTGCCTTGTCGCAGGTGTGATGATCACAGCAACATGGACGGTGGCCGAGGCTTTGCCTGTGTTTCGGCGGTGCCTACGTGCATACGTTTGGTTGAGCCTCGTGCTGGTCTTCGTTGCCCCGGACCTGGCTTTCTGGGACGTCCAGGGCCGTGAGTTATTTGGTGTCAAGCAACTGGCCGGCGTCACCACACACCCGAACGGGCTGGGCACTGTGGCCGCCATCGCAGTTTTTGCGGAGCTCTTCAAGAAAGATGGCGTCAAGAACCCCGGGAAATTGCATCTAATTGCGGCTCTTGCCGTGCTCGTCCTAACGCAGTCACGTGGCGCCTGGGTCGCGGCTGGCATCGGGCTGATTTTCTGGATGATCGGCCGTTCGAAGAATTCGTCCGTCGTCCTATCGGTCCCGCTTATTGTAGTCACCCTCGTGGGCGCTGTTGCATTCCAGAATCAAGTCTTGGACTGGCTGCAGGCAGGCACCGAGGAGCGCGACCTTTCAACGCTGAACGGACGCACACTCATCTGGGAGCAAGCCCTGGCTCCCATGGCTGAAAGCCCATGGCTTGGGCACGGACCCCTCGTTTTTGATACCCGCTTCCGATGGCAAGAGCTTGGCCTATCGGACGACGCAGGCCATTCCAATTCGCACAATCAATTCATCCAAACCCTTCTTGAGCGCGGGTGGCTGGGTTTGGGGATCCTCACTGTATTCGTGCTGCTCCTGCTCCGAGCGGCGTGGCAGCAGCCCTTGAACTACCGTGGGGCGGCTTTGGCAATTGCCATGATTTACGTATCCAGATTCGCGGTCGAAACGCCCTTGTACATTTCGACCGCGTCCCTGAACGGTGCCCTGCTTCTCCTTCTTGTGGCGCTGTTCACGGCCAAGCCGAATGAAGACCGGTTAGGTAGTGTAGTCACACCCACGGAACTGAACTTCGCCCGTAGATCGTTGTCGGAGGCGTGAGTTGTGCCGGGGCGGCCACACTTGTCAGCTTGGAAATTGACGTGGCTCCGAGGAATGCCAACTTCGACATTGACGGCCCCCTGCCAGCGCGTTCGAGTTGCAGATAACCGATTACATAGGCCGGTCTTAGCGGCCGCGTATGATTTGCATAAATTTTGATCTATTGGGGGACACCTGGACATCAAACGCGAGGCTGGTTACGCTGGGCGCGACATCGTTATCAACTAGTTGATCGGTTCACTGTTGGTCCCTAGGGGCCTGCGGTGGCGCGCACTCAAAGCTCTGGGCATGGACCTCGACGGTTGCGCTATCGCCGCTGGGGAGTGGTTCGGTGGGTGGAAGTTGGCAATCAGGCGCGGCTCGTTCCTGAACTTCTGCGTCTAGATCGAAGCCTCGGAGCAGATCACGATTGGTCGGAACGATGGAGTCGGCCATCAGGTCATGATCTGCACCAGTGCTCAGAGATGGGCTCCGCCGACAAGCGCGCCGGCACTCCTTACGCAAAGCCGATGACCATTGGTGAAGGTGCTTGGATCGGAGCCCGTGTAACGATCCTGCCCGGTGTCACGATTGGCGAGGGTGCTGTGGTTGCTGCTGGCGCCGTGGTCGCCGCGGATGTTCCCCCTAGTGTCATGGTGGGCGGCGTCCCCGCCAAGTTCATGAAGGAACTCGGCGGGGCTTCCCTCGCCGCTGCTTAGGCCACCCGAACGGCGCGCCGTGTTTCCATCCACAGGGTTTCACCAAGGGCGAGCGACGCAGGTATGCCGGTCGGCTGTAGTGTCTGCCGGGCCGCTCCGGGATGTAGGCGACCTTTGCCGGCTCACCAACCGCAGAGCCGGCAACGGGGAGCTCGCGGTCCGCAAGGTCACCGAGCTGACGCTCACGTTCGACCACCGGGTGTGCGACGGCGGCGCGGCCGGCGGCTTCCTGCGCTACGTCGCGGACGCGATCGAGAACCCGGGGTTGGCGCTCGCGGACATGTGAGGCTTAACCGGGGATCTGCATCCCGGGTGAGGGGACAGGGGCCGCACGATCACTCTTGTGCGGCCCCTGCGGTCCCCGGCCGCGCCGAAAGCCACCGCGCCAGCCACGACGCCGGCAGCAGGAGGAGCCAGAAGAATGGCGTGTAGGAGTTGAGGGCGAACGCGGCCGGAATCGAGAGCAGGAAGACCATCGCCACGGCTACGCGCGCGTAGAAGATGCGGCGGTGCACGTGTGCGGCCATCTCGCGGTCCATCAACCCGGCGTGCTTTGCGTAGCCCCAGATGGCTGCCAGCATCAGATAGACCGCGGCAATGTTGGAGGCGTACAGAACGCTCGGCCACGGCGTGGGGTCGTCCCCGTAGTCGCTGAGGATCGACGTCGGACCGGGCAGCATGGCGATGAAGAACAAGAGGGCAAGATTCAGCCAGGCCAGGTTCGCATTGAAGCGGCGGATGAGGGCAAAGTCCGAGTGGTGGGACATCCACGTCTTGGCGATGATGACAAAGGACAGGGCGTACGCCAGCAGCTGCGGCAGGGCGGCAACCAAGGCGTCGTCCACCTGGTCCGCGGCAATTCCTTCAGGCAGTTTCAGGTCCAGGGCCAGGAGGGTCAGGGCGATGGCGAAGACGGCATCGCTGAAGAACACCATCCGCTCCACGGAAGTGCCGGAGTGCAACGGGAGCCACCCCCAATCGTTCGCTGGAGCAACTGGCTAATCGACGGAAGTAGCCCACAGGCTACACCGTGGCACCGGCTCCGGCGATGGCTTGCGGAATCGCCCCTGCCGCCGCCGCGGGACGGCATGCCCTCCGGCAATTGCCAGCCGGCGCGGGTAGAATCGAGGCCTGCACCAAGCACCAACTACACCGCACCAACAACGCCGGAAGAGCGTCTGAATTACGGAGATTTAATGTCACGTTGGCTCGAGGTCGGTCCGGACAACTACGTACTGACAACTCAAGGTTCCCTGCTCAACACAGGCCTGGTGGTCGGCACCGAGCGCGCGATGGTGATCGACACCGGCGGCGGCCCCCGGCAGGGCCGCGAGATCCTGGCCGCCGTGCGGGAAAAGACCGGGCTGCCGCTGGTGGTAGTCAACACGCACGCCCACTACGACCACTTTTTCGGCAACGCCGTCTTCGCCAGTGAGGGCGTCACGGAATTCTGGGCGCACGAGAACTGCGCCGCTGAAATCGAGGAGAACGGCGACGAACAGCGCCGGGTCGTGGCCTCGGACGAACCCGAGATGGCGGCAGGGCAGGGCTCCGACGCTGAGTTGGTGGTTCCCAACGCCATCGTGAAGGACCAGCCGGTCCTGGTGGATCTTGGCGGGCAGACCGCCACCCTGTTCTATCTGGGCCGCGGCCACACCGACGGCGACCTCCTGGTCGGCACGGCAAGCACCCTCTTCGCCGGCGACCTCGTCGAACAGGGTTCCCACCCGTCCTTCGAGGACTCATTCCCGGAAGACTGGGCCGACGCCCTCCGGCACCTCTCCGCGCTGCGGCACCGCTACGAATTCCTGATTCCCGGCCACGGCGAGCCGTGCTCGGACCAGTTCGTCAAGACCATGGCCAACACCATGACCACCGCGGTCCGGCAGGCGATCCAGGCCACCCGGGAAACCCCGGACGATGCCACCAAGGCCATCCCGATCCTGCCGTACGGGCCCGAACAGTCGCGCTGGTTCATCAAGCGCCTGCAGGACACGCGGGCCCACCGCTGAGGATGGCAGGCTCAGGGCGCGCCGGATGGACAACGCCCGTAGCCTGTGAGTAACCTCATCTCCGGGTCCCTTTCCGTGGACCCGCTCTCGCCAGCGACCAGCTTGCCCAAGGATGGGGATCCCCGGGGCTCGCGCCAATGATGTCGCTGCTCTCAGGAGGTCTCACCTGTGACATTGCCCGGCTATGTCCTTGCGCTGTGCATTTTGCTCGGGAGTCTCGTGTTTCTCTCCGCGGTGTTCTACATGGTGCTTCGCCTCAGGCGCCGCAGACACGCGCCCGCCTCCGTTCCTCAGCGCCAGGAGTCATGACAGTGCCGTACGTCGACATCAACCCCCACCGCAACCGGCCGAAATGGTGTGCCTACGTGGGCCTGGTGCTCTTGGCGGCAGCAACGATCGCCGTTGTGGTGCTCGCTCTGCGTCGCTGATAGGTGCGCTTTACGGCCGCGTCTGCGGGTCCTCGTCAGGTGACCACCGTGCCTGCGCCTAGACTTGCTTTTTGGACCAATTCAAACAAGCAACGCAGCGGCCTGCGCTGAGAGTCCTAGGGGAATAGATATGTCCGAACCGGTGGACACCAAAACTGCCAACGACACGATGGACTCGGAGCAGCCGGATCTCCGGCGCCGGCGTGACCGCCGTGCCGACGGCTCCGATGCCTGGACGGGAACCATGCCGATCATCACGCCCAACGAAGCCGACGTCCAATCTGGACGTACCGCCCCGAGCAGTTCATGGGCAGAAGCGGCCGCCGCGGCGGATGCGCCGGCTGCACCCACGCGTGCCCCCGCAGGCGCAGCGCCGGCGGCGTTGCCCGAGACCCCCGGAACAACTCCGGCCGTGCCCGCGCAGCCGGCCCGCTCCACGCGTTCGGCCACGCGGTCCGCGGCCCTGGCCGACTCCCCGGTGCCTGACTTCATCAGTTCCCCCGGCCTCTTCGTCCGCGAGCAGAAGCCCCGGCCCGTCGGCGGGTTCCGCGGCGCCCTCTACAAGCTGACCGGCGGCGGGCTGAACCTGGGCCCGAGCGCCCGGCAGCGTGAGGAAGACGAGCTGGCCCGGCGCATCTCGCGCCAGCTCCAGGGCAGCTACAACACGGCCGTCCTAAGCCTGAAGGGCGGCATCGGCAAGACCTCCACTACAGTTGGCGTCGGACTGACCCTGGCCGAGTTCCGGGGCGATCCCCCCTGCGCGATCGACGCCAACCCCGATTCCGGCGACCTCGTCGAACGCGCCCTCGGCGAGGGCATCTACCAGCAGCAGAGCCCGCGCACCATCACGGACCTGCTCAAGAACATCGAGTCCGTCGATTCCCTCACGGCCCTGGCCCGCTACATGCACCATGCCGGCAGGCTCCACCTCATTGCCGGCGAACAGGACCCCGAGGTATCGGATTCCCTGACGGCCGAGGAATACCTGCGGATCCGCAAGCTCATTTCCGCCTACTACTCCGTGGCGCTGATCGACTGCGGCACGGGTGTCACGCACAACGCCATGAGCGGCATCCTGCAGTCGGCGGACAACCTGATCATCGCGGCCGGCTACGCCGTCAGCGGCGCCAAGCGGGCGCGCAGCACCCTGCACTGGCTGGCCAGCCACGGCTACGAAGACCTGGCCCGCAACGCCGTCGTCGTCATCACGGACAAGGACGAGGTCTCCACGCGGGTGGACAAGGACGCGATCGAGGAGCACCTGTCCGGCATCTGCCGCCAGCTGATCGCGGTCCCGCACGACCGCGGAGTGGCCGACGGCGACCTCGTGACCTTGGACGTGCTCCGCCCGGAAACGCGGCGCGCTTATCGGGAGATCGCGGCCGCCATTGTGGACGGGTACGTGTAGGGGCTGATTGCTAACCGCGGCGTGTAGCCCTGGCCTTTCGGGCTGCCGCCGGAAGGCCAGCCAGTCCGCGGCGCCAGCGCGCAACGTGGGCCCGGAGAAGCCCGGCTACGGAGTCGTCCAGATGAAGGTCGCGCTCCCGCAGTGTTTGCCGTGAGGGAAAGACCGCGCGGGCCAGTACCAGCGGCTTAACCCGCCAAGGGCTTTCGATGAGTGAAACCAAATAGGCCGTGCCGGTGCCCCGCACGGCAGTGCGGTGGTTCCACTCCTCGCTGACAACACCCTGCCGGACCGTCAGATCTTCAATGCCCAAGTCGTCCAAGAGCGGCTTCAGCGCCGCCGTCGCCTGGAGTTCGACGCTGAGATCTACCAAGTCCTGGTGCATGGCGATGTCCAACCGCTGGAGCAGGTCGGAGTACTCGCGCTGATGGCGGGGTTCATCCATGCCGCGCAGGCTGTGCAGTGCCTGAAAGATCGCTGCCGCAGGAATGGAAGGAACGGGCACACTCCTGGCCGCTATGACCAGGTATTGCCTGTCGCGCCAGAGCGCGTCGAAGGCATTGCCGGGGGAGGCCTCCATTCCGGGAAACCTGTTATGCACGTCGATATCGCAGTTCCACTGCGGATGGTACAGAGTGCGGGAGTGCGAGTATCGGCGAACGACTGTCACGCCGGTTGGCCTTTCGAGCCAGCCGCGTCCGCCTAGGAGGTCCACCATTCTGTCCAGGTCTTCCGGGCGGACCAGGACATCCACATCCGCGGAAACATGGTGCGCGCGGAGTCCCATCATGGTGGCGGCAGGACCCTTGATGAACAACACCTGGAGACCGGCTGACGCTGCCACGTAGTCCACGAGGGCAGTGGCTAGTAGGACGGCTTCTTCTTGGTGCAGGGGTTCTGGGACGTCCACTAGCGGGTCGCTTCACTTTCAAGAGGAGCCGACGTGATCATTCCGTTGATGCTCAAGGTGTGGATCAAGCCCATTACATCCCCATGGATGGACTCGGCATCAGTGGAGTATTCGCGGGCAAGCCACTCGATGAGCTCCGCCTCGGTTCTGGTTCCATCCAGCCCGTTCCACACAGATGCAGCCGTCCCAACTAGGATGACCGGGACCTGTTGCTCAACATGCAGCACGGCGACGCGTTCGCCGTCGGCGCTGCGGACGAAGGCGGCGCCTTCACTGACGCGCCACACCTGTTCCCTCATGAGACCTCCGCCGACACTTGAGAGGCCATGAAGCATCACGCGGGGCCTTCTCAAGGCTTCATGCTACCGCGCGGCAGCCAAGTTGTTTCGCGCCGGTGACCGACTTAGATTTAGGCATGACCAACAACGCCGGGGACGAAGCCGCCCTGCAACTTCAGGACCTCCTGATGGGAACCGAGAATGTCGAGGACTTCCTGGGCCGCCTCGCTGAGTTCTCGGCCGCCACGCTCAGCCAGGCCGCCGGCGCGGAGATCGAATGCGGCGTGACGCTGCAGCGCCGGAAGAAGACCATGACGGTGGCCGGGAGCAGCCCCCGGGCCGTCATCCTGGACCGCATCGAGCAAACCCTCGGCGACGGCCCGTGCATCGCGGCGCTGCGGACCAAGTCCTTGGTGGTGCTGGCTGATGTCGATACCGATCCGCGCTGGCCGGAGTACCAGCTGCAGCTCGCGGCCAATGGCTGTCGCAGCACCCTCGGCGTGCCGCTGGAAATCGGCGAGGACGCGGCCGCCGCCCTAAACTTCTTCGGCTCTGACACCGGGATTTTCACCGAGGCAATTGCTACCGAGGCCTCCGGTTTTGCCGATCTCGCGGGCCGGGCCCTTCGCTTGGCCGTCCGGATCGGCACCGCGCAGTCCCGGGCGGAGGACCTGCAGGCCGCCATGGAGCACCGCACGTCCATCGACCTGGCCTGCGGCGTTGTTATGGCCCAGAACCGTTGCTCCCAGGACGAGGCCATGGGCATTCTCACCCGGGTGTCCAGCAACCGGAACCAGAAGCTCCGCGACGTCGCGGCCGGCGTCCTGCGGAATCTCACCAGCGGGGAAGTCCACACGCACTTCGACGCCTGAGCGCTCACCTTCGACCACCGCGTCTGCGATGGTAGAGCGGCCGGCGGATTTCTGCGCTTCGTGACCGACGCGATCGAGAATTCTGGTTCGGTGCTGGCGGACATGTGACGGCTCGCGAAGCGGCCTCGTTGCGACTGATTCAATATGCAGAACTCTTGAGCTGAAACGTGACGTCCGTGAATTTGCCGGTCCGTCAAGGCCGTCGGACGAGAGGCTTTCGTAATAACGGCGTATCCGCAGACCGCTTTCCGCAGCTCATGGCCACCGCTGTCGCGGCCTCCGGGTCCCAGAGCCCGTTCAACGCGTGCAGACTTACACCTTGGCCACGACTTCGGGATGGCGCCACCGACGCGATGAGCGGGACCGGCCGGGTGGCCACCGGAAGGTTGCCTTCAGGACATCGACGGGCCTGGCGTTATGCTGCGACGGCCGCTTCTGCAGCGGCGCAACTGATGCCCACGTCCTCCGCTAACCGTTCTTCGTGGGCCTGCCGGACCGAGGGGATCGAAGTAGCCCGTGGGTATAAGCGAGTGACTCATGCATCAAAAACAGGTATCACATACTGGTCCGTTACTAGGGTCTGATATCTAACCTGAATCAAGGCCGCGCGGCATCGGCAATTGAGAGATTTTCGGGAGGACCTATGTTTTCCACGCAGCGTCGATTGTTCGCACTCAGCCCGCGGTGTAAGCACTGCCGGGTATCGCTCCGCCGGCGACAATTTACTACTGACTTTTGCTCGCGTGCATGCTGGGAGACCTGGGAATACATGCGAGTCCATAGGCCAGACTTGGCCAAATTGGGCCGGTTTCGAGATGCGGTTCTCGTGGTACGGCTCGTTCTTCGTGCGTGACGACGCCGCGAATGGCCAGACGGCATAGTGTCTGCGCCCTTCAAGAAATACGGGCAATATTATTGGTTTTGAGATCGGCGTTACCTGGATGGTGTAACGCATTCAGGCTCATCGCCGAGACCTAGAGACGGACATCTGCCGGCGCGGAGATCGAATGCGGCGTGACACTGCAGCGCCGGAAGAAGTCCAACACGGTGGCGGGGAGCAGCTGCAGCTCGCGGCCCATGGCTGCCGCAGCACCCTCGGCGTGCCCCTGGCACACGCACGTCGACGCCTGAGTTCCCCGGCGCGCCGCCCGCCCTAGGATGAAGGGGATGACCACCACACAGATCGCACCCTTCAGCCTCCGCAGCATCGCCGTCCCCGCCTTCGGCCCGGCGCTGCTGTTCAGCATCGGCGAGGGCGCCATCTTGCCCGTGGTGGCACTGTCCGCCCGTGACCTCGGCGCCTCGGTGGCCGTCGCTGCGCTGGTGGTCACCCTGATCGGTCTGGGCTCCTGGTTCTTTAACCTCCCCGCCTCGCTCATCACGCTGAAGTTCGGCGAACGCTGGGCCATCGTCGGAGCCGCGGCGGCCAGCGCCGTCGCCCTCGCCGCCGCGGCACTGGCACCGATCGTGCCCGAAGGGCTCTGGCTGCTCGCGGCGGCCATGGTCGTCGTCGGCATGGCCGCGAGCGTCTTCAGCCTGGCCCGGCAGAAATACCTGACCGAGGCGGTGCCGGTGATCCTCCGGGCGCGGGCCCTGTCCACGCTCGGCGGCGTTAACCGGATCGGGATCTTCATCGGCCCCTTCATCGGCGCTGCCGTGATGCAGTTCGCCGGAATCACCGGCGCCTACTGGGTGGGCGTCGTGGCCATGGCCGCGGCCGCCGTCTTGTCGGTGACCATCCCGGACCTCGTGGCCGCGCCTGCGGCGGACGACGGCGTCCCCGTCCGGCAGGCGACGCTGCGCAGCGTCGCCGTGTCCCACGCCGGGGTTTTCTTGAGCGTCGGCATGGGGGTGCTGCTGCTCAGCGCGCTGCGTGCGTCCCGGCAGGTGGTGATCCCGCTGTGGGCCGAGCACCTCGGGATGGATTCCACGCAGGCATCCCTGATCTACGGGCTGTCCGGCGCCATCGACATGCTGGTCTTTTATCCGGCCGGCAAGCTGATGGACCGCAAGGGCCGGCAATGGGTGGCCATTCCGTCGACTCTCATCATGGGCACCGCCATGCTGCTGATCCCGCTCAGCACCGGCTTCGCTGGCCTGCTTCTCGCGGCGCTTCTGATCGGGTTCGGTAATGGCATTAGTTCGGGCCTGAACATGACGCTGGGGGCCGATTTCTCACCCGACAACGGCCGCGGCCAGTTCCTGGGCATCTGGCGGTTCATGGCCGACGCCGGCGCCACCGGAGGGCCGGTGCTCCTCTCCGGTGTGACTGCCGTGGCCTCGCTCGGGGCCGGGGTGGCCGCCACCGGCGTGATTGGCTTCGCGGCCGCCGCGGTCTTCGCCGTCACCATTCCCCGGCTCAAACACCGCCGGAACTACTGACCGCTGCCCGGCCCGGGGCGGCGTCGTGCAGCATGACCGAACAGCCAGACGCCGGCCACGGTGGCGAGGTAGCCCGTGATGACGATCAGTGAAGTCCCGGCCCAGAAGTAGCTGGTGGTGCTGATCTCCTGGCCGCCCGGGCCGATGCTCAGCAAGGCATAGGCCGCCACGCCGGTCGCGGCAAGACCGGTGAGGACGGGAAGCACCACCCACAACCTGGCTGACGCCCAGTGTTCGTTGTAGCCGTCCCAGACGTTCCAGCTCCGGCCGGTGCGGATGATCAGCCAGCCGGCCGGGAGCATAAAGGCCCCCACCACGAGGAACGCCGCGACGACGTCGGCCGGACGGTGCCACTGGTTGATCAGCGTGGACACCCCGGTGGCGACGGCGAAGCTGCCGCCCAGGAAGCCTGCCAGCGGCCGCCAGCGCGGCGAGACCATGAGGAACACGGCCGCCGCGGCCGAGGCGGCCATCGTCGTGTGGCCCGAGGGCAGCGAGTTCAGTTCCAGCGTCTCGATCCCGCGGTACGGCCGGACCGGCACCAGGTCCTTGAGGATCTGGGTGGCCACGTTGGCGCCCACACAGGCCGCAATCGCAATCCCGGCCGCGGCCCAGCGCCGCCGCACGATGGTGACGAAGACGACCACGATCGATGCGATCACCACAGAGAGCGCCGGCAGCCAGTCCAACAGCTTGGTGGCTGCCTTGCCCGCGGTCCCGCTGAGCTCCACCGCTTCCACGAGCGCGGATTCGTCAATGAACTGTCCCGTGGTGGTGCGGACAAAGAAGAAATAGGTGGCGGCCAGTGCGGCGACGCACGCAACCGTGGCCAGCACGAACAAGGCGGCCGTGCCCTTGCCGGGGGACCACTCCGCCTGCGGATCCCGTGTTCTGCCGGCCTGCGTCTTTGGCACCCGGGTGGCTGGGGCCTGAGTCTTTAAGACCTGCGTTTCCGGGATCTGCGCCTCAGGGACCCGGGCAGACGGGTCCCATGGGGTGCGTTCCTGCCGAAAAGTCATGCCATTAAGGCTCCCACAGAACCCTGCGCGCCACCTGATGGGCCCGGCGCGCGGCGGGGCGAGTAGTGCCCGGACAAAAGCCGAGTACCCGCTACCGTTGCCGGGCAGGAACGGGATTCATAGTGTCGACAGTGCCGGTGTGGCTTGTCCCCGGCACGACGCTCCTTGAGCGGGGCCGGCGAAGACGAGTTTCCTGGACCAGGGACTCACCCCCAGTCGACGCCGGCCCATCAAGGGCCCAGACACGTGCAGACGCGTCCCCGCCCGGCCTCGATGAACAACTCCTTGCCGGCGTCCAGCTTGCGTCCGCGTCCGCGTCCGTCGCATGAAGCCGGACCCGGTATGGGAGGATGTTCCGGTGACTTCCCGTGACCCCGCCCAGTGCCGCCGCCCACGCGGCGGCTGGTGCATGGGGCTGGCTGTTGCGGTCTTGCCATTGGTGATGGGTATGTCTGCGTGTGCTGCCCCTTCACCGACCCTGTCCTCCGGCTCAGCGAGCGAGGCAGCGGCACCGGCTGGGCAAGCATCGTCTGCCCCATCCCGGGAAACGGCCGGGACAGCGCCGACCCGTTCCGCAACTGCTGCTGCCTCAGGCGTTCCACGCGCTGTGGAAGCGGCCCTGCAGACCCTGCTTGCGTCGTCGTCGCAGCCGAGCAGAGAGCAAATCCGCGCGAGCCTTTCCTCGGCGGGGTTTGCCCCGGCCGCGGTGGAGGTTTCTGCCTCCCGCACACCCACCGGGCTGGCCGCCGACGCCGTGGAAGTTGGCGTGTTGAGCGGAACCGCATGTGTGATGGCGCAGATCCGGTCCGGAACCGTGGAATCGTCAGTATTGCCCGTTCTTCCGAGCGGGCGATGCTTCGTCGGCAGCGTCCAGCGGTAGGCAACAGGAGGGGAATGACGAAGGTACTGAACCGCCGCGCCACAGTTGCGCAGGAAACTAAACGCACCCGCCGGCGTCGCTCGCTGCTGGCCGTCCAGGTGGCGGGCGAGCTGCTGATCACGCTCGGCGTGATCGCCGTGCTCTTCGTCGCTTGGCAATTGTGGTGGACCAACGTTGAAGCCGATGCGGCTCAGGGGGCTGCCGTGAAGCAGTTCGTGCAGGCACACAAGGCACCTGCACCGAATGACCCTGCGGCCACGGGCCTGGGGGACACCAAGGGAGCCCCTGCAGTGCCGGTCGGCAAAGTGCCGGGTCACGGACAGGCGATCGGGGTCATCTACATTCCCCGCTTCGGAGCCGACTACAGCAGGCCGATCATCGAGGGCACCAGCCAGGACGTCCTGGACACGCTCGGCCTGGGCCGCTATGCGGGAACGGCCATGCCCGGGGCCATGGGGAACTTTGCCGTCGCCGGCCACCGCCAGACACATGGCGCGGTGCTCGACAACATCCACACACTGGTGCCCGGGGACAAAATCTATGTTCAGACCGCCGACGGGTTCTACACGTACGTTTTCCGGAACCAGGAGATTGTCCTGCCGGACCGGACGGACGTGCTGGCGCCGGTGCCGACTCAGCCCGGCGCAGAGCCGCAGCAACGGATTTTGACCATGACAAGCTGCAATCCGCGCTTCGGCGCCCAAGAGCGCATCATCGCGTATTCCATATTCGATTCCTGGCAGCCGCTCAGCGCAGGGCCTCCGGCGCCCATCGCCAAGCAGCTCGCCGCGCTGCAGGGGAAGGGCTAGGCCGTGTACCTTTGGCTTTTTCGGCAACTTCCCGGGCCTCTTTGGCTGAAGATCCTTCTGTCCGTGGTGATCCTTGCGGGAGCCCTGGTTGTCCTGGACCAGTTTGTGTTTCCTTGGATGGCTGAAGTGACGCATCTGACCGACGCCACCGTCGGGCAGAGCTGAGCGCGGCACAACCATGAACACGAACCCGTTTCCACCGCGGCCGGGCCGTCCCGGAAGCCGCCCGGAGGAACTCCGCGATCAGCTCCCCGCGCTGGAGGAACTCCTCAACGTCGCCCACGTGGTGAGCCTGCCGATGCGGGTGAAGTTCCGCGGAATCCTCCAGCGCGAAGCCCTGCTGCTGAACGGCCCGCTCGGCTGGGGCGAATTCTGCCCCTTCCCCGAGTACGGCGACCCGGAAGCGTCCCGCTGGCTCGCCGCCGCGATCGAGGCCGGCTGGCAGGGATTTCCCGAGCCGCTGCGCACCAGCATCCCCGTCAACGCCACGGTCCCCGCCGTCACCGCGGACCGGGTCCAGGAGATCCTGGCACGCTTCGGCCGGGTGGACGCCGTCAAGATCAAGGTGGCCGAGCCCGGGCAGAGCCTGGATGACGACGCCGCACGGGTAGCCGCGGTCCGCGAGGCACTCCCGGACGCGGCGATCCGGGTGGACGCGAACGGCGGCTGGGACGTCCCGTCCGCGGTCGAGGCGCTGACCCGGCTCGCCGGCGTCGGGCTGGAATACGCCGAACAGCCCGTGCCGGACATCGCCGGGCTCGCCGAGGTCCGCCGCCGGCTGCGGGCCGCCGCGATCCCGGTGCTGATCGCCGCGGACGAAAGCGTGCGCAAGGAGGACGATCCGCTCAAGGTGGCCCGCGCCGGCGCAGCAGACCTGATCGTCGTGAAGGTGGCGCCGCTCGGGGGAGTGCGCCGGGCCCTGGACATCGTGGCGCAGGCCGGGCTCCCCGCCGTCGTCAGCTCGGCGCTGGACACCTCCGTGGGAATCCGCGCCGGATTGGCGCTCGCCGCGGCGCTGCCGGAACTGCCGTATGCCTGCGGGCTGGGTACCGTGTCCCTGCTCGCCGCCGATGTCACCCGGGACCCGCTGGTTCCCGACGACGGCGCCATCCGGGTCCGCGAGGTTGCCGCCGATCCGGAACTGCTGGCGGAATATGCGGCCGCGCCCGGGCGCCGCGACTGGTGGCTCGACCGCCTGCGCCGGGTCCACGCGGTGCTGGCTGCCAGCCAGTGACGCAAGTGGTTTGAGAGTAAAGTGGATGCGGACGCGGCGAACTAGCCGCCGATCATAGCTTTGGAGCGGAAGATTCGTGATGACCACCTCGGTACCCCGGCAAGATGACGCGCTGGCTACGGCAAAGCGCGCGGAGGGCCAGATGGTGGCCCAGAAGGACGGGCTGCTCCGGATCGTGCAAGGCCTGCGGCGGGTCGACACGGGGACCTATGCCCTCCGCATCCGGCTGGCCGAGAATCTGGGGATCGGGACGATCGACATCAACGCGATGGCCTTTGTGGGCGAGGTGGACGGCCTCACTCCCAAGGATCTCGGCAAGGCCCTGAACATCACCACCGGCTCGGTAACGGCCATGGTGGACCGCCTGGAATCCAAGGGCTTTATGGTGCGGAAGCCCAACCCCACGGACCGGCGCAGTGTGCTGTTGCACCTGAGCCCGGAAGGAACCGACGCGATGCAGTGGGCCAACGACCACTTCGCCGCAGCGGCCGAGGCCCTTCTCCAGGAATCCTCCGAGGGCAGCATTGTGAACATCGCCGAATTTCTCGAGGGCATTGGCCAGCGGCTGATGGCTGCCGCCAGCGCCCCGGAAGAGACGGACAGCTAACCTCTGTCCCCAAGAGTTCGCCGGTGACGCTTCCTCAGGTTTATAGCGGGAGTTCACCGGGACTTCATGTGAGGGTCGGTTCCGCGTAGTCGGCGGCTGGAAGGGTGGGCGCGACCGCAACTCACCCCCATGGAAGGTCTCTCCATGTCTGTCACCTCCGGACGCAAATTTTCCCTGCTCCCCATGCTCGGCCACACCAAAGGCAAGCGAAGCCCCGTCACCTGCGCGCTGAAGTGCGACAACGCCTGCTCGGGCGAGGTCTGCAACACCAGCACCAACAGCTACTTCCGGGACATCGCCTCCGCCACCATGTCCCGCCGCGCCGCCCTGGGCTTCGGCGCCGCCGGCGCGCTCGCCGTCGTCCTCGGCAACGCCGTGACGTCCGCCGATACGGCAGTGGCCGACGGCGGCCCGGGCCTCGCCGCCGCGGCCAAGGACGGGTTTGGAAAATCCAAGCTGCAGTTCACCGCCATCGCACCGGTGGACGCCAGCGTGGACAAGCTGACCGTCCCCGCCGGGTTCTCCTGGCAGCCGGTCATCCGCTGGGGCGACCCGCTCTTCAACGACTCGCCGGCCTTCGACCTGGATCACCAGAGCGCGGCGGCGCAGGCCCGCCAGTTCGGCTATAACAACGACTACACCGACATCCTGCCGATCGATGGCTCCAAGGACCGCCGGGCCGTGCTCTTCACCAACCACGAATACACCAACGAGTCCATCATGCTGCCGGCCGGATTCGACGCCGCCGAGGCCCGCGCGATCGGCCGTGCAGCCCACGGCCTCACAGTGGTCGAGTTGGAGCGTGCGAACAAGAACAAGCCCTGGAGCTACGTCCGGGGCGCCGGGCTGAACCGCCGCTTCCTGACCGACACCACCTACGAGCTCGACGGCCCCGCCGCCGGGTCCCCGCTGCTGAAGACCGCCGCCGATCCCTCCGGCCGGGCCATCCAGGGCACCCTGGGCAACTGCTCCGGCGGCACCACCCCGTGGGGCACGATCCTCTCCGGCGAGGAAAACTTCAACGGCTACTTCGCCGCGCCCGGAACCTCCGACGCCGACAAGCGTTACGGACTGACCAGCAAGCCCACCGCCCGCCAGTGGGAACTCGATGACCGGCGCTTCGACACCCGCAACCCCGGATACCAGAACGAGGCCAACCGCTTCGGCTGGATCGTGGAAGTGGATCCCTTCGATCCCTCCTCCACGCCCCGCAAGCACTCCGCGATGGGCCGCTTTAAGCACGAGGGCGCCAACGTGATCGTCGCCAAGTCCGGCCACGTGGTGGCCTACATGGGCGACGACGAGCGCTTCGACTACCTGTACAAGTTCGTCTCGGCCGGCACCTACCGGCCCGGAAAGACGGCGGAGGACCGCAAGAACAACCTCACGCTGCTCTCGGAAGGCGACCTGTACGTCGCGAAGTTCACCGGCAATTCCCCGGCCGACGGGTTCGACGGCGCGGGCAAGCTTCCGGCCGACGGCGCCTTCGACGGCGCCGGTGTTTGGCTGCCCCTCGTGGTGGGCGGCCAGTCCAAGGTGGCCGGAATGTCCGTGGAAGAGGTGCTGGTGTACACCCGTCTCGCCGCCGACAAGGTGGGCCCCACCAAGATGGACCGCTGCGAGGACGTCCAGCCCAGCCCGCACACCGGCAAGGTCTACGTGGTCTGCACCAACAACGCGGACCGCGGCAAGCCCGGCAAGGAAGGGGCCACCGAGGTCAACCCCCGTACCCTCAACCGCGACGGCCACATCGTCGAAATCACCGAGATCGGGGACCAGAGCTCCACAACGTTTGGCTGGAACCTGCTGATGGTCTGCGGCGATCCGGCCAAGAACTCCGCCACCTACTTCGCCGGGTTCCCTGCCAGCCAGGTTTCACCGATCTCCTGCCCGGACAACGTGGCCTTCGATTCCGTGGGCAACCTCTGGATCTCCACCGACGGCGCGCCCTCCAGCATCGGCTACGCCGACGGGCTCTTCAAGGTGACCCTGGACGGTGCCGAACGCGGCAGGGTGGAGCAGTTCCTCGCCGTCCCGCGCGACGCCGAGACCTGCGGCCCGGTGATCCACGACGAGGAGCGCACCGTCTTCGTTGCCGTTCAGCACCCGGGCGAGGAAGGCACCTTCGCCGAACAGCACTCGTACTTCCCGGACTACGTCGCGGCCGGCGCCACACCGAAGCCCGGCCAGGTGCGCGCCCCGCGTCCGTCCGTGGTCCAGGTGTTCCGCACCGACGCCTAGCCTCCTGCCGCCACGCTCCCTCACGTTTGGCAGGTTTCCTTCCCACGCTCCCTCACGTTTGGCAGATTTCCTTCCCACGCTCCCTCACTTCCCTTATTTTGGCGGCGAGACGTGAGGGAGCGTCGGGTTTTTGGCGGCGAGACGTGAGGGAGCGTCGGGTTTTTGGCGGCGAGACGTGAGGGAGCGTCGGGTTTTTGGCGGCGAGACGTGAGGGAGCGTCGGGTTTTTGCCGAACTGATAATTTGGGACTGTGAATAATCCGGCCGAATTGGTTGTCCCCAGAGTCCAGGCTGCAATTGCCACCGCGTTTGGCGAAGAGTTCCGGCAGACGGATCCGGTAGTCAGGCCCTCCCAGTTCGCCGACATCCAGATCAATGCCGCCATGGCCCTGGCCAAAAAGGCCGGCCTGCCGCCGCGGGACGCCGCCGCCAGGATCGTGGACGCCCTGAACCTGGACGGCATCTGCAGCAGTGTGGAAATCTCCGGGCCCGGCTTCATCAACCTGAGCTTTGACGGCACCTGGATCGAGGAACTGCTCAATGCAGAGTCCGTCCAGGCCGCGTCCCCGGCCACGGCCGTCACGCCCGCCGCGACACCGCAGCGCGTCGTCGTCGACTATTCCTCCCCGAACGTCGCCAAGGAGATGCACGTCGGCCACCTGCGCACCACCGTGGTGGGGGACAGCCTCGTCAAGGTGCTCGAAGCCCTCGGCGACACAGTGATCCGGCAGAACCACATCGGTGACTGGGGCACCCCGTTCGGGATGCTGATCGAACACTGGCTGGAGATCGGCGAGGACTCCCCGGAGGCGGCGCTGCTGGTGGAGGACCCCAGCGCGTTCTACCAGGCTGCCCGGGCCAAGTTCGATGCCTCCGCCACCGACGAGGACGGCTTCGCCACCCGGGCCCGGCTCCGGGTCGTTGCCCTGCAGGGCGGCGACCAGGAGACCTTCGCCGTCTGGCAGCGGCTGGTCGCCCAGTCCAAGCGCTACTTCAACGCCATCTACTCCACCCTCGGCATCAGCCTTACCGATGACCACATCGCCGGCGAAAGCTCCTACGACGCGCATCTGGCACAGCTGTGCCAGGAACTCGAGGAACGCGGCCTGGCCCGGATCAGCGACGGCGCCCTGTGCACCTTCCCCGCAGGATTTACCGGCCGCGACGGGCAGCCGCTGCCGCTGATTATCCGCAAGTCCGACGGCGGCTACGGCTACGGCACCACGGACCTCGCCACCATCCGCTACCGGGTCCGCGACCTGGCGGCCAACCGGATCCTCTACGTCGTGGGCGCCCCGCAGAACGTGCACCTGCGCATGGTCATGGCCAGTGCCCGGGACGCCGGGTGGCTTCCGGAGACGGTCGAGGCCGTGCATGTGCAGATCGGCAACGTGCTCGGCGAGGACGGGAAGATCCTCAAATCCCGTTCCGGCGCCCCGGTGAAGCTCATGGCCCTGCTCGAAGAGGCGGTGGACCGTGCCCGCGCCGTCATCGACGCGAGCCGGCCCGAGCTCAGCGACGCGGAGCGCGCCGTGACCGCCCGCCAGGTGGGCATCGGCGCCGTCAAGTACGCCGACCTCTCCACCGGCCACGACACCGAGTATGTCTTCGACTTTGACCGCATGCTCGCCCTCAGCGGCAACACCGGGCCCTACGTGCAGTACGCTGCGGCGCGGATCCGCTCCATCCTGCGCAAAGCCGGGGTACTGGAAGGGATCACCGGCGACAGCGGCAGGCCGGCAGCCGGCGCAGCGGGAACTCCGGCGGCCGGCACGCCGGAAGCCGAAGCATCCGGCGGCCCCGCCACGGCGATCGCCGTCGTCGAACCCGCAGAACGCGCGCTGGCCCTGCACCTGCTGGAGTTCGACGCGACGCTGAACAAGGTGCGGGACGCGCTGGAGCCGCACCGGCTCTGCGGCTACCTCTTTGAGCTCGCACAGCTCTTCACCACGTTCTACGACCAGTGCCCGGTGCTCAAAGCCGAGGAATCGGTCCGTGACTCGCGGCTGGCCCTGTGCGCGCTGGCGCTGCGCCGCCTCTCCGGCGGCCTGGAACTGCTGGGCATCGAAACGCCGGAGAACATGTGAGTCCGGCGGATCCCGCTGCCGGCCCGTCCACTCCTGGCGGCCTGACCGCGGTGGAGGCTGCGCGCATCGCCGTCGACACCTTGCTCGCCGCCGGTGTGCGCCAGGTGGTGGTGTCCCCGGGATCGCGCTCGGCGCCCATGGCCTACGCCCTGGCCGAGGCCGAAGCCGCCGGACGGGTGGAGCTGCTGGTCCGGATCGACGAAAGGTCCGCCGGCTTCACCGCCCTGGGCCTGGCCCTGTCCGCCGGTGCGCCCGCCGCCGTCCTGACCACATCCGGGACCGCCGTCGGCAACCTCCTCCCGGCCGTTATGGAGGCCAACCACGCCGCGGTGCCGCTCGTGGTCATCTCCGCCGACCGGCCCGAGGAGCTGCGGGGGACCGGCGCCAACCAGACCACCGTGCAGCTGGACCTCTTTGGCGACCACGTCCGCTTCGCCGTCGACGTGCCCGCGGGCAGCGATCCGCAGCGCGCCGTCGACACGGCCCTCAGTGCCGCCACCGGAGCCTTCGAGGACGCCCCGCCCGGGCCGGTGCAGCTGAACCTTGCCTTCCGCGACCCGCTGGTCCCGGCTGTGGGCGACGGGCTGCCCGCGGCCGCCGGACGCGGCATCTACCGGGCCGCCCGGAACCCCCTGGCCCTGGACTTTCCGGCCGCGTCGACGGCGCTGCCGGAGCGGCGCACCGTGGTGCTGGCCGGGCACGACGCCGGCCCGGTCGCCGAGGCTTTCGCCCGCGCGCACGGCCTGCCGCTGCTGGCCGAGCCGTCTTCCAACGCCCGCTTCGGCCCCAACGCGGTGGGGCCCTACCGGCTGCTGATCGAGCACTTCGGCGCGGACGCGGCACAGCCGATCGAACGCGTGGTTCTCTTCGGCCGGCCGACGCTCTCCCGGCCGGTGAGCGCGCTGCTGGAGCGGGCGGATGTCCCGTCGGCCTTGTACCAGCCCGTTCCGGTGGCCTGGTACGAACCCGGCCGCCGCACCGAACTGCCGCTGGAAACCCTGGCGGACCTGGCGGAATTCGCCGGCCGCGGATCTGCCGCCTGGCTCGATGCCTGGCTGCTGGCAGGAGCCGCCGCGCAGCATGCAGTGGACCTGATCCTGGCCGCATCCCCGGCCGCGACCGGCCCGTCGGTGGGTGCCGAAGTCTGGAAACACGCCCGCGGGCAGCTGGTCCTGGGCTCCTCGAACGGGATCCGCGACGTCGACCTCGCCGGGGCGCCGCCCGCGGAACCCCAGGCCACCATGTTCGCCAACCGGGGCCTGGCCGGGATCGACGGCACCACGTCCACCGCCACCGGGATCGCGCTTGGCGGCGGCCAGGAAACCACCGTTCTCATGGGGGATGTGACGTTCCTGCACGACGCCGGGGGACTGCTGCTCGGCGCCGGCGAGACCGAACCGCAGCTGCGGATCGTGGTGCTCAATGACGCCGGCGGTGCCATCTTCGGGCTCCTGGAGCACGGCACAGTCGCCGCGGCGGGGCGCTACGGCGACGCCGTCGAACGCCTCTTCGCCACCCCGCAGCGGGTGGACCTCGCCGCGCTGGCCACGGCATACGGCGTCCCGCACCGCCAGGTCGGCACGACGGCGGAACTCGCCGAGGCGCTGTCCGGTCCGCTGGTGGGCCGCAGCATCATCGAGGTGCGCACGGACCGGCACCGGCTCGGGGAACTGCACCGCGCCATCCGGGCCGCGGTGGCCACGGCCGTGGAGGGCCTCCCGCAGACGTAGCGCCCGTTTCCGCTACGAAAAAGGACAGCCGCTACGTGGATCCACGTAGCGGCTGCCCGAAATCGGTATGGAATTGTCCGGGCTACAGCACCCGGCTGAGGAACTCCTTGGTGCGGGGGTGCTGGGGATTGGCCAGGACCTCCCGCGGGTCGCCCGACTCCACGACGATGCCGCCGTCCATGAAGGTCAGGCGGTCGCCGACCTCCCGGGCGAAGCCGATCTCGTGGGTCACCACGATCATGGTCATGCCCGACTTGGCGAGGTCCTTCATCACGTTCAGGACATCGCCCACGAGCTCAGGGTCGAGCGCGGACGTGGGCTCATCGAACAGCATGAGCTCGGGGTCCATGGCCAGGGCCCGGGCAATCGCGACGCGCTGCTGCTGGCCGCCGGAGAGCTGGGAGGGGTAGTGTCCGGCGCGGTCGCCGAGCCCCACCCGGTCCAGGAGCTCCAGGGCGCGTTTGCGGGCGACGGCCTTTGACTGGCCCTTGACCTGGACCGGGGCCTCCATGATGTTCTGCAGCGCGGTCTTGTGCGGGAACAGGTTGAAGCGCTGGAAGACCATGCCGATCTCGCGGCGCTGGGCGGCGATTTCCTTGGTCTTCAGGTCATGGAGCCTGCCCTTGACCTCGCGGTAGCCGATCAGGTCGCCGCCCACCGAAATGCGCCCGGCGCTGATGGTCTCCAGCAGGTTCACGCAGCGCAGCATGGTGGACTTGCCCGAACCGGACGGGCCGATCACAACCGACACCTCGCCCTGGTTGACGGTCAGGTCGATGCCGCGCAGCACGTGGTGTGTGCCGTAGTACTTGTGAAGGCCCTCGATCTTGACCAGGGGCTGCTCTGTGGTGATCGTCATTTCGCCTCCTCCTCGGGGAAGTCCATCTTGAGGTCCGGCTCGGCGTTGGCGCTGGGGGCCACGGCTGCGGACGCCTTGGCGGCGGCGGGGTTGATCGCTGCCGGAACCCGGTTGTCCACGCCCTTGCCGTAGTGCGCCTCAATGAAGTGCTGGCCCACCATCAGGATGCTGGTGATGACGAGGTACCAGAATGCGGCGACAATCAGGAGCGGAATGGGAAGGTAAATCCGGTTGGCCAGGGCGTTCGTCGCGAAGGTCAGGTCCAGCGTGAATGGCACAGCCAGGACCAGCGATGTGGTCTTCAGCATGCCGATGGTCTCGTTGCCGGTGGGCGGCACGATGACGCGCATGGCTTGCGGCAGGATGATCCGCCGCATGATCTTGCCCTTTGTCATGCCGAGGGCCTCGGCGGCCTCACTTTGGCCCTGGTCCACGGACTTCAGGCCGGCCCGGAAAATCTCTGCGAGATACGCGGACTCATTCAGGCCCAGGCCCAGGATGGCCGGGATCAGGCCGTGGGTGGGGTCCGAGGTCACCCAGGTGTAGGTTGCAGGACCAAACGGGATTCCGAGGACGATCGTCGGATAGAGAACCGTGGCGAGCCCCCAGAACAGCAGCTGGGTGTAGATCGGTGTGCCGCGGAAGAACCAGACCCAGGTCCAGCTGGACCAGCGGAACACCGGGTTGTCGGACTGCCGCATGAACGCCAGGAGGATGGCCAGGACGATGGCCAGGACCATGGACGCAAATGTCAGGAAAAGGGTCCAGACGACGCCCTGGACCACCTTGGTGTCCAGGATGTAGGTGCCGACGACGTCCCAGCGGAAGTTGGGGTTCGTGAACAGGCTCTGCAGGAAGGCCAGCAGGAAGCCGACGATGATGATGGCGCTGATCCAGCGGCCGGGGTGCCGTACCGGTACTGCATTGTTCAGTACCGGTGCGGCGTGAGGGTCCTGATGGCTGTCCATCTCTGCCCCTGCTGCGGATCCGGTTGTGGGGAGGCTCAAGACGCGACCGCCGGGTTGACCTCGGACTTGGTGATGGCACCGTCGGTGACGCCCCAGCCCTCAAGGATCTTCTTGTAGGAACCGTCTTCCATCAGTTTGGTCATGGACTTCTGGACGACGTCCGCCAGGGCCGTGTCCGACTTGGCGACGGCGATGCCCTGGGGAGCAGAATCGTAGACTTCGCCGAGCTTCTCGAGCTGGCCGTTGGTCTGGGTCAGTGCGTAGCCGATGATGGGGGAGTCGGCGGCCATGGCATCGATGCTGCCGTTGACCAGTCGGGTGGTGATGTCCGTCTGGGTCTTGAGGGTCACGATGTTAATGGGCTGCTTGCCCTCGGCGGTGCACTTCTTGTTGCGGTTCGAGAGGTCCGGATCTTCCTGGATGGTGCCGGTCTGCACGCCGATGGACTTGCCGCAGAGGTCATCGAGGGAGATCTTCTTGGGGTTGCCCTTCTGAACGGCCCAGCCGGTACCTGCCTGGTAGTAGCTGACCATGTTCACCGCGGCAAGCCGCTCCGGGTTGATCGTGAAGGAAGAGACCCCGAGGTCGTACTTCGGGCCGAGAGCCGGAAGGATGCCGGTGAATTCGGCCGTCTGGACCTGGACCTTCAGGCCGAGCGCGGCGCCGATCGCCTTGGCGATGTCGACGTCGTAGCCCACGGGGGTCTGGCCGTCGGTGCCGAGGAATTCCGCGGGGGCGTAGGAGGTATCCGAGCCCACGGTCAGGGTGCCTTTAGCCTTGATCGCCTCGGGCAACATGGCCGCCAGGGCATCGTCCTTCTGGACCGTGCTGGGGTCAAAGCTGGCCGCGGCACTGCCCGAAGCGGAAGCCGCGCCGGAGGGGCCGGTCTCGGAGGCGTTCGTGCAGGCCGTCAAGGCCAATGCGCCGACGGCGAGCACCGTGGCGACCTTCATTGCGGGGTTGCTCAGGAGCGAAGGGGAGATCTGCATTTTCTTACCTTTTGTTGCCGGAGGGATGCGTAACGAGGCCGATTTATAGTGTATCGCCGAACAAGAGATGTACGTCACAGAAAACTAAGTTTCACTATTGGATAACTAAACCAGACCCGAATGCAATATCTTTAATGCCCGATCTGTCTGTGATCCCGGATTCCTGTCCGTTTCGCCAGTTCCTGCGGTGCAAGTCCGACGGCCGATTCGCCGGCCTGGCCGGCGTCACCGGCCCCGCGGCCTAGCTGCTGATGCCGAGCGACTCCAGCATCGGCCGGAACTTCGCCCACGTCTCGGCGAGCTCAGTCTCGGGAACCGAGCCGTCCACCACTCCGCAGCCCGCATAGAGCCGGACCGTGTGCGGGGATTCGATAACGGCGCCACGCAGGGCGATGCCCCACTCGCCGTTGCCGGCCGCGTCGAGCCAGCCGACCGGCCCGGCATACGGGCCGCGGTCCAGGTGCTCGAGCTTGCGGATGAGCGCCCCGGCCGCGATGGTGGGGGTACCGCAGACGGCGGCGGTCGGATGCAGCGCGTTGATCAGGGCCAGGCACGTGGGGACGTGGCCTTCCACCTCGGCCAGTTCAGCCTTTACGTCAGAGGCCAGATGCCACACGTTGGGCAGTTCGAGGATGAAGGGCTCGCTGTGCGCGTTCATGGCCTCGGAAAACGGGGCCAGCTGCGTGGTCAGGGACTGGATCGCGATGTCGTGTTCGTGCCGCTGCTTCTCGGAGCCGGCCAGCACCCGTTCGGCGAATTCCAGCGGCGAGCCCGCCATGCCATCGGCGTCGCGGCGGTCCAGGGTGCCGGCCAGGACGCGCGCCTGCGCGGTGCGGCCCTCCACCTGGATCAGCATTTCCGGAGTAGCCCCCACCAGCCCGTCCACCCCGTACGTCCAGCATTCGCGGTACCGGGCGGACAGTTCGCGCAGCACCTCGGCGGCCTTGACGCCGGTGGGGACGGTGGCCACGACGTCCCGCGCCAGCACCAGCTTTTCCAGGGCGCCGGTCCGGATCTCCGCGACGCCGGCGGCAACGGCGGCCATCCAGCCTTCCTCGCTGAGCGAGCCGGTGTGCAACGTTGCCCCTGCGGCCAATGGCAAAGGACGGACGACGGCGCCACCGGCCTGCGCGGCCGCCGGCACCGGGTCGTCCACGACGGTCGCGCTGGTCCCGGGATTGGCGCTGGTGCTGTGAAGCCAGCGGTCCAGGGCGGCGCGGGCACCGGCTTCGGTGAGGTCGCCGTCGTCGAACGTGAGCTGGGTCAGCCAGGCCTGGCCGTCACGGAGCCCGACAACGATTTCCGGGACCAGCAGCCGGGACTCATGGGCGGAGGCCTTGGAGAAGGCGAAGGAGCCGAAGGCGACCGGGCCGGTGCCGGGGCAGCAAACACTGTCCTGGATGTCTGCCTCCAGGACCTGGTGGCGCCACCAGATGTCCGCTTCCAGAAAGCGCTCGGGCCCGGTGGCGGTGAAACGGGCTATCTCGCCGAAGCCCACGAGACCGGCCTCGCGGCGGGTCCAGCAGAGGACATCGTCCCGGACCAGAAACGACGGCAGGCCCCCGGGGAAAGTTTCGGCATCGAGGGGGACTGTCAAGGTGCGGAACGTGCTCGTCATGATGGCATAACACTAGCCCGTGATCGCCCATTGGGTGGATATACACGAGCCGGCCGGGCCTGCACGGGGCCGCGGCGGCCGTTGCCGCAGGTGAAAGCCGCGTCAATTGGCGGCCCGTTCGTGGGAGCGCCGATCATTTGAGACAATGTCAGGGTGAACCGAGCATCCTTGGATAAGCGTCCGGACGAAGTAGCCACGATGTTTGACGACGTCGCCCCCAAATACGACGTCGTCAACGATGTCCTGTCCTTGGGGCAGACACGGCGTTGGCGCAAGGTGGTGGTGGAGGCCATGGGCGTATCGGCCGGCCAGCACGTCCTGGACCTCGCCGCCGGCACCGGCACCTCCAGCGAGCCGTACGCCGACGCAGGCATCAACGTCATCGCCTGCGATTTCTCCCTCGGCATGCTCAAGGTCGGTAAGCGCCGCCGCCCTGACATCGACTTCATCGCCGGAGATGCCACCCGCCTGCCGTTCGCGGACAACACCTTCGACGCCAGCACGATCTCCTTTGGCCTGCGCAACGTCAACGAGCCGAAGAAGGCCCTGGCCGAGATGCTGCGGGTCACCAAGCCCGGCGGCCGGCTGGTCATCGCGGAATTCTCCCAGCCCGTGGTGCCGCTGTGGCGCACCATGTACACCGAATACCTCATGCGGGCCCTGCCGGCCATCGCCGTCAAGGCCTCCTCCAACCCCGACGCCTACGTCTACCTCGCCGAGTCCATCCGCGCCTGGCCGGACCAAGACCACCTTGCGGCCTGGCTGCAGGAGGCCGGCTGGGAATCTGTCACCTACCGCAACCTCAGCGGCGGCATCGTCGCCGTGCACCGGGCCCAGAAACCGGCAGACCCCTCAACCGGCCCTGCCGCCGGCGCTGCGGCGCTGGCCGCCCACACCGGACCCGTGGCCAAGCTGCGCCGCAACATCACCCGGCCCGGCCGATAGCCGATCCCTGCTGTGAATGTACTGATCGTCGGGGCGGGCCCGGCCGGATCCACCGCCGCCTACTACCTTGCCAAAGCCGGCATTGACGTCACGGTGCTGGAGAAAACCAGCTTTCCCCGCGAGAAAGTCTGCGGCGACGGACTCACGCCGCGCGCGGTCCGCGAGATCCAGAAGCTGGGACTCGCCCACCCCGAAACCGACGGCTGGCGGCGGAACAACGGCCTGCGCCTGATCGCCGGCGGCCGCACGATCGAACTGGCCTGGCCGGAGGTTGCCGACTTCCCGCAGTACGGGCTGATCCGGACCCGGCTCGGCTTCGACGAACAGCTCGCCCGGCATGCGCAGTCCGCGGGCGCCGTCGTGCTGGAACGCCACAGCGTCACCGAAGCGCTGCGCTCCGAGGATGGCCGGGTCACCGGCGTGCGCGCCGCGCTGCTGGACAACTCCGGACGCAAGACCGGCGAGACGCGCGACTTCAGCGCCGACGTCGTCCTCGCCGCCGACGGAAACTCGACGCGCACCGCCGTCTCACTGGGCATCGGCAAGCGCGACGACCGGCCCCTCGGCGTGGCTGTGCGGACCTACTTCACCTCGCCGCGGCACGACGACGACTGGATGGAAGGCTGGCTCGAGCTTCCCGGCCGCGACGGCAAACTCCTGCCCGGCTACGGCTGGGTGTTCGGCGTCGGCGACGGCACGTCCAACGTGGGCCTGGGCATCCTGAACTCCTCGAAGGACTTCGGCAAGCTGGACTACAAGCAGGTGCTGCGCGAATGGACCGCCGGCATGCCCGCCGACTGGGGCTTCACCCCGGACAACCAGGTGGGCGAAATCCGTGGGGCCGCGCTGCCCATGGGCTTCAACCGCACCCCGCACTATTCTCCGGGCCTGCTGCTCCTCGGCGACGCCGGCGGCATGGTCTCCCCGTTCAACGGCGAGGGCATCTCCTACGCCATGGAGTCCGCCCGCTTCGCGGCCGAATTCATCGCCGACGCGGCTGCCCGGTCGGCGTCCGCCGGCTGGGGGACCGGGGCAGAGGCTTCCAGGGCCGCCGACGCGCACCTTGCCCGTTACGCCGACTACGTGCGCCAGCAGTGGGGCTCACACTTCACGCTGGGACGGGCGTTCGCCGCCCTGATCGGCAAGCCGGCCGTCATGAAACTGGCCCTACGGACCGGTATGCCTGTCCCCGTGCTCATGCGTTTCGTGGTGCGGATGCTGGCCAACCTCACCGATCCCGCCGCCAAGGGCTTCGAGGACCGGGTCATCCGGGTCCTGGAATCCCTGGTACCCGCCACGTCCAATCAGGCCACGTCCAATCAGGCAACGTCCAACAAGGCCGCGTCCATCACGGACAGCGTTCCGCACTCCGGCGCCAACTCCGCGGTTTCCGCAACAAAAAGTTAGGGTTAACCCGTGACCAACTCTGCAGACCAAAGCTGGACGCACGCCGGACACGGCCTGCCGAGCGCTGAACCCAGCCTCAACACCACCGCGATCGCCACCGGGCTCCAGCTGCCGGCAGGCTTCTCGGCCATCGCGGGCGACCCCGAGCTGGGCCCGGCGCTCACCACCAACCTGGCGCGCGTCGAGAAGAAGCTGCGCGAAGCCATTGCCAACTCCGATCCCCTGGCTGACGCAACGTCGCGCCACCTCGTGGAAGCCGGCGGCAAGCGGATCCGCCCACTGCTGACCCTGCTGTGCGCCCACCTTGGCGACGCCTCCCTGCCTGCAGTGGTGCAGGCCGCCGTCGTCGTCGAACTGACGCACCTCGCCACCCTGTACCACGACGACGTCATGGACTCCGCGCCGTTCCGCCGGGGGGCGCCGACGGCCCACGAGGTCTGGGGCAACTCCGTCGCGGTCCTGACCGGCGACCTCATCTTTGCGCGCGCCTCCATCCTGGTCTCGGAGCTCGGGTCCCGGGCGCTTGGCATCCAGGCCCGCACCTTTGAACGGCTCTGCCTGGGCCAGCTGCACGAGACCGTGGGACCGCGCCCGGACGAGGACCCCTTGGCGCACTACCTCTCCGTCATCGCGGACAAGACCGGCTCGCTCGTGGCCGCCTCCGGGCAGCTGGGTGCGATCTTCTCCGGCGCCGACGAAGCCTACGAGCCGATCCTGGTCGAGTACGGCGAGAAGGTGGGCGTGGCCTTCCAGCTCGCCGACGACGTCATTGACGTCACCGGGATCAAGGTCAAGTCCGGCAAGTCGCCGGGAACCGACCTGCGCGAGGGCGTGCCCACCCTGCCCGTGCTGCTGCTGCGCAACGCGGCCCGCGACGGCGACCTGGCCGCCGTCGAACTGCTGACGCTGATCGACGGTGACCTCAGCTCGGATGAGGCCCTGGCCGCCGCCGTGGCCGGACTCCGGGAGCACCCCGTGACTGCACAGTCCTGGGTGGTGGCACGCACTTGGGCCGATGAGGCCATTGCCGCCCTTGCCCCGCTGCCTGAGGGCGTCGTAAAGGCCTCGCTGACCAGCTTCGCCCACGCCGTAGTGGACCGCAGCAGCTAGGCGTCCACCGCCGTCCTGCCGCTGGGCCCGGCCTCCGGCCACACCAGCTACGCCAGGCCCGGCGGTACAGCCGGGCCGGAGTCGCTCCCCGGCCGGTTCTTCCGGCTGGGCGCAGCCTGCCGATTAACCTGGCTTCCGGCTTAGACGGAATGGCCCCGGTTCCTCACAACGTTCGAGTCTTCCGTTGTGCCGAACCGGGGCCATTTCTCCGTTCGCATCAGATCCACCGGAGGCATTTGGTGAACCCAAGAAAGAGCATATGACAACTTTGTAATGCTGTCTAGCGGTTTTGTAATTTGATTGTCACGGATTTCGTCGGCGGCTTGGCGGACGCCCCGGGCACATGAGGCGGCCGCTCGCGTGACTGCGGCCGAGCGGGGCCACTTTGCCGCGCTGCGGTCTGCTTCCAGGCTGGTTTCTCGGCGTGTTGGAGTCAAAGTGCCCCACGGCGGCTGTGGATGTCCGGGATGAGGTTTTCCACATGGCGCAGCGGGGCCGGTCCCTAAGTGTCCCCGGCAGGGCACATTGGCGGAATGGACGTTGCCACTTATCTTGCTTCACGGGGCGGAGCGGCCGCCACGGCGGACCTTGGCCGGGCCGGATTCAGCCGCCACCGGCTTGCCACGGCCGTGTCCCTGGGCACCATAGTGCGGATCCGCCGCGGGCACTATGGGCTTCCGCAGGATTCCGGTGCCTACCGGGCGGCGCGCGAACTGAAGGGGTTGCTGACGTGCGTGTCGGCCGCTCCGTGCTACAGCTTGTGGACCTTGGCTCCGGCCCACTCCATGCATTTGTGTCTTGGGCACCGGGCCGCACCGCCCGGCACTGTGGCCCACGGCCGCTGCAGGCACCTCCGGCACCCGTGGCTGCCCGTGGCCGGACTCGCCGACGTCCTGATCCATGCACTCCACTGTCTGCCTGAATTGGAGGCCCTTGTCATGGTCCAGTGTGCGGTGGGCCGGGGGGACATCACCCTGGCCTTCCTCCGCAGCAAACTCGAAGGTAACCGCAACGGACGCGCCAGGTCGGTGCTGGACCTTGTCATTCCGCGGGCCGATTCGCTGCTGGAAGTTCTCGCCAACACCGCCTTCCGCAGGGCCGGGCTGCACGTGCGCCGGCATGTGGAGATTTCCGGGGTAGGGGAGGTGGACTTCGTTGTTGAGGACTGCATCGTCGTGGAGACCGACGGTGCCTCGCACCTGGAGCCGCTGCAAGTCAAGAAGGACCGGCGGCGGAACAACGCAAGCCTCATCGGTGGTTACCTTGTACTCAGGTTCGGGTACGACGACGTCGTCCATCACCCGGAGCGGATGGTTGCGGAGGTTCTGGCGGTGCTGAAGTTGCGGCGCAGTGGGGCCTTCCGGCCGTGACGGGCAGGTCGCTGCTGCCGTCCGGGGCTACATTGGCGTCTCAGGAGGGGATCACCGGACCCGACGACGGCGGGTCCGTGTCAAAGTGCCCCCGGACCGCCGGACCCGGCCCGAGGAGAGGCCGTGGAGCCTAGTCTTCGTCCTCGTCGTTGAAGGCCCACTCGAACATGTCGAAGACGAATTCGGAGAAGGTCCCTTCCTCGCTCTTCCACTGGCCGCGGGCGTTGTTGCGGCGGTACACGATGGGATCCGGGATGCTGAGGTCCCCGACGCGGAAGCCCCAGGTGAACTGCTCTTCCTCGTCCTCAAGGAACATGAGGAAGCCCTCATCATCCACTTCGAGCTCTTCGGGGTCCCAGAAGTAGTGGTAGGCCTCCATGATGTCCTCGCAGCCGCCGACTGCCAGGTAGAACTCGCGCAGGACCATCGGGACCTGGAACTGGTGTTCGGCGAGGGCGGCGTCGAGCTCCTCGGCCGGGAGGCCATCTTCTTCCTGCCATTCGTCTTCGAGATACTTCGGGACAAGCGCGCGGAATTTCTCGAGGAACATGTCAGTCATGGTCTTATCCTAGCTAATCCTCAGCGGTCGTTTTCCGCGCTGTCGAGGCCCAGCCGGTGCCAACCGCGCACCGCCAGCGGAACGTACCAGTGGCGCCGCCAGGCCGTGACCCGGAAGGCGAAGACAAGCCCGGCGACGGCGCAGGCGCTCACCGCGGTGAAGGTCCCCGTGAGGGACAGGATCACGGTCAACGCCGACCCGGCGAACGCCGGCAGAGCGTACAGATCCTTGGGGTCGAAGAGCTGTGGGACCTCGTTGGCGGTGATATCCCGCAGCAGGCCGCCACCCACCGCCGTCGTGACACCCAGCAGGACGGCGGCCACAGGATTCATCCCGGCGGCCAGCGCCTTCAGTGTGCCGGTGATGCAGAACAGGGCCAGCCCGCCGGCGTCGAACAGCATCAGCAGCGACGTGAAGCGCTGGACGCTGGAGAACAGGAAATACACCAGCACCGTGGCAAACAGGGGCGGTGCCAGATATGCCGGGTTGGTGAACGCGGCGGGCGGGCCCGCGTTGATGATGATGTCGCGGATGACGCCGCCGCCCAGGCTCACCACCGAGGCCAGGAGCAGCGAGCCGATGATGTCGAACTGCTTCCGCGCCGCGAGCAGCGAGCCGGAGACCGCAAAGAAGAACACACCGGCGAGGTCAAGCCAGACCAGGACAAGGCTGAAGGAGAAGGTCATGAAGCGTCCCGGTCGGTTGCAAGGGGCGGATAGGGCGGCTCCAAGGTTACGCTAACGGCTATGAATACCCCCATCCTGATCGCCTGCGCCCACGGCACGTCGAGCCCGCACGGGGCCGCGGAGGTCAACGCGCTCCGGGACGGCATCGCCGGGCTCCGTCCCGGGCTGGACGTCCGCGAGGCCTACGTCGACGTGCAGGATCCGGACCTGCCGGCCGTCGTGGCGGGCCTCCCGGCGGGGGTAACCGCCGTCGTGGTTCCGTTGCTGCTCAGCGTCGGATACCACGTCAAGGTGGACATCGCCCGCGCCGTGAAGAGCCGGCCGGACACCCTGGCCGCGGCGCCGCTGGGGCCGGATCCGCGGCTCGCAGCGCTGCTCGATGCGCGGCTGCGCGAGGCCGGGGTAACGGACAACGACGCCGTGGTCCTCGCCGCCGCCGGGTCCTCCGATCCCAGCGCCGCACAGAATGTCGAGGAACTCACGGACCAGCTCCGTGCCCTGCGTTCCAACCGGATCGTGGCCGCCTACGGCGCCTCCGCCAAACCCTCGGTTCCCGACGCCGTCGCCATGCTCCGCGAGGAGGCCGCCGGCGGTGCCGGCGCGGGGGAGTCGGCCGGAGCGGTGGACCTTGGCGGCCGCGTCGTCATCGCCTCGTATCTCCTGGCGCCCGGCTTCTTCCATGACCAGCTGGCCAAGGCCGGCGCGGACCTGGTGACGGCGCCGCTGCTTCCCTCCCCGGTCCTCGCCGAAATTGCCCTGGAACGCTACGACGCGGCGCTGGCCGGGGCCCGGCAGCCCCGGCCCTGACGGTCCGCGCAGATGCACAGCTGCAGGGCGACTTCAAGGGTTTTCGGCGGTTCGTGACGAAATGTTGCCCTAGGTGACTCCCCGTTTCTGACCCTTTGTGACGGGATTACGGCCGCCCCTACAGTCGATGCATGACTGATACAGCTCTAGCCGGAGCGTCCACGGACGAGGCTGCCGCCGGCCGCACCAAGCGCCCTCCCCGCCCGGCCGCAAAGCCGCACGGCCAGTGGAAAGTGGACGGCACCACGCCGCTGAACGCCAACGAGACCTGGAAACAGGAAGACAACGGCCTCAACGTCCGCGAGCGTATTGAGTCCGTCTACTCCAAGCACGGCTTCGACTCGATCGACGGCACCGACCTGCACGGCCGCTTCCGCTGGTGGGGGCTCTACACCCAGCGCAAACCCGGGATCGACGGCGGCAAGACCGCCACGCTTGAGCCGCACGAGCTCGAAGACAAATACTTCATGCTCCGCGTCAGGATCGACGGCGGTGCGCTCACCACCGGGCAGTTGCGCGTCATCGGCCAGATCTCCGTGGACTTCGCCCGCGACTCGGCCGACCTCACGGACCGCCAGAACATCCAGCTGCACTGGATCCGGGTCGAAGACATGCCCGAAATCTGGCGCCGGCTCGAAGGCGTGGGACTGTCCACCACGGAAGCCTGCGGCGACGTGCCCCGCGTCATCCTCGGCTCCCCGGTGGCGGGCATCGCCAAGGACGAGATCATCGATCCCACGCCGCTGATCCAGGAACTCGCCGAGCGGTTCATCGGCGACCCGGAACTGGCCAACCTGCCGCGCAAATTCAAGACCGCCATCACCGGCCACCCCAGCCAGGACGTGGTGCACGAGATCAACGACGTCGCCCTGGTGGGCCTGGTCCACCCCGAACTCGGCATCGGCTACGACCTCTGGGTGGGCGGCGCGCTCTCCACCAACCCCATGCTGGGCAAGCGCCTCGGCGCCTTCGTCCGGCCGGACCAGGCCGCCGACGTGTGGCTCGGCGTCACCAGCATCTTCCGCGACTACGGCTACCGGCGCATGCGCACCAAGGCCCGCCTGAAGTTCCTGCTGGCCGACTGGGGGCCGGTGAAGTTCCGCCAGGTCCTCGAGGACGAATACCTCGGCTACAAGCTCGCCGACGGCCCGGCCGCCCCGAAGCCCTCCACGCCCGGCGACCACATCGGCGTGCACGAACAAAAGGACGGCAAGTTCTTCATCGGCGCCACCCCGCTGGCCGGCCGCCTCTCCGGCAGCCAGCTGGTCAAGCTCGCGGACACTCTAGAGGCCCGCGGCTCGCAGCGCCTGCGCACCACCCCGCACCAGAAGCTCGTGGTCCTCGACGTGCCCAAGGACGAGGTGGACCCGCTCGTGGCCGAACTCGACGCGCTGGGCCTGTCCGCCCGCCCGTCCGTGTTCCGGCGCGGCACCATCGCCTGCACCGGCATCGAGTTCTGCAAGCTCGCCATCGTGGAAACGAAGGTGACTGCGGCGACGGCGGTTGCCGAGCTGGAGCGCCGGCTGGCCGATCTCGCCGAGAGCAAGCAGCTGCCCCAGGCGCTGTCCCTGCACATCAACGGCTGCCCCAACTCCTGCGCCCGGATCCAGACGGCGGACATCGGCCTCAAGGGCATGATGCTGCCAACGCCCGACGGCGACCCCACCCCGGGCTTCCAGGTCCACCTCGGCGGCGGGCTCGCGTCCGACAGCCGCGAGGAGGCAGGCCTGGGCCGCACCGTCCGCGGCCTGAAGGTCACGGCCGGGGAGCTGCCCGACTACGTCGAACGCGTGGTCCGCAAGTTCGTCGCCGACCGCTCCGAGGGCCAAAGCTTCGCCGAGTGGGCCTTCGCCGCGGAAGAGGGTGATCTGCAGTGACCGCAGCGCTCCGTTCCCACGACGAGCTCAAGGCCCTCGCCGAGGCCGGCGCCGCCGAGCTCGGCTGGGACGCCCCTGCCCGCGACGTCATTGCCTGGGTGGCCCGCAATTTCGAACTGCCGGCTGTCGCCGTCGCCTGCTCCATGGCGGACGCGGTCCTCCCGGCGCTGGTCGCGGACGAGCTCCCCGGCGTCGACGTCCTGTTCCTGGAGACCGGCTACCACTTCCCGGAGACGCACGCGACGCGCGACGAGGTCGCGGCCAACCTGCGCGTCAACGTCGTGGACGTGCTGCCGGAGAACACCGTGGAGCAGCAGGACCGGCTCCTGGGCAAGGACCTCTTCGCCCGCGACCCCGCGCAGTGCTGCGCCCTGCGCAAAGTGGCTCCGCTGCGCCGCACCCTGGCCGGCTACGAGCTCTGGTTCACCGGAGTCCGCCGCGACGAGGCGCCCACCCGCACCAACACGCCGCTGATCACCTGGGACGAGGCCAACGGCCTGGTCAAGGTCAACCCGGTGGCGGCCTGGACTTTCGACCAGCTGGTGCAGTATTCCGACGACAACCTTCTTCCCGTCAACCCGCTGCTTTCGCAGGGCTACCCGTCCATTGGCTGCCAGCCCTGCACCCGCAAGGTGGCGCCCGGCGACGACCCCCGCGCCGGACGCTGGGCAGGAACCGACAAGACAGAATGCGGACTACACGTATGAGAACTCAAATCACCAACGAGGACCTGGAGCTGTCGGTGCTGGACAACGACGCAGCTGAGACGCCGATTGCCGCCCAGGGAGTGGCATCGGGCCTGTCGGAGCCGCGCGCTGGGCTGATCGAAGATCAGCCGCGCGGCGCAGGGGCGGGGGCGGCAATCGGCGTCGCAGGTTCACGCCTCTCGAGCCTCGACACCCTTGAGTCCGAGGCCATTCACATCATCCGCGAGGTCGTCGCCGAGTTTGAGAAGCCTGCGCTGCTGTTCTCCGGCGGCAAGGATTCCGTGGTGATGCTGCACCTGGCCACGAAGGCCTTCTGGCCCGGCAAGGTGCCCTTCCCGGTGCTGCACGTGGACACCGGCCACAACTTTCCCGAGGTCATCGACTTCCGCGACCGCACTGTGGAACGGCTGGGCCTGAAGCTCGTCGTCGGCTCCGTCCAGGAGTTCATCGACTCCGGTGAGCTGGCCGAGCGTGCCGACGGGACCCGGAACCCGCTGCAGACCGTCCCGCTGCTGGATGCGATCCAGCGCAACAAGTTCGACGCCGTCTTCGGCGGCGGCCGCCGCGACGAGGACAAGGCCCGGGCCAAGGAGCGGATCCTGAGCCTGCGCGACGAGTTCGGCCAGTGGGACCCCCGCAACCAGCGGCCCGAGCTGTGGAACCTCTACAACGGCCGGCACACGGTGGGCCAGCACGTCCGCGCGTTCCCCATCAGCAACTGGACCGAACTGGACGTGTGGCGCTACATCGAGCGCGAGAACATCGAGCTGCCGGGCCTGTACTACGCCCACGACCGCGAGGTGTTCGCCCGCGACGGCATGTGGCGCGCCGTCGGCGAGGTCTCCCAGCCGCGCGAGCACGAGGAAGTCATCACCAAGACCGTCCGCTACCGGACTGTCGGCGACATGTCCTGCACCGGCGCCGTGGAATCGGCCGCCGCCACGGTGCGCGACGTCGTCATTGAGGTTGCCGCCTCGACCATCACCGAACGTGGCGCCACCCGGGCCGATGACCGCATCTCCGAGGCCGCCATGGAAGACCGCAAGAAGGACGGCTATTTCTAATGAGCACGGAAACGTTTCTCCCGGGCCCGGACCTCGTTGCCGCGGCGCTGCCCACCACGCTGTTCCGCTTCGCCACCGCAGGCTCCGTCGACGACGGCAAGTCCACCCTGGTGGGCCGGCTCCTGCACGACTCGAAGGCGATCCTCGCCGACCAGCTCGACGCCGTCGCCCGCACCTCGGCGGACCGTGGGTTCGGCGGTGAAGGGGCCACCGGCACAAAAGCGATCGATCTCGCCCTGCTGACCGACGGCCTGCGCGCGGAGCGCGAGCAGGGCATCACAATCGATGTCGCCTACCGCTACTTCGCCACGGACCGGCGCAGCTTCATCCTCGCGGACTGCCCCGGGCACGTCCAGTACACCAAGAACACGGTGACCGGCGCGTCCACCGCGGACGCCGTCGTCGTGCTCATCGACGCCCGCAAGGGTGTCCTCGAGCAGACCCGGCGGCACCTGTCCGTGCTGCAGCTGCTGCGCGTGGCACACGTGATCGTCGCCGTGAACAAGATCGACCTCGTGGATTTCAGCGAGGACGTGTTCCGCGGGATCGAGGCGGACGTCCAGCAGGTCGGGCGCGAACTCGGGCTCGGTTCCGATGGAGTGGCGGATCTCCGGGTCATCCCCGTCTCCGCCCTCGACGGCGACAACGTGGTGGACCGCTCGGAACGGACCCCGTGGTACGACGGCCCGGCGCTCCTGGAGGTCCTGGAGACGCTGCCGGCCGCCGACGAACTCGAAAGCCACCTCGAAAGCTTCCGTTTCCCGGTCCAGCTGGTGATCCGGCCGCAGGGCGCGCTGGCTCCGGACGCCATCGCCGGCGGCCTCGATCCTGAGGCCTACCGCGACTACCGTGCCTACGCCGGCCAGATCACCGAAGGCTCCGTGAAACTGGGGGACCAGGTCAGCATCCTGACCCCGGGCCAGGCCCCGCGCACCACCACCATCACCGGGATCGACTTCGCGGGCCGCGAGCTCGCCGAGGCGGCCGCCCCGCAGTCCGTGTCCCTGCGCCTGGCCGATGAGTTCGACGTCGCCCGCGGTGACACGATCGCGGCGGCGGGGACCGTGCGTGAAAGCAGTGCAGACCTCTACGCCGCCCTGTGCTGGCTCTCGCCCAAGCCGCTCCGGGAAGGCTCCAAGGTCCTGGTCAAGCACGGCACCCGCACGGTCCAGGCCCTGGTCCGGAACGTGACAGGCAGGCTCGACCTCGCCAGCTTCGGCCTGGAGCCGACCACCACCCTGGAGCTCAACGACATCGGGCACGCGCAGCTCCGGCTCGCCGCGCCGCTGCCGCTGGAGAACTACCTGCACCACCGCCGCACCGGGGCGTTCCTCGTGATCGACCCGCTCGACGGCAACACGCTCGCCGCAGGCCTGGTCAACGACCACCCCGGCGACCACGAGGACGAGCGCTACTCGATCTAGGCCACGTGTCACACGGGCGCAGCTTGTTTCCCGGTCGGTCGCCATGGGCGCCCGTCCGGGAAACAAGCTGCCGTCTTTTGGGGCCGAATGTGACGCTGCGTGAACCTGCGTGACCCCCGGTTTCCGGGCCGTTGAACCCCGAATGTGACACTCCCTATGGTGAATGAATGAAGACACAGGAACGGTTCCCCGGCCTCCCCCGCAGGGACTTCCAGGGGCGATGTCGCCGGCGCTGACCATCCGCCCGGCCCTTCCGCACACACCCCAGAACAGGACTTCACCCATGTCACACACCCCCGAAAACCCCGGGCCCGGCTCACAGCCTGGCACCACCCGGATCGTCGCCGGCGAGACCGGCAAACCCAAACGCAAGCGCACCCTGGAGATCGCCCTGGTCGCGGGCCTCGTGCTCCTGATCGGCGCCGGCGCTGCCGTTGCATCCTCGTTGTCCCGCAGCCCCGAAACAGCCCCCGCAGCGGCAGCGGCGGACGCCGGCCCGGCCACGGAACTCAGGCTCGGCTACTTTGGCAACATCACCCACGCCCCGGCCCTGGTGGGTGTCAACAAGGGGTTCATCGCCAAGGACCTCGGGGCGACCAAGCTCAGCACGCAGGTGTTCAACGCCGGCCCGGCCGCGATCGAGGCCCTGAACGCCGGCGCCATCGACGCCACCTACATCGGCCCCAACCCGGCCATCAACTCCTATGTCAAGAGCAACGGCCAGTCCATCAGCATCATCGCCGGCGCCGCGGCCGGCGGAGCGCAGCTGGTGGTCAAGCCTGGCATCAACTCGGCGGCCGACCTCAAGGGCAAGACGCTCGCGTCGCCGCAGCTCGGCGGCACCCAAGACGTGGCCCTCCGCGCCTGGCTCGGCAAGCAGGGGTTCAAGACCTCCACGGACGGCAGCGGCGACGTCTCGATCAACCCGACCGAGAACGCCCAGACCCTCAAGCTGTTCCAGGACGGCAAGCTCGACGGCGCGTGGCTGCCGGAGCCCTGGGCCTCCCGCCTGGTGCTCCAGGCCGGCGCAAAGGTCCTGGTCGACGAGAAGGACCTGTGGGAGAAGGGCGAGTTCGTCACCACTGTCCTGATCGTCAACAAGACGTTCGCGGCCGAGCACCCTGCCACGGTGCAGGCGCTGCTGAAGGGCCATGTCGAATCCGTGGACTGGCTCAACGCGGCGTCCGCCGCCGAGAAAGCCACCGTGCTCAACGACGGACTCAAGGCTGCCGCAGGCAAGGCCTTGCCGGCCGACGTCATCGACCGGTCCCTGAAGAACATCGTCTTCACCACCGACCCGCTCGCAGGGACGTACAGGAAACTGCTCCAGGACGGCGTCGACGCCGGCACCACCAAGCAGGCCGACATCAACGGCATCTTCGACCTCACGGCGCTCAACAGCGTTCTGAGCGAGAGTGCGGCCGGCAAGAAGATCTCCGCCGAGGGGCTCGGCAAGGACTAGCGCCCGGGCCCCCAGACATCCGCCACAACAGTAAGGACCAGACCATGCCAGTCGTACTGGAACACCTGGGCAAGCGCTTCGGCGCCGGCGCCCCGGTGCTGGACGACGTCAACGCCACCATCGGGCAGGGCGAGTTCGTCGCCCTGCTCGGTGCCTCCGGCTGCGGCAAGTCCACCCTGCTCAACATCATGGCGGGACTGGAGGCCCCGACGTCGGGCGCCCTGGAAGTGCCCAGCGACGGCGCCGCCTTCATGTTCCAGGACGCGGCACTGTTTCCCTGGCTGACCGCGCGGGAGAACATCGAGCTGGCCCTGAAGCTGCGCGGGGTGGGGAAAGCCGACCGCCGGGTCCGGGCGGGGGAGCTGCTGGACCTGGTGCACCTGGGCGGTGCGGGGGACAAACGGCCCCACGAACTCTCCGGCGGGATGCGCCAGCGCGTCTCCCTGGCCCGGTCGCTGGCCCAGGACCGCCAACTGCTGCTCATGGACGAGCCGTTCGCGGCCCTGGACGCGATTACGCGGGACCTGCTCCATGACGAGCTGGAACGGATCTGGAAGGAAACCGGCCGGACCATCGTCTTTGTCACCCACAACGTCCGCGAGGCCGTGCGGCTTGGCCAGCGCGTCCTGCTGCTCTCCTCCCGGCCCGGCCGCGTGGTGCGGGAATGGCACGTCAGCGAAGAGCACCGCACCGACGCCGGGCTGGCCGGCCAGCTCACCGGCGAAATCACCACCCGGCTACGCGAGGAGATCCGCCGCCATGCCAAGTAACCAGCTTCCCGTGGCGGAAGCACCGGCCGAGGCCCGCAAGGTCCACGCCGCCCTGACCCGTTCCTCCACCGGCAAGGAAGATCTCCGCGAGCTCGAAGCGGGCCTCGACTCCCTGCAGTCTGACTCCATCCGCAAGGTCCGCATCGACTGGAGCCGGATCCTGCTGCCGGTGGCCGCGCTCGCGGTGCTGATCATCCTCTGGCAGTTGTACGTCTCCCTCGGCTTCAAGCGGCGCGACGTCGTGCCCGGCCCCCTGGATGTCATCGGCCAGGTCGGAATCCTGTGGGGCGAGGGCAAGCTTCAAGAGGCCGTCTGGACCTCGCTGCAGCGCGGCGTCGTGGGCTTCCTGATCAGCGTGGTGATCGCGACGCCGGTGGGTCTGGTGCTGGCCCAGGTGGCACCGCTGCGGCGCGCTTTCGGGCCGCTGATCTCCGGGCTGCAGGTCCTGCCGTCGGTGGCCTGGGTGCCGGCCGCTATTCTCTGGTTTGGGATCACGGATGCCACCGTGTATTTCGTGGTGTTCATGGGTGCGATTCCCTCGATCATCAACGGCCTGATCTCCGGTGTGGACCAGATTCCGCCGCAGTACCGCAGCGTCGGGAAGGTCCTGGGTGCGTCCCGTCTCCAGCTGGCCCTGCAGATCATCCTGCCGGCAGCCCTGCCCGGGTACCTGGGCGGCCTCAAGCAGGGCTGGGCGTTCTCCTGGCGCTCGCTCATGGCGGCGGAAATCATCGCCGTCGGCGGCACCATCGGCTTCGGTCTGGGCTCCATGCTGGACCAGGGCCGCGTCCTGTCCGACATGACCATCGTCATGTCCGCCATCCTGCTGATCCTCGCCGTCGGAATCCTGATCGAGCTGCTCGTGTTCGCGCCGGTTGAAAAGCGGCTGCTCCGCCGCCGCGGCCTCCTGGCCGGCAGCACCCGCTAGGCCAGCCCCCAGCCCCTCCAAAGCAACGCGCGGTTACTTACGGCCCATATTTCCATTGGTTTATGGGCCGTAAGTAACCCCGCGTTCCTTTTTCGATGGCTCCTTGCCCGGGTACAGGCACGGGCCTACACTCACGCCTAGAGGCCGGGTTGCGGCCCCTTCCACGGCTGATGCAAAGCCCGATTCCTAGGAGGTCGCTGTGGCAGCAAAATTTGGCGTGCTGGCCCTGGTCGAAGCCAAAGCGGGGAAGGAACAGGACGTCTGGGACTTCCTGAACGGAGGGCGCGAAATCGTGCTCAACGAGCCCGGAACGCGCACCTGGTATGCCTTCCGGGTCAACGAGAACACCTTCGGCATCTTCGACACCTTCGATACCGAGGAGGACCGTCAGGCCCACCTCAGCGGCGCCATCCCCGCCGCCCTCGGCGAACACGGTCCGGCCCTGCTCGCCAAGGATCCCGACATCAAGCTGATCGAACTCATCGCCGTGAAATAGGGGTGCCCCCGGCCGCCGCAGATCAGGAGCGGCGATTGCCATTATGTGACGCGGCGTTACCTTGCGTGAACTGGTGTTGCCGCACCGTTGTTCCGCTATGTGACGCCGCCCTATCGTCGATGCATGGCAATTCAGGACATTTACCCCACGGCGCTGCGCCTCCTCGGCCGTCCCGTGCTGGTGGTCGGCGCCGGACCGGTGGCCGCCCGGCGCACCAAGGGGCTGCTCGACGCCGGAGCCCGCGTCACCGTCGTGGCCCCGGCCGCCTGCCCGGCGATCGCCGAACTTGCCGGCGCCGGCCTCCTGAACTGGGAGCCCCGCCCGTACCGTGCGTCCGACGTCGACGGCGTGTGGTTCGTCCAGACCGCCACCGGCGACGCCGCCGTGGACGCCCAGGTCTCCGCCGACGCCGAGGCGCAGCGCATCTGGTGCGTCAACGCCTCCGACCACGAAGCCTCCGCCGCCTGGACGCCCGCCGTCGCCGTGGTGGACGACGTCAAGATCGCCGTCAACGCCGGCGGAGACCCGCGCCGCGCCATGGCCCTGCGCGACGCCGTCGCCACGGCCCTGGCCACCGGAGACCTGCCGCTGCGCCGCCACCGGGTTCCCGGCACGGGGGCAACTCCCGGATCCGTGGCCCTCGTGGGCGGCGGTCCCGGCGACACCGGACTCATCACCGTCCGCGGCCGCCGGCTCCTTGGCCAGGCCGACGTCGTGGTGGCGGACCGGCTCGGCCCGCGTGAACTCCTGGCCGAACTGGCCCCCGATGTCCGCGTGGTGGAGGTCGGCAAGACCCCCGGCCACCACCCGGTGCCGCAGTCCGAAATCAACCGGATCCTGGTCGAGGAAGCCCTGCAGGGCCACCGCGTGGTCCGGCTCAAGGGCGGCGACCCCTACGTGCTGGGCCGCGGCGGCGAGGAAGCCGAATTCTGCCGGCAGCACGGCGTCGAGGTCGAAGTGGTTTCCGGCGTCACGTCGGCGATTTCCGTCCCCGCCGCCGCCGGCATTCCGGTCACGCACCGCGGGCTGGCCAAAGGCTTCAGTGTGGTCACCGGCCATGAGGAACTCTCGGAAGTCCCGGCCCGTGCCGACCACACTGTGATCCTGCTCATGGGTGTGGGCCAGCTGCGCGATTCCGCAGCCTCCCTGGGCCGCGCCGGTTTGCCTCTTCAGACGCCTGTTGGCATCGTAGAGAATGGATACCTGCCAAACCAGCGGGTGACCATCGGAACCCTCGGGACCATCGCGGACCAGGCGGAGGCCGCAGGCGTAGCGAATCCCGCCGTGATCGTGATCGGCGACGTGGTCCGCGTCAGCCCGTTCGCGCCGTCGCACTTCAAGACCGCGGACTACAGCACCACCTCCCCGAACGCTCCCCGCACCACCAAGACCCGCGTACTGACCCCCTAACACCCGTCGATTGCTCCACAACTGCCGTTATCAAGCCCCAAAAGGGCGTTTGTGGAGCAACGGATGCAGAAGAAAAAAGGAACACAGCCGTGTCAACTAGCACCCCCGTAGGAACCGCCGCCCGCCCGCTGCGCGTCGCCGTCGTCGGCTCCGGTCCCGCCGGCGTCTACGCCGCGGACATCCTGACCAAGAGCGAGGCCGTCAAGAGCGGCGAGCTCACCGTCAGCATCGACCTCTTCGACCGCTACCCGGCACCCTACGGTCTGATCCGCTACGGCGTGGCCCCCGACCACCCCCGCATCAAGGGCATCGTCAACGCCCTGCACAAGGTCCTGGACCGCGGCGACATCCGGTTCTTCGGCAACGTGGACTACGGCACGGACTTGTCCATGGATGACCTCCGCACCCACTACGACGCCGTCATCTTCGCCACCGGCGCCATCAAGGATGCTGACCTCAACATCCCCGGCATCGAGCTCGAGGGCTCCTACGGCGGCGCCGACTTCGTGTCCTGGTACGACGGGCACCCCGACGTGTCCCGCGAATGGCCGCTGGAGGCCAAGGAAATCGCCGTGATCGGCAACGGCAACGTGGCCCTCGACGTGGCCCGCATGCTCTCCAAGCACGCCGACGACCTCCTGGTCTCCGAAATCCCGGACAACGTCTACGCCGGGCTGAAGTCCTCGCCGGTCACGGACGTGCACGTGTTCGGCCGGCGCGGACCCGCCCAGGTCAAGTTCACGCCCCTGGAACTGCGCGAACTCTCCCACTCCAAGGACGTGGACATCATCCTCTACGCCGAGGACTTCGAGTTCGACGCCGAATCGGACCGGCAGATCCAGAGCAACAACCAGACGAAGACCATGGTGGGCACGCTCACCAACTGGATCGCCGAACAGCCCGAGGACCTCTCCGAGCTCACCGCGTCCCGCCGGCTGCACCTGCACTTCCTGCACAGCCCCGTCGAGATCTACGCAGAAACCATAGACGGCGCCGACGCGCCCGGCCGCGTCGCCGGGATCAAGTTCGAGCGCACCGAACTGGACGGCACCGGCAACGCCCGCGGCACGGGCGAGTTTGTCGAGTACCCGGTCCAGGCCGTGTACCGCGCCATCGGCTACTTCGGCTCCGCCCTCCCCGAGGTCGAGTTCGACCACAGCAAGGGAGTCGTCCCGAACGACGGCGGCCGGGTCCTGGACGCCGCCGGCACCCACGTGCCGGGGATCTACGCGACAGGCTGGATCAAGCGCGGCCCGGTGGGACTGATCGGCCACACCAAGGGTGACGCCCTCGAAACCGTGACCTACCTGCTTGAGGACCGCGAAAACCTGCCGCTGGCCGCGGCGCCCGCCCCCGAGGCGATCGTCGAGCTCCTGGCGGGCCGCGGCGTCGCGTACACGAGCTGGGAAGGCTGGCTGGCCCTGGACGAGCACGAGCGCGCCCTCGGTGAAAAGGCCACCGCTGCCGGCGGGTCGCACGGCGTCGCCGTCCAGCGCGAGCGCATCAAGGTGGTGCCCCGCGAGGACATGGTGGAGATCTCCCGCGGCGCCGCCGTCGAGGTCTAGCCTCGACGCAGAGCAACGACGCAGAGCAACGACTCAGAGCAACGCGGGGTGACTTCGCGCCCATTCCAGACAGGAAGAGGGTCGCGAAGTGGCCCCGCGTCGTTTTCATGGCCTCCAAGGGCGTGGAAACCCGGGTGGTAGTCAGTAGGCTTACCGTCATGGATGAACACTCGCCCGGGGCCGGCCAATGAGGCTCCGCCACAGCAACGCGTCCGGCCGCGGATACCGCAGGGTCCCCGCAGGGACCGGGTTCAGTTACAAGGACCTGGACGGTTCCACCCTGCCGCCGGGCCCCGTGCGGGAACGGCTCGAGGGCATCGGGATCCCGCCGGCCTGGACCGACGTCTGGATTGCCCCGTACGACAACGGGCATATCCAGGCCACGGGCGTCGACGCGGTGGGCCGGCGGCAGTACATCTACCATCCGAGCTGGCGGGAACGGAAGGACCGGCTGAAGTTCGACCGTTCGCTCCAGCTGGCTGAGACCCTGCCGGCCGCACGCCGCCTGGTGACCATGGACCTGCGCTCCGAAGGGCTGACGCGGGAACGCGTGCTGGCGGCCGCCTTTCGGATGCTCGACAGCGGATCATTGCGCGTCGGCTCGGAGCGCTACACCAACGAAAACGGCAGCCACGGCCTCGCCACCCTGCTCTGCGCCCACGTCAAGGTGCGCAAGGACGAACTCCGGCTCAGCTTCCCGGCCAAGAGCGGCAAGACCTGGGAGTCGCGGATTGACGACGCCGACCTCGCCGCCGTCGTGCGCCAGCTCAAGCGCCGCGGCGGCAACGCCCGCCTGCTGGCCTACAAGGACGGCCGCAGCTGGCATCCGGTGTCGAGCGCGGACATCAACGAGTACGTCAAGGAGCGCACGGGGGAGGACTTCACCGCAAAGGATTTCCGCACCCTGCGGGGGACGGCGGCGGCAGCGGTCAGCCTGGCGCAGAGCGGCCCCCAGGCGAAGGTCTCTGCCCGGAAGAGCGCGGTGAGCCAGGCCATGCAGGACGCGGCCGCGGTCCTGGGCAACACACCGTCGATCGCCCGGAAAAGCTACGTGGATCCCCGGCTGCTGGACCACTTCGCGGCCGGGGAAACGATCGACCCGAGGCGGCTGGATTCCGCCGAGTCCGAGATCCGCGCCCTGCTGTACCAGGAAGGGGACGTGGTGCCGCTGCGGAAGGCCGCCGGCTAGGGCGCGGCCCGGCGGCACCTCAGAACTCGGCGTTGATGAACCCGATGACAATCGCCGTCCACCAGCACAGCTGCGAGATCACCAGGCACAGCAGCAGATGGACCCGTTGCCCGGCGGCCAGGTCCCTGAACGAGGCGTCGGGCGTCAGCCTGGCCAGCCGCCGCATGAGCGGAATGAGCATTATCCCGTTCAGGCTGAGCACAAGGACGGCCGCGAGCTTGAGGTCCGTCATCGGGTTGCTCAGGTGCGGGTTCAGGAACGCGCCCGTGGCCAGCATGCCGGCCAGACCGCCCCAGATCAGCGGTGTCGCCGCGCCGTCGAGCCTGATGGTTTCGGCCAGGTCGCGTCTGCCGATCAGCCACAGGAAGCCGTGCCAGTCCATCAGGACGACGGCGCCAAAGGCCACCACCATCGACAGCACGTGCAGCACGACGGCGACATGGTGGACATAGGTGTCGACATGGACCGCGGTGGACAACGTGACCGAGAGCAGCCAGGCCGCGGCGGCCGCGGCGGACAGGCCGGCCACAAGCCGCCGCGTGGACCGCTCAGATTCACGGTGCCGTCGGAGGGTGCGTCTGCTCACCGGAACGTAGCTCATGCCATACCTCTGCGAGACCTGCCGCGGTGGCCGTCCCAGCCCGGCCCGGGGTAGCTCCACGATAGTCCCGCGGGCGGATGCCAACAAGGAAATCCCCGCCCAGGGCGGCGGCTACATCCGGCCGAAGCGCGCCCGGACCAGCGCGAACACGCCGTAGGCAATGAAGCCCGCCCCGATCGCCAGGAGCAGGTACGGGCCGAAGGGGTGGTCCCGGAGCGCCTTGAGGCTGCCGTCCAGGCCGGTGGAGGAACCGGGATTGTTGGTCGCCGCGGCCACGACGAAGAGCAGCCCGGTCAGGATCAGCGCCAGCCCTTTCGAGACGTGGCCGGTGACGCCAAGGGCGCTGATGACCCTGCCGCGGCGGGTCCCCTCGAAGTGCTGCAGTTCCTCCTTGAACTTCTTCCCGAAGCCCTTGACGATGAAATACACGCCGATTCCCATGATGGTGAGTCCGAGGCCGACCAGGGCCGGAACCCCCAGCGGTGACTGGACCAGGGCCGTGCTGAAATCCCGGGTCGAGTCGCCCGAATCGCCGCGCTGGCCGAGCCCGAAGCCCGCGAAGCTCAGCCCGACGCTCCCGTACGCGATGGCGAGGAAGCCGGAGGAAATGAGTTTGCCCAGCTGCTCCCGGCGCGGCAGGTGGCGGCCCCGGAGCGTCGCCTCGCTCAGCTGCCAGAGCGCGAGGCCCGCGCAGGCGATGCAGGCCGCCCACATCACCGCCGGACCCCAGGGGTTGGCGGCGAGTTGTTCGATGGCGCCGGTGGGTTCGGCCTGGCCCGGCGCGCCCAGGACCAGGGCGACGGCGATGGCCCCGATCACGATATGAAGCAGCGCCATCACCGCGAATCCGGAACGTGCGACGACGTCGAGCGCGGTGCTGTTCGACGCCGCCTCCGCGGTGTCGACGGCGTCGCCGAGGGTGGCTTCGATCCCGGACTCTTCTTCTGCCATGGTGATGCGGGTATTCCTCGTCTGGTCCGGTGGAACGGCGGTGTGCCGTGTCGTGCCTGCGGCGGTGTGCCTATGCCGCCGATTCTACGCGCGGCGAAGTGGCAGCCGCGTGGACTACCGCGTTTTTGGTAAGTGTGCTTACCATAGCCGAGTCATGGCCCCGCTCGTGGACATGCCGCGGACCGGCAGCCTTGCTGCCCCCGCGATTCGGATTCGAAGACAGATGATAGGAAGCTCAACATGGCAGGTAATCTTGTTGCCCGATCCATTCACGACCTGACGGCAGCCGCCTGGTTCGGCGGTTCCCTGATGGGCGCCATTGGGCTCAACGGTGCTACGGCTGTTGCCAAGGACCCTGCGGAACGTACCCGCCTCTCAAGCCTGGGCTGGAAGAATTGGGCGCCGTACCAGACGGCGGCGATTGGGGCGCATTTTCTTTCGGGCCTCGCCATCATGTGGGAGAACAAGGGCCGGATGGCCAAGCAGGACGGCGTCACGCGCCTGAGCGTCTACAAGTCCGTCGTCACCCTCGCCGGAGCCGCTGTGACCCTGTACGCGGGCCTGCAGGGAGCCAAGGTGGACAAGCTGGCCGCCGAGGGCGCCAAGGGTGCCACCGAGCCGAAGCCGGGTGCCTCCGAGGAACTCCGTTCCGCGCAGCAGCAGCTGAAGATCCTGCAGTGGACCATCCCCGTATTCGCCGGCTGGGTGGTCGTGCTCGGCGCCAAGCACGGCGAGATGCAGCGGCCCAAAAACGTCCTGAAGGGCCTCGTCCGCTAGCCCTGGCACAGCCGGTATGCGCCACTGTTGAGGGCCGGAACATCGCGTTCCGGCCCTCAACAGTGGCAGTCGCACTCTCGCCGGAACAGCACTCTCTCGCCGGAACAGCACTCTCACGCCGGAACGGGGGGAGCCGAGACTGCGGCCCGGCCCTTCGATTGCCGGGCCCGCAGGATGATCTTGAAGATTTCACCGAGGAACAGCAGCACCACGCCCGGCACCAGGCAGAGAAGCCACTGCTGGCCGGTAAGCGGCAGCGTGCCGAACAGGTCCTGCATCACCTTCATCTGGGTGATCAGCATCGACCCGAGGACGGCCCACGCGAACGCCCAGAGCAGCTTCGGGTTGGACACCGTGGCGGGCCCGAAGGCGCTCTCGGTCGGGTAACGCAGATTGAGCGCCACGAAGATGTTCATCAGCCCCAGCCCCACCACGGCCATGGTCTGGCCGACCTCCAGTGAACCGTAGGTGGTCTTGCCGATCTGCACGAGGACCAGCGTCGCGGCCGCCATGAAAAGCCCGACGACGAACAGGCGGACCATCATCGACCGGACGAGGATCGGCTGGTTGAAGGGCCGCGGTTTGCGGTCCATGATGCCCGGCGTCGCGAGATCCAGGCCCATCACGGCCCCAATCGGGGCGACGATCGCCATGTGGATCCACAGCACCTGGGCGGGGCTGAGCAGGGCCGTGCCGGCTATGGCGAAGGCCGAGGATCCGATGAACGCCAGAATGAACATGAACAGGTTGGCAACCTGGATCCGGATGAACTTCTGCAGGTTGTCGTACACGAGCCGGCCCTCTTCGACCGCCGCGACGATGGTGGCAAAGTTGTCGTCGGCCAGGATCATCTTGGCCGCACCCTTGGCGACGTCGGTGCCGGTGATGCCCATCGCGATCCCGATGTCGGCGGCCGCGATGGCCGGCGCGTCGTTCACGCCGTCGCCGGTCATGGCCACGATGTTGCCCTTGCGCTTGAGCACCTCGACCAGCCGTACCTTGTGTTCGGGGGCGACACGGGCGATCACGCCGATCCCGTCTACCTGGCTGTCGGCCTCCGCGTCGCTCATCGCCGCGAACTCGGCCCCGGTCACCGCGCGGCCCCTGATGCCCAGTTCGTCGGCGATCGCCGCAGCAGTGACGGCGTGGTCGCCGGTGATCATCCGGACCCGGATGCCGGCGTGCTTTGCCTTGGCGATGGCGGCCACCGCCTCGGCGCGCGGCGGGTCAACCTCGCCGATCAGCGCCGAAATCTCCAGATCCTGCATCAGCGCCATCAGGTCGCCCGAAGGCTGGAACGTCGCCGGGTCGAACTCGCGCTGCGCAAGGGCGAGCACCCGCCTGCCCTGGCTGGCGATGCGATCGTTCTCGGCAAGCACCTTGCCCCGCATTTCGTCGGTGAGGCGCTCGGCGTGGCCGCCCGGCATCCGGCCGAACGAGGACCTGCTCAGGAGGACGTCGGGTGCCCCCTTCACGTAGGCCCGGATCACGGGCATGCCATCGTCCCCCGGCATCCGGTGGAACGTGGCCATGAACTTGTAGTCGGAATCGAACGGTACCGACGCCACGCGCGGGTTGTTCCGGCGGAATTCCCTGACGTCCACGCCGCCTTTCTGCGCGAGCACGTAGAGCGCCGCCTCAGTGGGGTCCCCGACCACCTCGCCGTCGTTGATATCGGAGTCGTTGCACAACGCGCAGGAGAACATCACGTAGTCCAGGTCCCGTTCGGCGTCCCCGGTGGTCCGTTGGATCTGGCCGTCGAAACTGTAGCCCTCACCGCTGACGGTGTAGTGGTGCTGCACTGTGGTGATCTCGCGGACCGTCATCTGGTTCAGGGTCAGGGTGCCGGTCTTGTCCGAGTTGATGGCCGAGGTGGAGCCCAGGGTCTCGACCGCAGGGAGGACCTTCATGATGGCGTTCTTCTTGGCCATATTGACCGACCCGACCGACAGGATGGTGGTGACGACGGCGGGCAGCGCATCCGGGATGGAGCCGACTGCCAGCGCCACACCGATTCCGAAGAGCACCGCGAAGGACTCGCCGGAGGCCAGGCCCATCACGACGATGGCGATAAACGCGAAGAGGGCCGCGACAATGATGAAGATGGTGAGCCGGTCGACCTGCTTGGTGAGCGGGGTCTTCTCCACTTTCTGCCCGGACAGCATGTGGGCGATGTGGCCGACCTCCGAGCCCATGCCGGTGGTGGTGACGAGGATTTCGCCGTGGCCCCGCGTCACGTTCGTGTTCATGAATGCCATGTTCAGGCGGTCGCCGATGCCGACGTCGTGCCGGCCGATGGTCTCGGTGTCCTTCTCGACGGCGACGCTCTCCCCGGTCAGGGCGCCCTCCTCGATCTGGAGGGTTGCCGCCAGGATGATCCGGCCGTCGGCGGGGACGCGGTCACCGGCATCGACCACCACGATGTCGCCGGGGACGATCTGTTCGGCGGGGAGCTCCACAACGTCACCGTCGCGGCGCACCTTGGCCATAGCCTTCATCATCTCCCCCAGGGAGGCAGCGGCTTCTTCGGCCTTGCCCTCCTGGTGGTACCCCAGCCACGCGTTGAACAGCGTCAGCAGGGCAAGCCCAATAGCGGTTCCGTATTCCGCGATCAGCAAGCTGACCAGGGCGGCGACCACAAGGACGATCTGCATGTAGTCCTGATAGTGCTTGAAGAACCGTTTCCATACCGGCTCCTGCTTAGCGGCGGCCAGGGCGTTCGGGCCGTACTCCTGCAGCCGCTGCTGCGCCTCTCCCGTGCTTAACCCGCCAACTGGATCCACCTTCAGCTCGGCCGCCACTTCAGCCGGTGCCAGCGCGTACCAGCTCGCGTCAGCCTCCGCCGGGGCCACCCCAGCTACTGCTCCGGGATCGTCGCTCATGACTTCCTCCTCATCGCCGGGGCGCTGCTTAGAACGGGGTGGGGATGTGCCGCACGGACAGTGCCGGCTCGGTGTAATCGCCGGCCTTCTGGCGCTTGGGGAGCTCGACGTCAAGCCCCGGGTACGGCTCGTAGGGCACCTGGCTGAGAATATGGCTGATGACGTTGAGCCGGCCGCGCTTCTTGATGTCATTGTGCGCGATGTACCACGGCGCCCAGGCGGTGTCGGTCGCCTCGAACATGGCGTCCCGGGCCCGGGAATAGTCGTACCACCGTTTGTAGGACTTCAGGTCCATCGGAGAGAGTTTCCAGGTCTTGCGCGGATCATCCATGCGGCTCTCGAGCCGCCTGGTCTGCTCGTCCGCACTGACCTCGAGCCAGTACTTGAGCAGGATGATCCCGGAGTCGACCATCGCCTTCTCCACCATCGGGGTCATGTCGAGGAACCTCTGGGTCTGTTCCGGGGTGCAGAAACCCATCACCCGTTCGACGCCCGCACGGTTGTACCAGCTGCGATCGAAGATGACCACCTCGCCCGCCGCCGGGAAGTGCGACATGTAGCGCTGGAGGTACATCTGCGACTTCTCCCGCTCGGTCGGTGTGGGGAGCGCGACCACGCGGAATACCCGGGGGCTCACCCGCTCGACGATGCGCTTGATCGTGCCGCCCTTGCCGGCCGTGTCGCGGCCTTCGAAGACGATGCAGATTTTGGCTCCGGTGGCCTTCACCCACTCCTGCATGGCGACCAGTTCACCCTGCAGGACCTCCATCTCCGCTTCGTACTTCTTGCGCGGCATCTTCTTCCCGGCGCGCTCGTCCTCTGTGTCGGAGCCCTTGGACTTTTTCTTCTTGCCCACCATCGACCTCCTCGCGACGTACTTGCTGAGGTAAACCACAACACTGCGACACCGGCGAGACTGTCATCCAACGAGACCGGCACCCCGGCCCGGGACTGGGGCGCAGCTGCACTTGTCGCGGGCACCCTCGTGCGGCGTCCTGCCATTCTTAGTGTTGACCGCGGCTGGAGTCCGGTCTACGGCACTAAGACCCTAATGGGCGCCGGTGGAACCGGGTCTCTCTCGGCCGAGCCGGCCCCTGCTGCTGGGCGCAGGGGCCGGCGGTCCGGACTCGGCGCTGACGCCGATGATGACGGAAACCCGCCTGGCCGCGAGGCCGGTGCGCGGGTGGCGGCCGCCACTGAGACAGAGCATCTTCCGCGCACCTTGGGAAAGTCTTGGGTTACTCCTGGAGCCATTCCGCGCAGGAATTCAGGTTCCGGGTGACGCTTTCGACGGCGGCCGCCTCGTCGCGGGCGGCAATCGCAGCCACGAGTTCGTCGTGGCCCTCGTGCGGCAGGCCGTTGAAGCCTCCCCGACGCTGCTGGCGGAGCAGGTCGTTGTGGAATACGCTGCCGAAACTGACATACAGCTCATGCAGCAGCGGGTTGGCGGACGCCTCGGCCACGCGCGCATGGAAGTCCCAGTCTGCCCGTGCCCACGCGGCGTAGTCCTCGGCGAGCCAGGCGGCACGGCGGGCGGTGAGCAAACCGCGCAGGGCGGTGAGGTCGTCGGCCGTCGCATGCCGTGCAGCGAGCCGGGCCGCCTGGGTGTCCAGCCCGACCCGGACCTCGAGGATGTGCTCCTGGGAGTGGTCCTCATACATGCGCTGCGTGGCGCCTGCGATCTCGCTCGTGGCGCGGACATACGTGCCGTCCCCGCGGCGGACCTCGAGCATTCCGCTGTGGGCCAGCGCTTTGATGGCCTCACGCAGGGTGCCACGGGAAACCCCAAAGGCGGCCATCAGCTCAGGTTCGGCCGGAATGCGCTGCTGCAGCGGCCACTCGCCCGAGTGGATCAGGGCCCGCAGCTTGGCAGTGATTTCCTCCGCCAGCGGTGGCCGGTGCGAAGCTGTGAGTGTCATGGCCGGGTTCCTTCCGAGGCGTGCGGGGCGGTGGCCCGCAGCTTTTTGGCTGCCAGTTCCTTGGCCCGCAGCTCCTTCGGACCGGCCGAGAGCAGGTGGCCAACCGCGATCTGGCCGAGGGCCACGGCCAGCAGCAGGGCCAACGGCAGCGTCCAGGAATTGGTGGCGCTGTGCAACAGGCCCATGCCGAACGGGCCGAGCGTCGCCAGCAGATACCCGGCGGACTGGGCCACGGTGGACAGCGCGGTGGTCTCGGCCGTGCTGCGGCCGCTGCGGCTGATCATCACCATGACCAGCGGGAAGATGCCGAGGCCGAAGCCCACCAGCACAGCGGTCAGGGGAGACCAGGCAGGGGGGAGGATCAGCATGGCCAGGATGCCCAGGGCCATGGTCACGGTGGCAAGGTAGAACGCCGTCCGCAGCATCCGGGGGCGTGAGCCGATGGCCACCAGCACCATGCCGGCGGGGACGGAGACGAGCTGCATGAGTCCGAACATGAGCCCGCTGTCGGAGGCGGTGAGGCCCATGGTGGCCAGCATGTAGGGGAACCAGCTGAGCACGGCATAGGCCAGGAGCGCCTGCACCGTGAAGCCGAGGGTGATCAGGGCGCCCGTGCGGGTCCGCAGCAGGGGCCATGGCGAGACCCGGGCAGCCTTGGTCGCGGGCGCGTTGCGGTGGGCGTGCACAGCGATCGGGAGGAAGCCGAGGCACGCCCCCAGGGCCAGGAATCCGATCGCGCCGACGCCCGCCGACGGCGAGCCCAGGGCCTGGGCCACCGGAACGATCAGCACGGCGGTGGCGGTGGCGCCTGTGGTCATGGTCAGCGTGTAGACGGCGGTCATGAGGGACGTGCGGTCCGCGAAGTGCACGCGGATGAAAGAGGGCATGGCCACGTTGCAGATGGCCAGCCCGGACATCCCCGCCACGGTACCGGCCAGCAGCATCCCGGTGGACGGGACGCCGCGGAGCAGCAGCCCGGCGGCCAGCATCACGAGGGAGAGCAGAATGGCTTTTTCCAGCCCCAGCTGCCGGGTGAGCCAGGACGTGGCAGCGCCGGCCACCGCGAAGCACAGCGTGGGGATCGAGGGGAGCAGCGCTGCGATCAGCGGGCCGTAGCCCAGGACAGCCTGCAGGTCGTGGAAAAGCGCGGCGGCGCCGGTGATGCCGGCGCGCAGGTTGAGCCCGATGAGCACGAGCGCGACGACGCCGGCCACGATCACGCCCCGCGGGCGGACCGCGCCGGGTGGAGCTGTCTGGGAAAGTGCGGAAACCGCCGTGCTGCTAGCCATACCTAAAGGTTAGACGTTTGATGTTTGTGACTCAGCCTTTAGTGGCGAATATCTCTGCAAGTGACGGAAAGCAACGCGGGGTCACTTAGCGCCCATCCCGGGCCGCTCAATGGGCGCTAAGCGACCCCGCGTTGCTTGAGTTGCGGCTGGTGTGTGGCGCTGGTCGGTGCGGCGGTGGCCGGTGCGCTGCTGCGGGTCAGCGCGGGTGCCGGGCGCTGAGCCGCTGCACCGCGAGCGCGAGCCAGAGCTGCACCCGGTCCGCTGTCTGCGCGGGGTCATATCCGGTGAGTTCGGTGATCTGCGCCAGCCGGTAGCGGACAGTATTGCGGTGCAGCGTCAGTTCCTCGGCGACGGCCGCCACCGAACCGTTGTTGCCGAGGTAGCTTTCCAGCGTGGACATGAGTTCGGCGCCGTGCGCCGCGTCGAAGGCCCGCAGCGGGTTCAGTGATTCGCTGGCCATGTCCGCCAGCGGAACGTCCTCGCTGGCCAGCAGCAGCGAGGTCAGGCTCAGCCGCTCGGGCTCGTTGACCGGCAGCCCGTGGCTGGCCGCGTCGCGGGCCTCGAAATAGCTCCAGCGCAGGCCGTTGGGCTTGGTGTACGCCCCGCCTATGCCGATCGTGGCATGGATCCCGGCCTCGGCGAGGTGGTCGCTGAGGCTGCGGGCAAGGGCGCTCGCGCCGCTCCCGTCGTCGGCCACCACCACCACGAGGTCCTTCCCGACGACGGAGCCGACCGCCGCAGCCAGCGGCTGGGGCAGCGACGAGCTTCCCAGCTGTTTCTGGTGGGCGGCCGATTCGGCGAGCAGGACCACGTTCTTGCGGGTGCTGTTGATGCCGACGCCGGCCAGGCGCCGGGTGGCTTCGGACGCCTCCAGCGTCCCGTGGATAACGTCGTCGAGGACCTGGCCCGCCAGCGCCCGCTGCGCCTGCCGTTGCTTGACCATGTTGTTGAGCTCAACGCTGATCAGGTTTTGGGCGTAGCCCACGATGCCCGTGTCCTCGAACGGCTGCTTCACCCACAGGGTGCAGGCGTCGCGCCGTCCCGTGGGGATGGGATAGGACGCCCAGCCCTCGGCCTTGGGCGCCGGGTGGCCGGCAACGCTGTTGTACAGCTGGGCGGTGAACTGGGTCAGGACGATCTCGGTGCGCAGCATCGACCCCAGGTGTTTCAGGAGCTCGGCGAGGCCGCCGCCGGTCAGCAGGGCGCGGGCCAGGATCTGGTGCCCGGCGATGAGCCGCTCAAGCTTGACCAGGTGGTCCGCGGACTGGGCGTCGGCCACGAGCTTTCCGATCGCGATGAACGGTGTCTCGTAGGGCACTTCCACCACCGGCAGCCCCCACCGGTTGGCTTCGGCGATCAGGGCCGGCGGAACGGCGTCGTGCGTCAGGCCCACCCCGAACCCGATGCCCACCGCGCCCGCCCGCTGGACCTGACGCACGAACCGGCGCTGCTCCGCGGCACTCTTGAGCCGCATCCCGGTCGTCAGGATCAGTTCGCCGCCATTGAGGAACCGCTGCGGATCCTCCTGTTCGGTGACGGCCACCCAAAGAATGTCCTGGTGCCAGGTGGTTTCGGCGAGTCCGGCCTTGGTGAGATGCAGGGACGGAACTCCCAGTAGGGCTGCGAGTGAAATGGCCATGGATTCAGGATAGCCGGGTGCTGGTCAAGCGCACTAAAGTTCTGCGGGGATGGTGTGCAGGTGCCTATTCCCTGCCTTGGCCTGCTGGCATAGGCTCGTGACCAGTCACACATCCGTCATTGGCAGTAGAAAGAGGTTGTACACCGTGGTTCAAACCTTGCAGAACTTCATCAACGGCGAGTTCGTCACCCCCGCCGGCACAGGATTGCTGCCCATCGTGAACCCCGCCAACGGCGACGTGGTGGCGCAGGCGCCGATCTCGGTACAGGCCGACGTCGACGCCGCCATGACGGCAGCCAAGAACGCGTTCAAGACCTGGAAGCACACCACGCCCGGGCAGCGGCAGCTCATGCTGCTCAAGCTCGCGGATGCCGTCGAGGCCAACAGTGACGAGCTCGTGGAGGCCCAGCACCGCAACACCGGCCAGGTCCGCTCCCTGATCGCCTCCGAGGAAGTGGCCGCGGGCGCCGACCAGCTGCGCTTCTTCGCAGGCGCCGCCCGCATCATGGAAGGCAAGTCCGCCGGCGAGTACTTCGAAGGCCACACCTCCTACGTGCGGCGCGAGCCGATCGGCGTCGTTGCGCAGGTGGCCCCCTGGAACTACCCGTTCCTCATGGCCATCTGGAAGATCGGACCCGCCCTGGCCGCCGGCAACACCGTCGTCCTCAAGCCCTCGGACACCACCCCCGAATCCACCCTGGTGCTGGCCCGGCTCGCCGGTGAGATCTTCCCGGCCGGCGTCCTGAACGTTGTCCTGGGAACCGGCGAAACGGGCGCCATGATGGTCGAGCACAAGGTCCCCGGCCTGGTCTCCATCACCGGTTCCGTCCGCGCCGGCATCGCTGTCGCCTCGGGTGCCGCCAAGGGACTCAAGCGCGCCCACCTGGAACTCGGCGGGAAGGCCCCGGCGATCGTGTTCGCCGACGCCGACATCAAGAAGAGCGCCGCGGCGATCGCCGAGTTCGCCTTCTTCAACGCCGGCCAGGACTGCACGGCCATTACGCGCGTCCTCGTCCAGGATTCGGTGCACGACGACGTCGTTGCCGCCATGGTGGAGCACACCAAGACCCTGCACACCGGCTCGCAGAACGACGAAGACAACTACTTCGGCCCGCTGAACAACGTCAACCACTTCAACGCGGTCACCTCCGTCGTCGAGCACCTGCCGGCGAACTGCAAGATCGAGACCGGCGGCCACCGTGCGGGCGAGAAGGGCTTCTTCTTCGAACCCACCATCGTCACCGGCGCCAAGCAGACCGATGACATCGTCCAGAAGGAAACGTTCGGCCCGGTCATCACGGTGCAGAAGTTCAGCACCGAGGACGAGGCCGTGGAACTGGCCAACGACGTCGAGTACGCCCTGGCCTCGAGCGTCTGGACGACGAACCACGGAACCGCCATGCGCCTGAGCCGCGACCTCGATTTCGGCGCAGTCTGGATCAACACCCACATTCTCCTCACCGCCGAAATGCCGCACGGTGGCTTCAAGCAGTCCGGCTACGGCAAGGACCTGTCCATGTACGGCGTGGAGGACTACACCCGCATCAAGCACGTCATGTCTGCGTTGGACGCATAACGCAGGCGCATAACGCAGGCGCATATCGCAGGCGCATAACGCTGCTAACTCAACCTGACGCATAACTCGCGCGCCTCAACCGCACGCTTAGGAAGGCCTTCCCATGACCACCACCGCACATGACATCACCTACCGGCTCGAGCAGAAGCGCCGCGTCCAGGCCGACTTCCCGGGCCCCAAGTCCGTTGCCTTGACCGAGCGCCGCAAGGCGGTCGTCGCGGCCGGCGTCGCGTCCAGCGTCCCGGTCTTCGTGGCCGACGCCGACGGCGGCATCATCCACGACGTCGACGGCAACTCCTTCATTGACCTCGGCTCCGGCATCGCCGTGACGAGCGTCGGCGCCTCGGACCCCGCCGTCGTCGGCGCCGTGAAGGAAGCCGTGGAGCACTTCACCCACACCTGCTTCATGGTCACGCCGTACGAGGGCTATGTCGCCGTTGCCGAGCAGCTGAACCGCCTCACCCCGGGCGACCACGAAAAGCGCACGGTGCTGTTCAACTCCGGCGCGGAGGCCGTCGAAAACGCCGTCAAGGTGGCCCGCCTGGCCACCGGCCGGGACGCCGTCGTCGCATTCGACCACGCCTACCACGGCCGCACCAACCTGACCATGGCGCTGACCGCCAAGGCCATGCCGTACAAGACCAACTTCGGCCCGTTCGCGCCCGAGGTCTACCGCATGCCGATGAGCTACCCGTTCCGCGAGGAAAACCCGGAGATCACCGGTGCCGAGGCCGCCAAGCGCGCCATCACCATGATCGAGAAGCAGATCGGCGGCGAGCAGGTTGCCGCGATCATCATCGAACCCATCCAGGGCGAAGGCGGCTTCATTGTCCCCGCCGACGGGTTCCTGCCCGCGCTGGCGGACTGGGCCAAGGCCAAGGGCATCGTGTTCATCGCCGATGAGGTCCAGTCCGGCTTCTGCCGCACCGGTGAATGGTTCGCCGTGAACCACGAAGGTGTTGTCCCGGACATCATCACCATGGCCAAGGGCATCGCCGGCGGCATGCCGCTCTCCGCCATCACGGGCCGCGCCGATCTCCTCGACGCCGTCCACCCGGGCGGCCTCGGCGGCACCTACGGCGGCAACCCGGTGGCGTGCGCAGCAGCGCTGGCGTCGATCGGCTCGATGGAGCAGTACGACCTCAACGGCCGCGCCAAGCACATTGAAGAGATCGCCCTCGGCAAGCTGCGCGAACTCGCCGCCGAGCTTGCTGACAGTTCAGTGATCGGTGACGTCCGCGGCCGCGGCGCCATGCTGGCCATTGAACTCGTCCAGGCCGGTTCCAAGGAGCCGAACCCGGAGCTGACCAAGGCCGTCGCTGCAGCCTGCCTCAAGGAGGGTGTCATCATCCTCACCTGCGGCACCTACGGCAACGTCATCCGGCTGCTGCCCCCGCTGGTGATCAGCGACGAGCTGCTGCTGGACGGCCTCGGAGTCCTGGCCGCGGCCATCAAGGCCAACGCCTAGCCCAAGGCCCAGTGAGCTGCCGGGAAGGCGATCCTTTCCCGGCGAGCCGGCGCTACCCGAAAACGGGCGACACAGCGGAGGAGCCGCGGACACCTTGTCCGTGGCTCCTCCGCTGTTTCCGGCTTGGCTTTGTTCGGCCCTGCATCCGGTCCTGCGTCCGGTCCTACTTCCAGGCGGTCGCGTCCAGCTGGATCGCCACCACGTACAGGTGCTGGCCCTGCTCGATCTTCTCCACCTCAGTGACCCGCACCTTCGTCTCCGGAATCGTGCCCATCGGACGGCCGACGCCGATCCCGTAGCTCAGCACGCCTTCGAAGTCCCCGGCCGGCGCGTAGCTGGTGAGCGCCTGGTATCCGATTGCCGGCGGCGGCGCACTGGTCACGGTGCTGGCCGTGCCGTCCGCGGTGTGCGACTGGGCCCCGCGGAAGGTCACCTCGAGGAGGGTTCCCGTGCCGGGCATCGGGATGGGCAGGCCGCTGCCGTCGTCGACGAGTTCGGGGACCGTTTCGACGTCGTAGCTGGGGAAGCCACCGGTGAAGCGGAAGCTCAACTGGTCGTACGGCGGCGCGTCGGAGGGGTGCTGGCCCGCGCCGATGGCGGACAGCGTCGGCAGCGGTGCCGCCGGCGGGGGCGCGATCGGCACAGGGTTCTTGTGGTCCGTGTGGAACGGGGTGGTTGGCCCCGGCACGGACCAGTCGTGGGTGACCGTGGAGGAGATCACCTTGTCGCCTGGTTGCGGCGGCGCCGTTTCGTCGGCATCCCCGGTTGCCGACGGCGACGGGCTGGCGGTCGGGCCGACGGAGGCGGTCGGGGACTGCGACGGCGGCTGGCTGCCGGCGGAGGGCTGCGGGGCCGGCGTGCAGGCGGTCAGGACCAGCAGGAGCGTCAGGGTTCCCACTCCCGCGGTCCGCGTCCGCGTCCGTCCGTTGCGAATGGCGTCCATGGTGCGCTCCCCTCGACCATTCCAGCGTAGGTCCGGAAGATTGTGCTGGTCAGGGTAATAAGTCACCACCTTTTGACGTGCCGCTGGACTAGAGTCGTTCCTATCCACTGCAGGAACGCAGACCGGCCGACGTCGCCCGGAACCCCCGGGGCGCAGCTGGCATCTGCCCCAGACCCAAAGGGGTTCATACATGCGATACGTAGTCGGCTATACACCCACCGAACGTGGTGCGGACGCCGTTGCCTTGGCCTCAGCCATGGCCCGCGCGCAGGGAGCGCATCTCGACCTGGTCTATGTGGTGGATCGGCACACGCCCTATGTGGCGATGAATCCGGAAGGAAACCAGGTCAGCGCCGCGGAGCAGCAGATCCGCTCAGCGGAACGCCAGGGAATGGAACTGGTCCCCGAGGGGCTGGAGGCGCACTTCCATGTCCGCCAGGCAGAATCGTTCGCGGCCGGCCTCATCGAGGCCGCACTCGAGTTCAGGGCCGGCTTGATCGTGGTGGGTGCCGCCAGCAGCGGCCTGTTCAAGCGCCATACCGTGGGCAACGTGGCCAACGCCCTGCTGCACGCTGCCCCGGTACCGGTGGCACTGGCGCCGCGCGGCTACCGCCAGACCGAAGCCATCACGCGTCTGACCCTCGCGGTGGGCCAGCGCGTCGGAGCGGAGGCGGCGATCGACGTCGCGATCGAATCCGCCGAGCGCCGTGGCGTGCCGCTTCGGCTGGTTTCCCTCGTGGAACTGGACGTCGAGGGGGACGGCGGGGAGAACGTCAACGCCGCCCACATCCACGCCAACACCGTCCTCGCTGCCGCCGCGCACCGTCTGCCGGAGGGCCACCATGTCAGCGTGGAGGTCGCGCACGGCCGCACGATCGAGGAAGCGATCGATGACCTGGAATGGGACGACGGCGAGGTCATGATCGTCGGGTCCTCCCGCCTGGCGGAGAAGCACAAACTGTTCATTGGCAGCACGGCTTTCAAGGTGCTGCGGGCGCTTCCGGTTCCGATGGTGGTGGTCCCGCGCGACTACCAGCGGGTGGATGCCTTCCCGGAGGTCTGAGGCGCCGGGGCCAGGACCGCCCAGTACGCGGGAATGCTGCCGGGCGGTCCACCGGCCTCCATCGGCACCGTCTTCAGGACGGTGGGTCCCTCCGCGATGAGGGTCCAGCGGTCCGGGGGAAACACGCGGGAGCGTTGCCCGGCACCGAAGTGGCCCGGTTTCGGCAACGAGGCAATGGCCTGGCGGAGCGGTCCCGGGATCCGCCTGCCGGTGGCGCCGAGTTCCCGCAGGTAGCTCAGGGCGCTGCCCGGCACGTTCGTTTCGACGAGGTAGATCCTGCCCCGGGTGCCCAGGAGCGCTTCGATGGAGCCTGCGAGGCGTGCCTGCCGACGCCGGCTGAGGACATGGAGCACGCCGCGGACAAAGACGTTGGCGTCGCCGAGTTCGCCCGCCAGCGCAGCCGCCGCGGCCGGCTGCGTGGCATCCAGGCTCCGGAAACGGAGGCCTGCAACCTGCGGCTGCGCGGAATGCGCGGCTGCCACGGCCTGGGGTGAGACGTCGACGCCGAGGACCGAGGCGAAGATGTCGGTAAGCCGCCGTGTGATGGTGCCGTTCCCGCAGCCGAGATCGATCACCGGAAGGCTGGTGTCCATCGCGCCGGCCATCACTCGCAGGTGGTGCCGGATCTCTTCGTTCCCGGCGCCCGGGGCGGCGTCCCAGATGACCGGTTCCCGGAGGGATCCCTGGGACACGCCGCGCCAGAAGGCATCCCAGCGCCGGTCCGGGCGGCTGGGACGGTGCAGGGAGAGCACGGCAACCCTGGCCGCGAGCCGGACACTATCTGCCACCCAGTGCACGCGTTTTCCTGTTTTGCGTTTTCCTGTTTTGCGTCTGCCCGCCGGCACGGTTCCTCTCACGCGACCGCGCCGTCTCTGTGCGCGAGCAGGTCCGTCATGTCCGCCACCGGGAGCGGGCGGCTGAAGAAATACCCCTGGCCGAACTCGCAGTTCAGCTGCCGCAGCCTGTTGGCTTGCTCCCTGTCCTCGATGCCTTCGGCGACGGCGCCCAACCCGGCCGAATGGATCAGCTGCAGGATGGCGGCGACGAAGGTTTCCTGCTGCCGGTCCGTGGTCAGCCCGTCGAGCAGGGACTTATCGATCTTCGCCTGCGCGGCGGGGAGCGTGCGCAGGTAGCTGATGGAGGAATAGCCGGTGCCGAAGTCGTCGATCTCGATCCGGACGCCGAGGTCATTGAGCGACTGCATGGTGGCGGCCACTTCGGGGCCGCCGCGCATGATCGCGGTTTCGGTGATTTCGATCGAGATATGGCGGGGCTCGACGCCGTTCTGGCTCAGCAGGCCTTCGACGTAGGGTGCCAGATCGACGTGGTGCAGGTCCGCGGGGGAGAGGTTGATGTGCGTGCTGAAGTCCGCGGGAAGCCCCGGATCGGACTTCCAGCGGCCGGTTTGTGCGATGGCGTTCCGGAGCACCCAGTGGCCGATTTCCACGGTGAGCCCGGCCTCGTCGGCGGCGTCGAGGAAGGTATCCGGCCCCAGCAGGCCCAAGGCGGGATGGCGCCAGCGGATCAGGGCCTCGGCGCCGGCGATCGCTCCGGTGCGCAGGTCCATGATGGGCTGGTACTCCAGCTCGAGCTGGTCCGTCGCCAGTGCCGTCCGCAGCTCCGCCACCTGGTGGACCCGCTGCTTGGCGGCCTCGTGCATGGCCGCGGAAAACACCAGGAGGGTGTCCCTGCCGCGTTTCTTGGCCTCGTGCATGGCTATGTCGGCATCGCGGATGAGTTCCTCGCTTCGCAGGCCCGGTTCGCCGAGCCGGACACCGGTGCCGGCCGTGAGGGCGACCGCCACACCGCCGGCAATGATTCTGTCCTTCAGTGATTCGCCGAGCCGGGCCGCGGTCTGCAGCACGGACTCCGTGTCCTGGTCCGCGACGAGCACCGCGAATTCATCGCCGCTGAGGCGTGCGATCAAGTGGCCCGGTCCGGCCGCGGCGCTAAGCCGCAGGGCCGTCTCGCGCAGTACGGCGTCCCCGGCGGCGTGGCCGAGGCTGTCGTTGATGAGCCGGAAGGAATCAAGGTCCATCAGGATCAGGGCTGGCTGGCGTCCCGTGCCGGCCCCGGCAACGGCTTCGGCCACTTTTTCCTGCAGCAGCGAGCGGCTGGCCAGGCCGGTCAGCTCATCGGTGTTGATGACGCGCCGGAGTTCGGCTTTGGCCGCCTCCAGGAGCGCGGTCCGCTCGGCGACCCGGACTTCCAGGTCCTCGTACATGCTCTGGAGCTCTTCGGCCAGCAGGTTGATGCCGGTGGTGACTGCGTCTATCCCGTCCCGGGCCGGTGAGACCGGCAGCCGGTTCGACAGATCGCCCGAGGACAGAACCACGATGCCGTCCACGAGTTCCTCGAGGCGGCGGTCATCATCACGCCCCGTCATGGCCCTGTGAGGTCAGCCAGCGGACCGCCTCTTCACCGTTGGTGAAAAAGCGTGTCGGAACCGGCGCGGAATTGACGCCGAGGAAGAAGTTGGCGAGGACCCGGTCCACGGCGGAGGAGCCGAGGAGTGCGATTGCCGAGGCGTCGCAGTGCTTGGCGAACACGGCCCGGGCGGCCCGGCTGACGGAGTCCGTGGTGGCCATGTCGATCAGCAGCGGCGTGGGCCGCCCGCCGCACAACTCATTGACGCGATCCATGGCCAGCTGGGCGTTGGGGGCATCAATCACCACGCCGCGGGCCCACTGAAGGCGCAAGATGCCGTTGCTGTCGAAGTCCAGGGACGAGATGTCGCGCCCGCCCTGAGTTTCACGATCCTCGTGTGGCACCAGCAATCCTCAATTTCGCCCCGACATGTCCCCTTCATGATGACACTAACGCACAGTGGCAGGGGTGCGCAGGCCGCCAACCCGCCGGGGCGGTAGAGCTAGGCGGCGGCGCGGGCCCGTTTCCGGGTCACGGAGTTCTTCCGGGCCGTGTGCAGCATGTCCACGGTCAGTACCAGCAGCGCCAGCCAGACGACGCCGAAGCCGGCCCACCGGTCCGGTGTCATTGTTTCCTTGAACACGACGAGCGCCACGATGAACTGCAGGACGGGCGCGAAGTACTGCAGCAGGCCGATCGTGGTCATCGGCAAGCGGCGGGCGGACGCACCGAAGAACAGCAGGGGCACCGCGGTGATGACGCCTGACGCCACCAGCAGCCAGAAATGTCCCGCACCGTTTGCGGCCAGAGTTGCCGACCCGCTGACCGCGAGGAAGATCATGGTGGCCGCAGCTACGGGCGCCAGGACGATCGTCTCCACGGTGAGGCTTGTGATCGCCTCCGCCCGCGGGCCCACGCGCTTCTTGACGAATCCGTACAGGCCAAAGCTCAGCGCGAGTGTCAGTGCTATCCAGGGGAGCTTGCCGTAGGAGACCGTCAGCACGCCGACGGCCACGAAGCCGATGCCGACCGCGGCCCACTGCAGCGGCCGCAGCTTCTCCTTCAGGACGAAGACCCCCAGCAATACGGAGACCAGCGGGTTGATGAAGTAGCCCAGGGAGGCCTCGACGGCCTGGCCGGTGGTCACGCCGTAGGTGTACGTCAGCCAGTTCACCGCGATCAGGGCAGCGGCGATGGACAGCGGCCCAATCACCGTGCGGTCCCGGAAAGCAGCAGCCAGCACCCGCCAGGACCGTGTGACGGTGATGAGCAGGACGCAGAACAGGAGGGACCAGACCACCCGGTTGGCAACGATTTCGACCGCGCCGGCCGGATGCAGGACATAGAAGTACAGGGGCAGCAGCCCCCAGAGCCCGTAGGCGCCGATGCCGAACAGGATTCCCGCCGTCGTGTCCTTGTCCACCGGTGCCGGTCCGCCCGGCCGGGCCGGCACCGGCCCTGCTCCAGCGGCCGGGCTGGCCGGCGCTGTCAAGGGGGCGGGGGACAAGGATCCTTCGGGCTTAGGCACAAAACCAATAACACCACCTGCGCGACGCCTATTCCTGCCAATCGGAGCGCGAGCAGGCCGGTCACATTTAGAATAGGGGCCTGTGCGCTGTATCTACTGGCGCTGTCCCTAAGACTCAGAAGGGCTCCCGGTGTCCAACTCGGCCGAATCCACATCCTCTCGTCCCCTCCGTGTCGCGATTGTTGGCGCGGGCCCGGCCGGTGTCTACGCCGCGGACATCCTGACGAAATCCAATGAGGTCAAGGACGGCGACTTCCAGGTCAGCATCGACCTCTTCGAAGCCTATCCGGCGCCCTACGGCCTCATCCGCTACGGGGTGGCTCCCGACCATCCGCGGATCAAGGGGATTGTCAATGCGCTCCACAAGGTCCTGGACCGCGGAGACATCCGGTTCCTCGGCAACGTCACCTATGGCCGGGACCTGACGCTGCATGACTTCCGCGCGTTCTACGACGCCGTCATCTTCTCCACCGGCGCCATCAAGGACGCGGACCTGGATATTCCCGGGATCGGCCTGGAGGGATCCTTCGGCGGGGCCGACTTCGTCTCCTGGTACGACGGCCACCCGGACGTGCCGCGGGACTGGCCGCTGGAGGCCAAGGAGATTGCGGTGATCGGCAACGGCAACGTGGCCCTCGACGTGGCCCGCATGCTGGTCAAGCACGCCGATGAACTCCTGGTCACCGAAATCCCGGACAACGTCTACCGGGCGCTCAAAGATTCGCCGGTCACCGACGTCCACGTGTTTGGCCGCCGCGGCCCGGCCCAGGTGAAGTTCACGCCGCTGGAGCTGCGCGAACTCAGCCACGCCAAGGACGTGGACATCGTCCTGTATCCCGAGGACTTCGAATTCGACGAGGCCTCGGACGAGGCCGTTCGCAGCAACAACCAGATCCGGACCATGGTCAACACCCTCACGAACTGGCTCGTCGAGGAGCACGCCGAGGCCGAGGAACCGTCCTCGCGCCGGCTGCACCTGCACTTCCTGCACAGCCCCGTCGAAATCTATGGAACAACAGACGACGCCGCGAACCCCGGCAAGGTCGCCGGCATCAAGTTCGAACGCATGCAGCTGGACGGCACCGGGAACGTCAAGGGCACCGGTGAGTTCCTCGACTACCCGGTCCAGGCCGTCTACCGCGCGATCGGCTACCACGGTTCGCCGCTGGATGAGCTGGAATACGATGCCCGCCGCGGCGTCGTCCCGAACGAAGGCGGCCGCGTGCTCGACGCCGAGGGCAACCCCGTGCCCGGAATCTACGCCACGGGCTGGATCAAGCGCGGCCCCGTCGGGCTGATCGGCCACACCAAGGGCGACGCGCTGGAGACCATCGGCTTTCTGCTGGAGGACCGGCTGACGCTGCCGCCGGCGCAGAACCCGGACCCGCAGGCCATCATCGACCTGCTCAAGGAGCGCGGCATCGAGTACACCACGTGGGAAGGGTGGATCAAGCTCGATGCCCACGAGCTTGCCCTCGGCGCCGAGTGGTCCGCGGCGGAGTCCGCCAACGGCATCGAACGGGAGCGCATCAAGGTGGTGCCGCGCGAGGACATGATCGAGATTTCCCGCGGGTAGCAGGGGCGGTTCCCGGCGTCTCTGGCGGGTGGCCTGCAGGCCCATTAGACTGGGCCGGACGTGGCTGCCTCCGGCACGCCATCGAGCCCGTCCAGTGGGAGTTCAATGAAGAACCTGGTCCATCCGGCAGCATTGTTACCGCCAACAGGCGGGGTCACCGCAAAGCTGCGCCAGCAATATGCCAGTGCGGGCCATGAGCAGCTGGACTCCCGTGGACTGGCGTTCTCCGAGGGCCTACAGTTGCCCGGTATCAGCACCCTGATTCAGGAATCGTGGCAGCGTTCCGTCCAGCTGCACGCCAACCCGGACAACCCCGAAGCCCCGCTCGCCATGGACCGCGAAGAACTCGAAGCATACCGGCGGCAGCACCCCTTGGCCGCCATCATGCCCGTGATCCACAAGCTGCTGGTCCTGCCCAGCCACGACAGCGGCATGCTGGTGGCCGTGGGGGACGAGGTGGGCCGGCTGCTCTGGGTCGAAGGCGACGCCGCCATGCGGCGCCGGGCCGAAGGGATGATGTTCGTCCCGGGAGCCGACTGGTCCGAGGCAACCGTTGGCACGAGCGCCCCGGGTACGGCGCTGGCCCTCGGCCGCGGCATCCAGATCTCCGGCGCCGAACACTACAAGCGCTCCGTCCACCCGTGGAGCTGCACGGCCGTGCCGTTGCACGATCCTGATTCCGGCGCCCTGCTGGGAGTCGTGGACATCACCGGCACGGAATCGGCCGTCGCAGCGCATACGTTGTCCCTCGTCGAAGCGACAGTGGCCGCCGCCCAGGCGCATCTGCGGGTGGAACGGCTGCAGCTGGCCGCAGCCGGGCAGTCCCCGGCGTCCCGGCGGCGGAGCCCGGCGCCGAAAACGTCCGGGGACCCGGGCGCCAACAGCCTCTACCGCAACAGTCTCCAGCTGCTCGGCCGGGACCAGGCGCTGCTCAGCATCGACGGCCGCACCGTGGCCCTGTCCGCCCGGCACAGCGAAATCCTGGCCCTGCTCAGCACCCACTCTGAAGGGCTGAACGCGGAGGAGCTCTGCACCCTGCTCTACCCCGGGGATGCCTCCACCATGACGCTGCGGGCCGAGATGGTGCGCCTGCGCAAGGTCCTGCATCAGCTCAACCCGGACGCGGTTCCGGAATCCCGGCCCTACCGGCTGCCAATGGACCTGTTGCCGGACTCCGGCCAGGTCCTCAACTGCCTGCAGCGCGGTGCCCACCGGATAGCGCTGGAAATTTACCGCGGCGCCGTGCTGCCCCGCTCCGAGGCGCCCGGCATCGCCGAGCTGCGGAGCCGGGTCTCTTCCCTGCTGCGCGAGGCCGTGCTGACGGACGGCAGCGCGGAATCGCTCCTGAAGTACGCCGAGCTGCCCGAGGCAAGGGACGACGTCGAGGTCCGGTCCGCCGCACTGAAGCTGCTGCCGCCCCGCTCGCCCAAGCGCGCCGCCGTCGTCGCAGATCTCGAACGGCTGGACCGGGAACTGAGCGCCTGACCGGCCTTTCCCGGGAAAGTGACCCGGATCACTTGCTTGCAACCTGACTGCAACCTTCCGGCTTCTACGCTGTAGGCAACGGTGAGCGCCAGAAACTGGCCGCCACAAATTTTGCACAGCAAAGGAGCTAGCAATGACTGTCTACGCCCAGCCCGGTACCGAGGGCTCGAAGGTCACCTTCAAGGACCGCTACGAGAACTGGATCGGCGGCGAATGGGTTGCCCCGGTCAAGGGCCAGTACTTCGAGAACATCACCCCCGTCACCGGCAAGGTCTTCTGCGAGGTGGCCCGCGGCACCGCCGAGGACATCGAGCTGGCGCTGGACGCGGCCCACAAGATCGCACCGTCCTGGGGCAAGACCTCCGTGGCCGAGCGTGCCGCGATCCTGAACAAGATCGCCGACCGGATCGATGAGAACCTGGAGATGCTCGCCGTCGCCGAATCCTGGGACAACGGCAAGCCGATCCGCGAAACCCTCAACGCCGACATTCCGCTCGCTGCGGACCACTTCCGCTACTTCGCCTCCGCCGTGCGCGCGCAGGAGGGACGACTGTCCCAGCTCGACGACGACACCACGGCCTACCACTACCATGAGCCGCTCGGCGTCGTCGGCCAGATCATCCCGTGGAACTTCCCGATCCTGATGGCCGTCTGGAAGCTCGCCCCGGCCCTCGCCGCCGGCAACGCCGTCGTCCTGAAGCCGGCCGAGCAGACACCGTCCTCGATCCTGGTGCTGATGGAACTGATCGGCGACCTGCTGCCGGCCGGTGTCCTCAATGTGGTCAACGGCTTCGGCGTCGAGGCCGGCAAGCCGCTGGCCTCCAGCCCCCGTATCCGCAAGATCGCCTTCACCGGCGAAACCTCCACCGGACGGCTGATCAGCCAGTACGCCAGCCAGAACCTGATCCCGGTCACGCTGGAGCTCGGCGGCAAGAGCCCGAACATCTTCTTCAACGACGTCGCGGACACCAATGACGCGTTCTACGACAAAGCCCAGGAGGGCTTCACGCTCTTTGCCTTCAACCAGGGTGAAGTCTGCACCTGCCCATCCCGCGCGCTGGTCCAGGAAGACATCTACGATTCCTTCATGGCCGACGCCGTGGCCCGGGTGGAGAAAATCATCCAGGGCAACCCGCTGGACACCGAAACCCAGCTCGGCGCCCAGGCCTCCAACGACCAGCTGGAAAAGATCCTGTCCTACATCGACATCGGAAAGCAGGAGGGCGCCAAGGTGCTCACCGGCGGCGGCCGGGCCGAAATGCCCGGAGATCTGGCCGGCGGCTACTACGTCCAGCCGACCATCTTCGAAGGCCACAACAAGATGCGGATCTTCCAGGAGGAAATCTTCGGCCCGGTGGTGTCCGTAACCCGCTTCAGCGACTACAACGACGCCATGGGCATCGCCAACGACACCCTCTACGGCCTCGGCGCCGGCGTCTGGTCCCGCAACGGCAACGTCGCCTACCGCGCCGGCCGCGAGATCCAGGCCGGGCGTGTGTGGGTCAACAACTACCACGCCTACCCCGCCGGTGCCGCGTTCGGCGGGTACAAGTCCTCCGGCATCGGCCGCGAGAACCACTCCATGATGCTGGACCACTACCAGCAGACCAAGAACCTCCTGGTCAGCTACAACGAAAACAAGCTCGGCTTCTTCTAAGCCGCATTGACCCGGGGGGGGGGGGGGGGGGGGGGGGGGGGGGGGGGGGGGGCCGCCCCCCCCCCCCCCCCCCCCCCCCCCCCCCCCCCCCCGCACCACTTTCCGGACCAGCCAGGGAGACCCCAATGACCCAGACCAGGCTCGACGCCGCCGTGACCCGCCCCGGGGAGGAATTCTCCCGGGTGGCGCTCATGCCGGAGTCCGTGGACCTGCTCCGCAAGCTCTGGACGCAGCACGGGCCTTTGATGTTCCACCAGTCGGGCGGCTGCTGCGACGGATCCTCACCCATGTGCTATCCGGCGGGGGAGTTCCTGACCGGCGACTCCGACGTCCTGTTGGGCCTGTTCGACATCTCCGACGGATTGCAGCCCCAGCCGCTGGAATTCTGGATGTCGCGTGAACAGTTCAACTACTGGAGCCACACGCACCTGACCGTCGACGTCGTCCCCGGCCGGGGGAGCGGCTTCTCGGTGGAAGCGCCGGAAGGCAAACGGTTCCTCATCCGCTCGACGCTGATGGAAAACTGGCCCGTCTGACCCGTCCCCCGGCCGGGCCTTTGTCTCACTATGTGGGACAAATCGGGCCGTCCAGTGGATGGACTCTAAGATGGATAGGTCTGTTTCCACCCCAGTTATCGAGATTGCGGACTTTCCTAATGAACCTTTTCCGGACCAAATCCATCGAGCAGTCCATGTCCGACGCCGATGAACCCGGACGCAAGCTGAAGCGCACGCTAAGCACGTGGGACCTCATGATCATGGGGGTCGCGGTTGCCGTGGGCGCCGGGATCTTCTCGGTCGGCGCCAAGGCCGCCGCGAACTTTGCCGGCCCTGCCGTCACCATTTCCTTCGCGATCGCCGCCGTCACCTGCGCGCTCGCCATCATGTGCTACGCCGAGTTCGCCACGGCCATCCCGGTGGCAGGCTCGGCCTACGTCTTCACCTACGCGACCATGGGTGAGATCCTGGCGTGGATCATCGGCTGGAACCTGATCCTCGAACTCTTCACGGCCGGCGCCGTGATCGCGAAGTACTGGGGCATCTACCTCAGCAAAGTCTTTGCGCTCATGGGCGTGGACATTCCGCCGTCGATCTCCCTGGGCGGGGTCGACCTCTACTGGGGCGCCTTCCTGATCGTTGCCATCTTCACCGTGCTGCTGGTCCTCGGGACCAAGCTCTCCGCCCGCGTCGGCAACATCTTCACGCTCATCAAGATCGCGGTGGTCCTCTTCGTGATCGTCGTCGGCTTCACGTACGTGAAGTTCGAGAACTACGCCCCGTTCGTCCCGGCCTCCGAGCCGACCGGAGGCACCGGAACCGCGGATGTCCTCAAGCAGTCGTTCTTCGGCTTCCTGACTGGCGCCGCCCCGGCCCAGTACGGAACCCTCGGGATCTTCGCCGGCGCCGCCCTGGTCTTCTTCGCCTTCATCGGCTTCGACGTCGTCGCCACCTCGGCCGAAGAGGTCAAGAACCCGCAGAAGACGCTGCCCCGCGGCATCTTCGGCGGCCTGGCAATCGTTACCGTGCTGTACATCCTGGTGTCGCTGGCGTTGACCGGCATGGTGTCCTACACCCAGCTGGCCGAGGCCAAGAACCCGACGCTCACCACCGCCTTCGAAGCGGTCGGCAATACCGACGCCGCCAAGGTCATTGCCTTTGGCTCCCTCGTGGGCCTGACCACCGTGATCATGGTGCTGCTCATGGGCCTCTCGCGCGTGGTGCTCGCGATGAGCCGCGACGGCCTGCTTCCGCGCTCCCTGTCCAAGACCAGCTCGGTGCGGGGGACGCCGGCCCGCCTGCAGATCATCTGCGGCGCCGGAGTGGCGCTCGTCGCCGGCCTGACCAACGTGGACCTGCTCGAGGAAATGATCAACATCGGGACCCTGTCCGCCTTCGTGATGGTGAGCCTTGGCATCCTGGTGCTGCGCAAGAAGCGCCCGGACCTGAAGCCGGCCTTCCGTGTCCCGTTCGGCAAGGTGCTCCCGGTCGTCTCTGCGGTCCTGTGCCTGTACCTCATGACGAACCTGGCCGTGGAAACCTGGATCTTCTTCGCCATCTGGCTCGTGATCGGTATTGCGATCTACTTCGCCTACGGCCAGCGCCACTCCCGGCTGAATGAAAAGTTCGCGGAGGCCCGCGCCTCGGTGAACGGCACGGCCAGCGCGGCCGGAGCGCCCGCGGAGGACAACGAGGACGCGCTCACCCGCTCCTGAGACGGGAGCGATCGGCCCCGCCGCATCGAGGTCGCCGGAGCCGTGCGAATTCGCTGGAAATTTCCGGCGTAACCGCACGGCTCCGGCGACTTCGGCGTTGGTGCGCCGCTCCGTAATGGCGGCGCTCCCTAAGATGGACACATGGCCCGCCCAGCAAGACCGGAACGCAAATCAGAGTTGCTGTCGGCAATTCTCGACTACCTCATGGACAAGACCCTGGCGGAACTGACGTTTCGCGGCCTGGCCGACGGGCTGGGTGTCAGCAGCTACGTCCTGGTCTACCACTTCGGGCACCGCGAACAGCTGATCAACGAGATCATCCGCGGCATCGAATCCCGGCTGGACAGCATCCGCGCCACCGACGTCAGGGACATCGACCGGGACGCGTGGCGGGCCTTCCTGCTTGAGTCCTGGCAGTGGACCATGGCGCAGCGCAACCGGCACCTGGCCCGGCTTGAATTTGAGGCCACGGCGCAGGACATTGTGGCGGCGGTGCCGCGCGGCACAGCGCAGGAGCACTTCCGGATGCTGCACGAGAAGGCCCGGGACTGGCTGGTCATCCAGGGCATCCAGCCGGAATTCGCCGACACCGACGCCCGGCTGTTCACGGCCGCGTTCTACGGGCTGCAGTTCGATTTCGTCGTCAACAACCAGCCAGAGGAAGCCACCAAGGCCTTTGAGCTGATGATGCTGGTCTTCTTCAACAACCTCGACAGGCGCCTCGCCACCGACGGCCAGCACATCTGAGCAGAACGTCAGGGAGCAGCGTAGCGGCCCTCCCACTCCACGAGGGGGCGCAGTTGCTCCCAGCGCTGTGCCACTTCCTCCACCGCCCCGGGACCGGCAAGCCAGCCGGGCTGGCCCACGTTGACGCCGGCCGTGAGGGATTTGTGCTTGAGCAGCTCCGCCCGGGGATGGTCCTTGTCGAAGCCCCGCGGCACCGTTTTTAGCCGTTCGCCCTCCACCGCGAACCCTGCCGCCTCGACCTTCCGCACGATCGCCTGGAGGGCGTCGCCGCTGGCGGGATCGTCCACGGCACCGCGAAAGCGTGCCAGCTGGGCCGGAGTGTGGGTGTGGCAGCCGCCGCCGATCAGGAGGCCGTCGGCGCTGAGCTGGATATAGAAGCCCACGCCTTCGTCCACCGCCGCGAAGGCCCCCTGCGCGGTCTTATAGGGTGACTTGTCCGGCGAGAACCGGACATCCCGGTTGGGGCGAAAGAGCTTGGCCCGTCCGAAGCGTGGCTCCAGCTCGGCCAGCAGCTGGGTCAGAGGCCCCTTCACCACGGCCTCGTAGACCGGCTTGTGCTCGAGCCACCAGTCCCGGTTGTTGTTCTGTTCAAGATCGGCGTAGAACCGGAAGGCGTCACGTGGAATGCCTGCGAATGGAGTGCCAGCGAAAGCGGTCATGCCCAAATCCTACGGAGCCGCGGCACGCGGTGGCGAGGGCCACGCGCACCCATGTGGATAACCGCAAAACGCCCCGCCACGGGAGTCCGTGGCGGGGCGTTCTGTTGGCTCCAGCTGTCACCGAATGCCGGTCACCGGCCGCCCAGGCGGCCGTCAAGGCCGGCAATCAGGCAACCTTCGACGCAACTATCAGACCTTGTTGGCGGCCTCGGCGTCGGACTCAACCTGGCCGGCACCGAGGTTGGCGCGCAGCTTGGCGCCGAATTCAGCGTCGACGTTGGTCCAGTACGCGATGGCGCGTTCCTTGATGCTGGCGTTCTTGACGCCGCTGACGGCGCCGGTGACGGTCTCCAGCAGGCGGGCCTTCTCGCCGTCGTTGTACACCTCGCGGTACAGCGTGCCGGCCTGGCCGAAGTCGCCGTCCTCGGCATGCAGGGAGTGCGCGGAGAGCGTGAGCTCGCCGTCGTTCTCCCAGCCGCCGCCCGCAACGCCGGGCTCAACGGCAGCCGGGCCGCCCACAGAGTTCGGTGCGTACACCGGAACGGACGGGGCGTTGAAGTGGTAACGCCCGGCGCCGTCCTGGCTGTAGTTGTTGACCTGGCTCTTGGGCAGGTTCACCGGGAGCTGCGCGTGGTTGGTGCCGACGCGGTAGCGGTGCGCGTCCGCGTAGGAGAAGATGCGGGCCTGCAGCATCTTGTCCGGGGAGGCGGCGATGCCCGGCACGAAGTTCGACGGCGCGAAGGTGGCCTGCTCGATCTGCGCGAAGTAGTTCTCCGGGTTCTTGTTCAGCTCCATGGTGCCGACCTTGACCAGCGGGTAGTCCGCGTGCGGCCACACCTTGGTGAGGTCGAAGGGGTTGAAGCGGTACGTCTTGGCGTCCTCGTAAGGCATGACCTGGACGTGGAGGTCCCAGGAGGGGAAGTTGCCGGCGGCAATGTTTTCCTGGAGGTCGCGGATGTAGAAGTCGCCGTCGGCGCCGGCAAGGGCCTCGGCCTCGTCCCCGGTCATGGACTTGACGCCCTGGTTGGACTTGAAGTGGTACTTGACCCAGAACCGCTCGCCCTCGGCGTTGATCCACTGGTAGGTGTGCGAGCCGTAGCCCTGCATTTCACGCCAGGAGGCCGGCAGGCCGCGGTCACCCATGAGCCAGGTGACCTGGTGGGCGGACTCGGGGGAGAGGGTCCAGAAGTCCCACTGCATGTCGGCGTCGCGCAGGTGGGTGCCGGGGAGGCGCTTCTGGGAGTGGATGAAGTCCGGGAACTTGATCCCGTCGCGGATGAAGAACACCGGAGTGTTGTTGCCGACGAGGTCGTAGTTGCCCTCGGTGGTGTAGAACTTCACGGCGAAACCGCGGGGGTCGCGCCACGTGTCGGGGGAGCCTGCCTCGCCGGCAACGGAGGAGAAGCGGATGAGCATGTCCGTCTCAACGCCGGGCTGGAACAGTGCGGCCTTGGTGTACTTCGAGACGTCCTCTGTGGTCTTGAAGGTACCGAAGGCGCCGCCGCCCTTGGCGTGCACGACGCGCTCCGGGACACGCTCGCGGTTGAACTGCGCGAGCTTCTCGATCAGGTAGTGATCGGTCAGGATGATCGCACCGTCGGCGCCGACGGACTTGGAGTGGGCGTCGGAAGTGACGGGAGCCCCGGACTGTGTCGTGGACACGGCGGGCGCAGAGATGATCTCAGTCATAGTTCTCCTTGGGTTGGGTTTCTTAGTTTCGTTCGGAGGGAAGCTGTTGGGTGCGCTGGCAGTCCTGGCAGATGCCCTGGTACAGCACGTCCGCGATCTGGATGGTCATCGGCTTGGCGTCCGCGTTCCAGTGCGGGGTCAGGCAGGGCGCGTGGCCCACGGCGCATTCGACGTCCTCCACCCGGCCGCAGCTGATGCACACGGCATGGTGGTGGTTGTCCCCGACCCGCGTCTCGTACAGCGCGGGGGAGTGCGGGGGCTCAAAACGGCGCAGCATGTGCAGATCCGTGAGGTCCCCGAGGACCACGTAGACAGACTGGGCGGTCAGGTCCGGCAATTCCTGCCGGGCGGCGGCAAGGATTGCCTCTGCCGGCGAATGCGGGTGATGTTCGACGGCGGCCAGCACGGCCAGGCGCTGCTTGGTCACCCGGCGGCCGTGGGCACGCAGGGCGGCTGCCCATGCGTCGTGGGTACCCGAGGAATCCGTCATACCCCCATTCAAGCACTTATTATGACTGCCTCACAATAAGGCGTGGCTAATATTGTCCGGCCGTGTCACAGGGCAGTCCCGGTTCGCCACTAGAGTTGCCCGGTGGAGAAATTGCTGGCGGACATCACGCCGTTGCGTGAAAGTCCGGCCTTCCGCCGTCTGTGGCTTGGGTCCGCCGTCTCCGCCCTGGGCAGCCAACTGACCTTGGTGGCCGTCAGCTTGGAGGTCTACCGGCTGACCCAGGACAGCCTCTACGTGGGCCTGCTGAGCCTCTTCGCCCTCGTGCCGCTGGTCTTTGGCGGCCTCCTGGGCGGCTCGATCGCCGACGCCCATGACCGCCGCACCGTGGCCCTGCTGGCCTCGTCCGTCCTCTGGCTGACCACCGCCGCGCTGGCCCTCCAGGCGTGGCTGGAAGTGGGCAACGTGTGGCTGCTCTATGCGCTCGTGGCGGTGCAGAGCGGTGCCCAGGCCATCAACCAGCCGGCACGCAGCGCCATCATCCCGGTGCTGGTGCGCAAGGAGTTGCTGCCGGCCGCAAATGCCCTGAGCATGATGATTTTCGGGCTGACCATGACCGCCGGCCCGCTGCTGGCCGGCGTGCTCGTGGCATGGGTGGGGTTCGGCTGGACGTACACGATCGACGTCATCAGCTTTGCGTTTGCGTTCTGGGCCCTCCTGAAACTGCCTTCCATGCCGCCGGGCGAGCACGCCAGGCCGGCCGGGCTGCGTTCCGTGGTGGAGGGGTTCCGTTTCCTTGGCACCCGGCCCAACCTCCGCATGACGTTCGTGATCGATCTCGTGGCCATGATCTTTGCCCAGCCCCGGGCGCTCCTGCCGGCCATCGGGGCGTTGATGATCGGTGGCGGTGAGGCCACTGTGGGGATCCTGTTGGCCTCGATGGCCGTAGGGGCGTTCCTGGCCGGCCTGTTCTCGGGGCCGCTGGGCGGCGTCCGCCGGCAGGGGGCCGCGGTGGTGTGGTCCGTGATGGGCTGGGGCGGCTCGGTGGCGGCCTTCGGCCTGGTGGTGGTCCTGGCCGGGCATTCCGGCGACGACGGCGTGGGCATGTGGCTGCTGCCCGCCGCCCTGTGCTGCGCGCTGGCCGGCATCGCGGATTCCGTGAGCGCAGTCTTCCGGACCACCATCCTGCAGGCCTCCACCCCCGACCATCTGCGCGGGCGTCTACAGGGCGTCTTTGTGGTGGTGGTCGCCGGCGGACCCCGGATCGGGGACATGCTGGCCGGCGGCGCGACTAAACTTTTGAACGAGGGGTGGGTCCTGCTGCTCGGCGGCATGTTGTGCATCGCTGTGGCCTGGATATTGGCCCGCCAGCAGAGTGGATTCCTGCGGTACGACGCGCGGAACCCGGTGCCATAGCGGTTCGTTTTCCTTGGTAGGTCAGTGAATTACAGGGCATCAGCTTGCAGTACACGTATCAGGAGGACCAGTGCACAAGCATCACAACGGACTGAAGACCGCGGCGCTGTTCGGAGTGCTGTGGGCGGTCCTGCTGGGCCTGGGGGCGTTCATCGCCGCGGGGACCCGCAGTGCGGCGCCGATCTGGATCATGGCCCTGATCGGGGTCGGCACCACGGCCTACGGGTACTGGAACAGCGACAAGCTCGCCATCCGTGCCATGCAGGCCTATCCCGTCACGGAGGCCGAGGCGCCCCAGCTGTTCCATATCGTCCGGGAGCTGTCCGGCCGGGCCAACCAGCCGATGCCGCGCATCTATGTCTCGCCCACCATGGCGCCAAATGCCTTCGCCACCGGCCGGAACCCGCAGAACGCGGCAGTGTGCTGCACCGAGGGCATCATGCGGATGCTGGACGCCCGCGAACTGCGCGGCGTCCTGGGGCATGAACTGATGCACGTCTACAACCGGGACATCCTGACGGCGTCGGTGGCCGCCGCCGTCGCCGGCGTCATCACTTCGGTGGCGCAGATGATGTTGCTGTTCGGCGGCGGGGACCGCCGCAATGCGAACCCGTTCGCGGCGATCGCCATGGCCCTGCTTGCCCCGTTCGCCGCATCCCTGATCCAGATGGCCATCTCCCGTACACGGGAGTACGACGCCGACGAGGACGGCTCGTCGCTGACCGGAGATCCGCTGGCGCTCGCCTCCGCCCTGCGCAAGATCGAGCAGGGCGTGCAGCTGGCGCCGTTGCCGCAGGACCAGCGGCTGGTCAACGCCTCGCACATGATGATCGCCAACCCGTTCAAAGGCGGAGGCGTGGCCAAGATGTTCTCCACCCACCCGCCGATGGCCGAGCGGATCGGCCGGCTGGAGCGGATGGCCGGGCGGCCGCTCAGCTGAAGCAGGCTGCGGGTCTGGCGACGCGCGAGTAGTTCCGCGACACGCAAAAGGGCTGGCGACACCGGTATTCCGGTGTCGCCAGCCCTTTTACACGTCGTGCGGAAATTTGCGCCGCGGACGGGCAGCTAGCTGCGGAAGTTCACGAACTGCAGGTCGGCCTCGTCGAAGCCCTTCAGCAGGTTCATGGTCTCCTGGAGATCATCGCGGGACTTCGAGGTCACCCGGAGCTCGTCGCCCTGGATCTGTGACTTGACGGACTTGGGGGCCTCGTCCCGGATCAGCTTGTTGATCTTCTTGGCGAGGTCCTGGGCGATGCCCTCCTTGATGGAGGCCTCGAGCCGGAATTCCTTGCCGGAGGCGTAGGGCTCGCCGGTGTCGAGGGACTTCAGCGAAATGCCGCGGCGGATGAGCTTGGACTGCAGCACATCGAGCACCGCGAGCACCCGCTCCTCGGAGTTGGCCTTCATCAGGATCTTCTCGCCGCTGAAATCGACCTCGGCGCCGACGCCCTTGAAGTCGTAGCGCTGGGCAATTTCCTTCTGCGCCTGGTTCAGCGCGTTGGCGACTTCCTGCTTGTCTACCTTGCTGACGACGTCGAACGTGGATTCGCCTGCCATGACTTTCCTCCTGATGGTTGCCGGGTGCCTGCGTGAGGCCGGGATGTCTGCATTCCAGACTAGTACGGATGCCCCCGATGTGGCGGCCGGCCTTGCGTCTCGGGTTTCACAGTCCGCTCATAGCTCAATCACGGCGGGAACGAAGCCGGGCTGGCCAGAGTTGCAAGAGTTGGAACCGCTGCTGAAAGGCAAGAACATGCACCAAAAGGCCGTCCGCTACGTCAACCGCACCACCGCCGCCGCTGCCAGCACCCTGGCCGCGACGGCGAGCTCCGTAGCCGCCGCCGCGCTGGCGGCGTCCATCATCCTGAGCCCGGCCGCCGACGCATCAGTCCGCATGGACGGGGTCCACACGGACCTGGCCCGTGCCGTCGAGCTGAACCAGGTCACCGCCGAGCAGGCGGCACGATTCGAGGCAAGGCTGGCGGGGCGGATCCTCGGCGAGGCCTGAAATTCCGCGGATTCTGGCCCTTTTTTGATCTGCTGAGGCGCCGATTCGATTCTTCGGCGGAAGTTCTGTAAAGTTGTCTTGCCCGCGGGTGCTGGAAGCGGAACGAACTGGAAACAGGCGTTCCAGGACTGGAATCCGCGAGTGATCTTCTTTTGAAGTTCGGCAGATTACCCGAGCGGCCAAAGGGGGCTGACTGTAAATCAGCTGGCAACGCCTACGGGGGTTCGAATCCCTCATCTGCCACCCTTGGAGAAGCCTCCGGAACCATTAGGTTCCGGAGGCTTTTTCTTTGTCCACGGCCCGACGGCCCGTCTCCACAGTGCAAAGGCCTGTCGCAAAGGCCCGGCTCAGTCGGCCTGGGGATTCGGAATGGTTACCGTGGTGCCGGCGGGCGGAATCCATTCGCCTCCGGTCAACAGGTTCAGGTTGGCTGTCCGCAAGGCATAGAGCGGGACGCCGTAGCGGCTCGCGATGCCCGAGGGAGTGTCTCCGGCGCCCACCCTGTACAGGAGCCGTCCCTGCCCGTCCTGCCCGGTCACGCTGCCGCCGGCCCCTAGCTGGGGCACGTCCACGCCCCTGAGGTCGATAATCTCTCCTGCGGCAACGGACTCCGCTTCGTTGAAGCTCCTGAGGATCTCCGGAGTCATCCGGAAGTGGGCGGCGATGCCCTCCCAGGTGTCGCCGTCGACGGCCGCGTAGCGCATCGGCAGGAGGAACCCGTTCACTTCGGTCGTCCCCCGCAGGCCCCCGGACGCCGGGGACGTTGCGGGGGCGGACGCCGCAGGCCGGCCCGCCGGAACTCCGCCCGGGGCCTCTGCGCCGGAAGAACAGGCTGCCAACAGAATGGCGAGAGCCGCCGCGAGAACCGCGGCCAGGAGAACTGCGGCGGCGGGCCGGACCCGATGTGCACCGGAATCGAGATTCACCCTGTGTGTCCTGTCGATCGGGGCCTCCCCCCGAGGCCCGCTGTCGCCAATTATTCCATACGTTTTATGAAACCCGCTGTTCCGCCAGGCTGTCCTGTCAGGCAGCGCCCCCGCATTCGGTATAGTGCCGGTCATGGACGACAAAGCAATCTTGCACACTTACCTGCGCACGCGGCGACAAGACCTCCTAGGGAAGCTCGAAGGCCTCGGCGAGTACGATGTGCGCCGGCCCCTCACGCCCACGGGAACCAGCCTGCTGGGACTGGTCAAGCACGTGGCCAGCGTCGAACTCGGCTACTTTGGCGAGGTCTTCGGCCGTCCCAGCGAGCTGAAGCTGCCGTGGTTTGCCGACGACGCGGAGCCGGACGCGGACATGTGGGCAGCCCCCGGCGAGACGCGCGAGCAGATCACTGAGCTGCACCGGCTCTCGGCGGCCCACAGCGACGCCACCATCGATGAACTCCCGCTCGACGCGCCCGGTGTGGTGCCCTGGTGGCCGGACGAGCGCAAGCACGTGACCCTGCAGCAGATCCTCGTGCACATGTGCGTGGAGACCGCCCACCACCTCGGGCACGCCGACATCCTGCGCGAACTCATCGACGGCAGCGCGGGCCAGCGTCCCGGGGACCCGAACCTTTCGCCGCGCACCGCCGAGGAATGGGCCGTGCACCGGGCCCGCATCGAGGCGGCCGCCGTCGCTGCCGAAGCAGGGGCGGCAGGCCGTTAGTACGGCGGCGGGTACAGGCCGCTAGTGGACAGCCAGTGGCAGCCAAAACAGCATCAGGCGGCCACTGCCGGCCGCTTTGCCGGCGTCGCCCGCATGGAGCGGATGATCACGGCGCTGGCCGCGGACAGCTAACCGTCCGCCGGGTCCGGGCCGCCGGGTTGTCCTTCCCGCAACTGGCCTTCCAGCAGCTGGCCTTCGAGCAGTTGGTCCGTGGCGGGATCGGGCAGGCCATCGAAGTAGCGGTCCAGGACGACGCGGAACACGGGTTCGCCGGGCGCGGCCCGCTGGAACAGCGTCATGGAGGAGTGCAGCTTCCGGGTGTCGATGCCGCCGAAAATTTGCACCGCGGACCGCCCCTGAAGTTCGGCCACTGCGGCGGCGGCCTCCCGCAGCCGCGGGCCAAGGACGCCATGCCGGCAGTATGCCCGGGCCTCGGCCAGGGAGGAGATGGCGTACTTCTGGGCGGTTTCGCTGCGGCCCAGGCCTGCGAGCTGGGGGAAAACGAACCACATCCAGTGACTCCTCTTCATGCCTGACCGCAACTCCGCCAGGGCGTGCCCGTAGGTTCCGCCGGCGTCCTGGGCCGCCACGAACCGTTCAAGATCGTAAGGGTCTTCCATGCCCGCTAGGCTACGGCCCCCCGGTGCCGGAGTGATAGCGCGGCGACAGGCCGCCCGCGGGCGAAGGGGTCATTCGGCCGGGGCTGGATTGCCGGTCCCGGGCGTATCGTGTCCCCCATGGCGAATGTCTTGGAGATGGTCGGCGTTGTGAAGCGGTTCGGGCCCGTGGTTGCCTTGAATGGGTTGGATTTTTCAGTCGAGGCGGGCGAGGTCCACGGCTTCCTCGGACCGAACGGCTCCGGCAAATCGACCACGATTCGCCTGCTGCTGGGCATGCTTCGCGCCAATGCTGGCTCCATCCGGGTGCTGGGCCTTGACCCGTGGCGCGACGTCGCGAGCCTCCACCGGCGCCTAGCCTACGTCCCCGGGGATGTGGCGTTGTGGCCCAACCTGACCGGCGGAGAAGTGATCGACCTCCTCGGCCGGCTCCAGGGCGGCCAGGACCTGGCCCGGCGGGCCCAGCTGTTGGAGCTCTTCGACCTCGATCCGACCAAGAAGTCCCGGGCCTACTCCAAAGGCAACCGGCAGAAAGTGGCCCTGGTCGCTGCCCTGGCCACCGACGCTGAGCTGTTCCTGCTGGACGAGCCCACCAGCGGACTGGACCCCCTGATGGAGGAGGCCTTCCGCGGCTGTATCCGGGAACTGCGGAACCAGGGCCGCACGGTACTGCTCAGCAGCCATATCCTCAGCGAGGCCGAAGCACTTTCGGACCGCGTGAGCATCATCCGTGAGGGCCGGGTGGTGGAGACGGGGCGGCTCGATGAACTCAGGCACCTGACCCGTACCTCCGTCACTGCCGATGTCGCGGTGGTACCGGCGGGCTTGGATGCCCTGCCAGGCGTTCACGACGTCGTCGTCAGGAACCACCGCGTCAGCGCCCAAGTGGAACCGTCCGGCCTGGCCCCGTTCATGCGGGCGCTGACCGACGCGGGACTCGTCGCGCTGACCAGCCAGCCGCCCACTCTGGAGGATCTCTTCCTCCGCCACTATGGCGCGGCGGTGCCCGTGGCCGCGGCCGGGTCGAGCAGCGGACGCACCGCCGATGCGTGAAACGTTGGCGGGGACCGGAGTCCTGATCAGGCTCGGGCTCCGCCGCGACCGATGGCTGTTGCCGGCGTGGATCGCCGGATTCGCCGCGACAACGTATTCAACCGCGGTGGCCGGCGCCGAGCTCTACCCCGATGTGGGGAGCCGGGTCGAGGCCGCGACGGCCCTGAATGCCACGGCCTCGCTCGTGGCCCTCTTCGGCAGGGTCTACGACCCCACGTCCCTCGGTGCCCTGTCCCTCATCAAGTACACGGCGTTCATGGCTGCTATCCTCGCCGTCCTGATGGTGTTCATCACCGTCCGACATACCCGCAGCGACGAAGAGTCCGGGCGGCTCGAGCTCCTGGGCGGCGGCCGGATGGGCCGCGACGCGCCGCTCGCGGCCGCCCTCACCATCAGCTTCGGAGCCAGCATTGTCCTGGGGCTGGTCACGGCGGTGTCTTTGGCCGCCGGCGGACTTCCGGCCGCCGGCTCGATTGCGTTCGGACTGGGCTGGGCTGCCACCGGCATGGCGTTCAGCGCCGTGGCCGGGGTCACCGCCCAGCTGACGGCCAGCGCACGGGCGGCCACGGGAATGAGCCTCGGCGTCGTTGCCGTGACCTATGCGCTGCGGGCGGTGGGGGACCTCGCCGAACCGGGGCCCTCCGCGCTGTCCTGGCTTTCGCCGATCGGCTGGAATCAGCAGATCCGGGCCTTCGCCGGGGACCAGTGGTGGGTGCTCGCCCTGCCACTGGCGCTGTGCGCCTTACTCGTGCCCGTGGCCCTGGCACTCCGCGCCCGTCGGGACCTCGGCTCCGGCCTGCGCCAGGAGCGCCCCGGCCCGGCTCGCGGCTCGCTCCGCGGGGTTGGGGACCTCGCCGTGCGGCTCCAGTTCCGGCTGCTGGCGGCCTGGGCGGTCGCCTTCGTGGTGTTCGGCGTGGTGATCGGATCGCTGGCCGGCAACGTCACGGACTTGTTGAGTTCGCCCAACGTGCAGGACCTGATCATGATGCTGGGCGGAACCCAGGCCATGACGGACGCCTTCATTGCAGCGGAGATCAGCATCATGGGACTGCTGGCCGCTGCCTACGGACTGTCCGCGGCCAGCCGGCTCCGTGACGAGGAGACCGACGGCCACGTCGAGGCACTGCTGGGCACCGCCACCACCCGGCCGCGGTGGGCGACCAGCCATTTCGCCCTGGCCCTGGCCGGCGTCGCCGTGCTCATGCTGCTGGCGGGAGTGTCGGTCGGGGCCGGCGCAGCCACCGTCCTGGCCGATGCCAACCAACTCGGCCGCGTCACACTGGCCGCTGCCGCCCAGATCCCCGCGGCCTGGGTCATGACCGCGGCGGTGCTGGCGGTGTTCGGCTGGGCGCCCCGGCTCACCGGGACGGTCTGGGCCCTGCTGCTGCTCTTCGTCGCGCTTGGTGAGTTTGGCGTGCTGTGGAATGCCCCGGAGTGGCTGATGGAGCTCTCCCCGTTCCGGCACTCGCCGCTGCTGCCCCTGGATTCCGGCGCCGTCGGGCCGTTGCTCGGACTTACGGTGACTGCCGCGGCGCTCGCCGCGCTGGGGTACGCCGGCTGGCGCCGCCGGGATCTGGCCCCGTGAGCGGGCCAGAACAGCCACTACTCGCCAATAGGGGGCAGCGGTAATATCAGATTCGAGAGTTCTTGGCGCATTCCGGCACTGACGGGACGCCACTCTCGGGCCGGGTCGGAGGGCGGGATGCAGGACGCATACGGGCTATATACCCCGACCACGCTGGTGGAAATCGGGCTTCTGCTGGCGACATTTATCCTCTGCTCCCTGATTGGCACTGAGCGGCAGGTCCGGCAAAAGGTCGCTGGCTACCGCACCCACGTCCTGGTCGGGCTCGGATCGTGCACGTTCACCCTGATCTCCGCCTACGGCTTCGCCGCCGCGCTGGCGCCCGGGGCCACCATGGACCCGTCCCGTATTGCAGCCCAAATCGTCAGCGGCATCGGCTTCCTCGGTGCCGGGGTGATTTTCAAGGGACGGAACGTGGTCCGCGGCCTGACGACGGCCGCCAGCATTTGGGTTTCTGCCGCCGTCGGCATGGCGTGCGGGGCCGGAATGCTGTCCCTGGCTGTTTCGCTGACGGCTTTCCACCTCATCACGTTGTACGTCGTTTCTCCCGTGATCAGGAAGATCCCGACCCCCGACGCCCACCGGGTCCTGCACCTGGGCTATGACGACAACCGGGGCGTGCTGCGGCAAGTGTTGGAGATCGCCACGAATATGGGGTTCAGCTCGTCGATCCTGAGCATCAATAAGGCGGGCGATGAACAAAAGCCGATCGTCCTCATGGACATCCGCTTCCATGGTCATCTTCCGCTGCGGGAACTCGTCCCCTACCTCCTGGATGTGCCCGGCGTGCAGAGTGTGACCGTTCGCGGCACCGATCCGAACGAGGACGACGACGATCCCAGCGCCTGAGAACCCCAGCAAGCACGCCGCCGAGACTCCCGTGACTGGCGCACGCTGATTGAAGCCGTTCGGGATGACCGTTAGAGTCTGCGGATGACCGAGAACAGCGTCGCTTTGACGGATACCGTGTGCGTGCGGGTGCTGCGCAGGTCCGACGCCGGGCCCCTGGCCGACGCCTACCGGCGGAACCGGGAGCACCTGGCGCCCTGGGAACCGCTGCGGTTTGAGGAATTCTTCACCGCAGAGGGACAGGCCGCCAGCATTGAATCCAAGCTCGGGTTGTTCATCGCGGGAACGGACGTGCCCTGGGTCCTCGTGGAAGGCTCCCGCATCATCGGGGTGATCAACCTCAGCGGGATTGTCCGGGGACCATTCCTCAGCGCCCACCTCGGCTACTGGGTGGACAAGGACATGACGGGGCGGGGAATTGGCTCGGCCGCGGTGGAGTTCGCCCTGCAGACCGCGCGCAACGAACTGGGGCTGCACCGGCTGCAGGCCTCAACCCTCCCGCACAACGCCGCGTCCCAGCGGATCCTGAAGCGCGCTGGCTTTGAGGAGATCGGCCTGGCAGCCCAGTACCTTCGGATTGCCGGATCCTGGCAGGACCACATCCTGTTCCAGCGGATACTGTTCTGATGGCTGATATTCCGGTTGCACCCGGTCCGGCTGGACCAGGTCCCGATTCACCAGTCCGGGCCGACGTGGACGCCATAGCGGCGGAGGGACTGAGCCGCGGCTGGACGGAATTATTTCCAGACAAGTATCCGCACGCAGGCGGCCCCGCCCACTTCGCCGCCTACCTCGTGAATGCGGACGGCTACGAAGTGGAGCTGATTGCTGCGGGCTGATGGCGCCGGTGCCCTACGGATTGGTTGTCGGAGGTGCCTGCTCGGCCTTCAGTTCCTCGCCGTGGGCGATGATCGCGTAGATGATCAGCACGTCCATGGCGATGACGATGACGGACCACCACGGCTGCTGCGGAATGAGCATCAGTTGAACAACCGCACTGAAGCCGGCAACGACGACGCCAACGACTCGAGCCCACGTAGCGCCGGCGAAGAGCGCGACGGCGGTGAGGATCAAGAGCACCCCGAGGGCGACATTCCACCAGCCCCACCCCTTCGCATCGAAGAGGAACAGGGTTCCCGGGGTCGACAAATAGTAGGTGTCGGGTCCGGTGAGCGCGACGAGGCCTTGAAGGCCGCTGAAAACGCCGTTGATGATCAGAATGACTCCGGCGAAACGGACCCAACCGGTCCAGCCGGTCGCAGTGACAGGGTGATGGGCAGTACTCATAGTGTCGACCGCTTTCCGTTGAATGCTCTGCCGTCGGCCTCATGGTCGGCGCAGTCGTGGGGTGAAGCTAGTACCGATTCCGATTATGTTCCTCGCAGTCCGGGCCGGTCAATCGCTACAGGTCCTCGGAGCTGCCCGCGCCGGGCTCATTGCGATTGCCGTGGATCCGGGTACGTTGAACCATGACCATCCTGCTTGTTGGCGGCGGCCCGGACACCGTAACCGCAGCTGCCGTCTTCGACCGCTTCGTCAGGGAACTCCGGCACCGGGCCTCCGGCAGGGTTCCGCGCGTCGCTGTGGTTCTCTTTGACCATGAGGGCAGCTCGGAATATTTCCTGCCTGCCTATGTGGATCCGCTGCAGTCCCGGACAGCCTGCGAGGTCGTCCCGGTCCTCCTCGGCTCCAACCGGGGCGCGGACCCTGCCGCGTTCGACGACGTCGACGGCATCGTCGTCGGGGGCGGGCCGACGCCGGGCTACCTGGAAGGCTTGCTGCCGTCCGCGCAGCCCATCCGCAGACTGGTCTCCGACGGTGTGCCGTATATGGGGTTCTCAGCCGGCGCGATGGTGGCGCCGGTGCGGGCAATCGTGGGCGGCTACCGGATCCGCGGCCCCGAGGTCTGCCCGGCGGATTGGTCGGAGGGGCTGGAAGAAGTGGAGATCCGCGACGGGCTGGGCCTGGTGCCTTTCGCCGTCGACGTGCACGCCGCCCAGGCGGGAACCCTCGGCCGGGCCGTTGGGGCGGTCGCAAAAGGCCTTGTGGACCGCGCGGTCGCCGTGGATGAGAACACTGCCCTGGTCCTGCACCACGCGGACCTGGAGGAGCTGGACGTGATCGGCACCGGGAACTGCTGGACGATTCGCGGCGTTGGCACCAAGGCCACCGTCTCGGTTCTGTCGGCGCACAGCTGATATGAGTTGAGTCTGTCCTTCACAAACACCTCCGGAGATGTCAGGACGGGATGTATCAGATTCCTTTGAGGACCTGAGGTTGATCCGCGGGATCCTCCCGACACCTTCGGAGGTGTTTGTTATGTCTGTTCAGGGCGACACCTTCGGAGGTGTTTGTTATGTCTGTTCAGGGCGTGG
>NZ_JBFUAU010000013.1:0-274216 GCF_056406115.1 Arthrobacter sp. P1_D4 | reverse complement strand
GAGCCAGGATCAAACTCTCCGTTGAAGTAAAACAGACACAACATGCGCCCCCGGGAAAACGGGACACACACGCTGCACAAAATTTGAAACCAGCCAAAAACACCAGACCACACCACGGGGTGGCGGGCCCGGCAAATTCAACCAATTCARTACAATAAATTGGTATCAACAAACTTGGCACACTATTGAGTTCTCAAACAACAGACACACCCGGCACCACCACAACCAACAATCAGTCAAGGATCGCTCCGGAGCAACTTTTCAAACTTACCCGGCCGCTTCACCCTAGTCAAATCGGCGATCCAGACTCATTCTTGCCATAGGCTTCTGGGTCTTGGTGGCCGTTCAACTCCGGGGAGCAGCGCGGAAATAAACTCTACCACCACTTGGACCGGCTGACAAAGCGGCGCCGAAGACGGTGCAGAAAAGCCCGGAATCACGGGGATTCCGGGCCTCTCGCAAACACTTCCCCACGCGCGCCAGACCTGCTGCCCGGGCGCTGCGCCTAGCTCCTAGCCCAGCGGCTTGAAGTACGCGGCCCCTAGCGGAGGCAGGGTGACGGTGAGCATGGCCGGTTGTCCGTCCAGGCCGTCCTTCGTCGCGGTCAGGGTTCCAGTGTTCTCCACCCCGGAACCGCCATAGCTGGCGGCGTCGGTGTTGAGCACTTCCTGCCACTCGCCGGTGGTCGGGACGCCGAGGAGGTAGTCCGTGTGCGGGCCGCCGGAGAAGTTCACGGCGCAGACCAGCGGGTTGCCGTCGGCGTCGCGGCGGATGAACGTCAGCACATTGCGGTCCGAATCTCCCCCATTGATCCACTGGAACCCTTCGGGCTGGTTGTCCCGCTCGTACAGCGCCGGCGTGGAACGGTAGAGCTCGTTGAGATCCTTGGTCAGGAGCTGCATGCCGTTGTGCGCCGGGATGTCCGCGAGCCACCAGTCCAGGCCGTACTGCTCCGACCACTCCGCTTCCTGGCCGAATTCGGTGCCCATGAAGATCAGCTGCTTGCCCGGGTGGGCCCACTGATATCCCAGGAATGCGCGCAGGTTTGCCAACTGCTGCCACCGGTCACCGGGCATCTTGCGCAGCATGGAGCCCTTGCCGTGCACAACTTCATCGTGGCTGATGGGCAGCAGGAAGTTTTCCGTGAAGGCGTAGACCATCGAGAACGTGATGGTGCCGTGGTGCCACCGGCGGTTGTACGGGTCCTCGGCCATGTATTTGAGCGAGTCGTGCATCCAGCCCATGTTCCATTTGAGGCCGAAGCCCAGGCCGCCGCCGCTCGTGGGTGCCGTGACGCCCGGGAATGCGGTGGATTCCTCGGCAATCATGACCGCGCCGGGGTGGGTTTTGTAGACCGTGGCGTTGACCTCCTGGAGGAAGGAGATCGCTTCCAGGTTTTCGCGGCCGCCAAAGCGGTTTGGCTGCCACTGACCCTCTTCGCGGGAGTAGTCGAGGTAGAGCATGGAGGCGACGGCGTCCACGCGGAGCCCGTCGATGTGGAACTCATCGAGCCAGTACAGGGCGTTGGCCACCAGGAAGTTGCGCACCTCCCTGCGGCCGAAGTCGAAGATCAGTGTTCCCCAGTCCGGGTGTTCGCCCAGGTTGGGATCGGCGTGCTCGTATAGTGCTTCGCCGTCGAACCGGGCCAGGGCCCACTCGTCCTTGGGGAAGTGCGCCGGGACCCAGTCGAGGAGGACGCCGATGCCGGCTTGGTGGAGTTCGTCAACGAGGTGGCGGAATTCGTCCGGGTGCCCGAAGCGCGAGGTCGGCGCGAAGTACGAGGTGACCTGGTAGCCCCACGAGCCGCCGAAGGGGTGCTCGGCCACGGGCATGAACTCCACGTGGGTGAAGCCGAGCCATTTGACGTATTCCACGAGTTCCTTGGCCAGTTCGCGGTAGCCCAGCCCCACCTTCCAGGAACCGAGGTGGACCTCGTAGACGCTCATGGCCGAGTTGTGCGGATCGCGGGCGGCGCGGGCCTGCATCCACTCGGCATCCTTGAAGACGTAAGAGGGCTCCACCACCCGGGATGCCGTCAGCGGCGGGACCTCGGTGCCGAAGGCCAGCGGGTCCGCTTTTTCCACCCAGTATCCGTGCCGGGTCCTGAGTTCAAATTTGTAGCACGCCCCTGCTACAACCCCGGGAATGAAGACTTCCCACACACCGGTGGAACCGAGGGAACGCATGGAGTGTTCGCGGCCGTCCCAGCCGTTGAAGTCACCCTTGACGCGGACTGCCTGAGCGTTCGGGGCCCAGACGGCGAAGGACACGCCGTCGACGTCGCCAAGCGAGGACTTGTAGTGCTGCACATGCGCGCCGAGGACATCCCACAGACGCTCGTGCCGGCCCTCACCGATCAGGTGCAGGTCTACTTCGCCGACGGTGGGCAGGTAACGGTAGGGGTCGTCCATGATCTGGGGCTCGTGGTCCTTGTAGGTCACCTCGAGCCGGTAATCCGGCACATGGCCGCGCTCGAGCGGCTCCATCACGGCCACCCATACGCCGCTCGATTCGTGCGTCATGGGCGTCGAACCTGCCGACGTCACGACCGAGACCGCTTCCGCCAGATGCTTGACCGTCCGGATGGTGACATGGCCATGGTCATCGAGATGGGCGCCGAGGACCGAGTGGGGCGCGTGGTGTTCGCCGCTGGAGACCCTCGCAAGGGTCTCGCCATCCACGGGCAGTGGTGTGCCGGGCCGATCGATACGTGCTGATCCTGTCATTTTTATACCTTCCGCTGCGGCTTCGGCGGCGACGCCGGAACCTGTACTGCCGAGGAGACGACGCGATGCGTTCACCGGGATGGAGAGCCAGTCCGGCCTGTTCCTTAGTTCGTAGATGACTTCGTAGAGGGCTTTGTCGAGCCACAGCGCCACAAAGAGCGGCGAGTCGCGGTCGATGCTGCCGGGAATGACGTCGGCGTAGCCGGCCAGGAACGCCTCAGCGCAGCCATCCACCCAGGTCCCGGGCACCACGGCTCCAGGGTTTTCGCGGACGGCGGCGCCGGCGGCGTAGTCGAAGGACCGCAGCATGCCGACAACGTCGCGAAGAGCGACGTCCGGGAAGTTGCGCTCGGAGATGGGGCGCAGGGGCTCGCCCTCGAAGTCAAGGATGGCCCAGCGCGGTGGGGCCCCCGGCTCGCCCGGGACCATGCTGCCGGGCACCTGCAGGATCTGCCCGAGATGGAGGTCGCCGTGGATACGCTGGAGCGGGCCGGCGCTGGTGCCCTCGAGCCGGCCGAGGAGACCGTCCAGGGCTTCTTCGTAAGGCCCGACGGCCTGGCCGGCCTGGGCCCAGGACTGACGGACGCGCTCGGCCACTCCCGGCGCGATGTCCTGCCCCGGCGCAGATTCGGCGGCTGTGCCCAGGGCCTCGGCGAGCCTGCGGTGCACGGTGGCTGTCGCCGCGCCCAGCGCGTGGGCTTCGGCAGCAAACCCGATCCCCCGGCTGGCCGCGTCCACGGCGAGCCGCCACGCATCGAGCCCGCCGGCGAGGAATTCGTGCGCAACAGCGAGTTCGCCGGAGGCGGGACGGACAGTGGCAGGACGGGCGGTTCCCGACGGCTCCGCCCCTGCTGCGGGCGCCGGCACCTCCCACTCGCCGGCCACCCAGCCAAGGGTTGCCGGGACCTCCGCGGTGTGCCCCGCAGTCAGCGCCGCACCGATTTCAACCTCGGGATTCTGGCCTTCGGACAGCACCCGGAAGAACTTCACGATGGCGACTGTGCCGCCGTCCTCGTCGTCGACGATCACCGAACTGTTCGATTGCTCGCCCGAGAGTACCTTGACCTTGCCTGTTGCGAACGGAAGGCTGTAGCCGGACTCCACCAGGTGGCCGGTGGCGTTGCCCGACGGCGTCGTTGCGCCGTGCCGCATGAGCTCCAGCCAGGCGGCGACGAAGGACGCGTCGTGGACGCCGTCGTACACCCACTGGTGGGCTGCATCAGCGCGCGTTCCGGGAAGTTCGCCGATCAGCGCGCGTTCTGCCCCCGGCAGGGGTTCTGGCCGGAAACTGAGCGGCACCTGGACGACGTCGGTGCGGCTGCCGCCGGGCGTGGGGTAGGACACCGCGACCAGCAACACCTCGAACGTGGCCCCGCCGGCGCCGGTCTCCAGGCGCAGGCCGCCCGCCGGTTCGAAGGTGAACTCGGCGGTCTTGACAGGGAACCATCGCTGGCGCGGCAGCCAGGCGCCAAGCAGTCCGCTCAAGGCCGGGGGAAGGGCTGGTCGCGTCATCTCAACCCTCGATGGACAGGACGGGCATCGCCTGCGTGAACGGGGATGCCGGGTTGGAGGCGGCGGAACGGATCCGCAACCAGAAGAAATCGTGGCTGCCCAGGGTCAGAGTCAGCGTTCCGTCCTCGCCGATGCCCGGGAACGCCTGGCCGCCGAAGACGTCCCGGAGGCCCCTTCCGGCGAAGCCGGGCACGCGCAGCGTCGTCGCCACGGGGTGCTGGGAGAGGTTGAAGGCGCACAGGATGGTCTCGGCGTCCGCGCCGGCAGCGTTGCCTTCGGGGAGTTCACGCAGATAGGCCAGGACGACGTCGTGGTCAGCCTCCACGTGCTTGAACCCGCCGAGTCCGAAGGCGGGGTGGTTCTTGCGGACGCTCAGGATCTGCCTGGTCCAGCGCAACAGGGACCCCGAATGGGCGGCCTCGGCCTCCACGTTCGCCATGCTGTAGTTGTAGACCAGCGACTGGATCACCGGCAGGTACAGCTTGCCGGGGTCGGCGTGGGAGAACCCGGCGTTCCGGTCCGGGTTCCATTGCATCGGGGTGCGGACCGCGTCACGGTCCTCGAGCCAGATGTTGTCCCCCATGCCGATCTCGTCCCCGTAGTACAGGAACGGGCTGCCGGGCAGGGACAGCAGCAGGGCGTTGATGAGCTCGATCTCGGAGCGGGAGTTATCCAGCAGCGGGGCCAGCCGGCGCCGGATGCCGATGTTGGCGCGCATGCGTGGATCCGGCGCGTACCAGCCGAGCATCGCGGCGCGTTCGTCAGAAGTGACCATTTCCAGCGTCAGTTCGTCGTGGTTGCGCAGGAACGTGCCCCACTGGGCGCCTTCGGGAATGTCCGGCGTGTCCTTCATCGTCTCGATGATGGGTGCTGCCTTCTGGTCCCGCAGCGCGTAGTACAGCCGCGGCATGATCGGGAAGTGGAACGCCATGTGGCATTCCGGTTCCTCTTCGGTGCCGAAGTACTCCACCACTTCGGCGGGCGGCTGGTTGGCCTCGGCAATGATCACGCGGCCCGGGTAGCTTTCATCGACCATCCGGCGCAGCTGGCGGAGGAATTCGTGGGTCTGCGGCAGGTTCTCGCAGTTGGTGCCCTCCTCCTCGAACAGGTACGGGATGGCGTCGGCCCGGAAGCCGTCGATGCCCTGGTCCAGCCAGAACCGCACGACGTCGAAGAGCGCGTCAATGACCTTGGGGTTCTCGAAGTTCAGGTCGGGCTGGTGGCTGAAGAACCGGTGCCAGAAGAACTGCCGGCGGATGGGGTCGAAGGTCCAGTTGGATTCCTCCGTGTCCACGAAGATGATGCGGGCATCTTCGTACTTCTCGTCTGTGTCGCTCCAGACGTAGAAGTCGCCGAACGGACCGTCGGGGTCTTTCCGCGACTCCTGGAACCACGGGTGCTGGTCGGAGGTGTGGTTCAGCGGAAGGTCGATGATGACCCGGACGCCCCGGGCATGGGCCTCGGCCACGAGCCGTTTGAAGTCGCTGATGGTGCCGAACTCGTCCAGCACGGAGTTGTAGTCCGAGATGTCGTACCCGCCGTCGCGCAGCGGTGACTGGAAGAACGGCGGGAGCCAGAGGCAGTCCACCCCGAGCCACTGCAGGTAGTCCAGTTTCTCGATCAGGCCGTGGAAGTCGCCCGAGCCGTCTCCGTTGCCGTCGGCGAAGCCCCGGACGAGGACCTCGTAGAAGACCGCCTTGCGGTACCAGAGGGGATCGTGCTGGAGGCCCGGGGCATTCAATTCAAAGCTCCCCCTCGGGCTGAAGTGCTGGCTCGGGTTCTGCGGGCTAAAACTCACTGGCACTACCTCCGGATGCTAAGGATGTGAACGGGCTCGAGGTGCGGGTCCAGGCGGACGTAGTTGTACTCCCCCCATTCCCAACTCTCGCCGGTCAGCAGGTCATCAACCATGAAACGGCCGTTGTGCGTGAAGTTCTCCGGGTCCAGTTCCAGCGCCGGCAGGTCCAGGGACACCGTGCTCTCCCGGGTGCCGTGCGGGTCCACGTTGACGACGATGATCAGGGTGTCCTTGGTCCCGTCCGCGAGGGTCTTGTGCTTGGAGTACACCACGGTGGAGCTGTCCGAGCTCTGGTGCATCGTCAGGTTCTGCAGATCCCCCAGGGCCGGGTGCGCGCGCCGGATCGCGTTGAGCCGGGTCAGATACGGGGCCAGGGTGCGCCCCGATTCTGCCGCCGCGTCCCAGTCGCGGGCCTTGTACTCAAACTTCTCGTTGTCGATGTACTCCTCGGCGCCGGGACGCGCCACGTGTTCGTAAAGCTCAAAGCCGGCGTACACCCCCCAGATGGGGCTTGCCGTCGCGGCCAAGGCCGCACGGATCTTGAAGGCCGCCGGGCCGCCGAACTGCAGGTATTCGGTGAGGATGTCCGGGGTGTTGACGAAGAAGTTCGGCCGGAAGTAGGCCGCCGACTCGTGGCTGACCTCCTGGAAGTACGTCTCCAGTTCTTCCTTGGTGTTCCGCCAGGTGAAGTAGGTGTAGGACTGCTGGAAGCCGGCCCGGCCAAGAGCGTGCATCATGGCCGGGCGGGTGAACGCCTCGGCGAGGAAGACGACGTCGGGGTGCTTCTTATTGACCTTGCCGATTAGCCATTCCCAGAACCACACGGGTTTGGTGTGCGGATTGTCCACCCGGAACACCTTGACGCCGTGGCTGACCCAGAGCATCACAATCCTTAGAATTTCATTGGACAGCCCCGCGGGGTCGTTGTCGAAATTCAGCGGGAAAATGTCCTGGTATTTCTTTGGCGGATTCTCCGCGTAGGCAATAGTGCCGTCGACGCGCGTGGTGAACCATTCCGGGTGGCTTTGCACCCACGGGTGGTCCGGCGCGGCCTGCAGGGCCAGGTCCAGGGCCACCTCGAGTCCCAACTCACCGGCCCGCGCCACGAAGGCGTCGAAGTCCTCGAAGGTGCCCAGATCCGGGTGGATGGCGTCGTGGCCGCCCTCGTGGGATCCGATGGCCCATGGCGAACCGGGATCGTGCGGTCCGGCGATCAGGGTGTTGTTCGGCCCCTTGCGGTGCTGGACGCCGATCGGGTGGATCGGCGGCATGTAGATGATGTCAAAGCCCATGGCGGCGACGGCGTCGAGGCGCTGCGCGGCGGTGCGGAAGTTGCCGGAGGTCCATTCCCCCGTGTCGTGGTTGCGCACGGCACCTTCGGAGCGGGGGAAGAATTCGTACCAGGCGCCGGCTCCGGCAAGCTTTCGCTCCACCAGCAGCGGGTAAGGCTCGGAAACCGTCACAAGTTCGCGGATGGGCTGGCGTTCGACGACGGCGGCGACGTCGGCGCCGAAGCCGGCGGCGAGGCGTTCCTCGGGTGTCCGGGACGTGTCGGAGAGGACGACGACGGCCATCCGCAGCGTTCTGCGGTCACCGGAGGGGCGGGAGGCGTCTTCGGAGGCTTCGGCCAGCAGGGCGGCACCTTCGGACAGCATGAGCTCGACGTCGATGCCGGCCTCCACCTTGACCTCGGCGTTGTGGTGCCAGGTGCCGTAGCGGTCGTGCCAGGCCTCGATGACGAAGGACCAGTTGCCAGTGGCGGGCGGGGTCAGGAGGCCCTCCCAGCGGTCCGTGCCCATTCCGCGGGGGCCGGGCGGCGGGGCGAGGCGGACCCGCTGCCGCTCTTTGCCGCGGGGGTCGAGCAGGACGGCGCTGACCCCGAGCTGGTCGTGTCCCTCCCGGAACGCGGTGGCTCCCACGACAATGGTTTGGCCCTCGACGGCTTTGGCGGGAAACTTTCCGCCCTCCACCGAAGGCTGCACGGCGGTGATCGGAAAGCGGCCAAATCGAAGGCCATCCGTGATCAGGGCCTTGGGCTTTTGCTTGGACACGGCGCTGGTTCGCGAGTTATTCGTCACAGCCTCGACGTTATCTACAAAACGGCCAGAATGCTAAGGCCTCGAACGTTTTCCGGAGGTTTCCGGTTCTGGTCGGAGTGATATCCGTCATTTACGGGAAAGAATCTTAAAGCAGTTCCGGGGCACCGACTTGTCCGTTAGTGTTTCGCAGGTGAAGGCAATCCGCAGATTTACCGTCCGAACCGTACTCCCGGAGTCGATCCGGCCGCTGGCCCGGCTCGCCACCAATCTCCGGTGGTCCTGGCACCGGCCCACCCGGGAGCTTTTCGAGGGGCTCAACCCCGGGATCTGGGCGGAGAGCGCCCACGACCCCGTGACCTTCCTGGGCCTGGTGAGCCGGGAAGAGCTGCAGCGCCTCGCCGCGGACCAGGACGTGGTGCGGCGCGTCCACGCCGCGGCCGATGACCTCGACCGGTACCTGGAACAGCCGCGCTGGTACCAGAGCCTGGGCGACGGCGCGCCGGCATGCATCGCCTACTTCTCGCCGGAGTTCGGCATCACCGAGGTCCTGCCCCAGTACTCCGGCGGCCTTGGCATCCTGGCCGGGGACCACCTGAAAGCGGCCTCGGACCTTGGCGTGCCGCTGATCGGCGTCGGCCTCCTGTACCAGGCCGGCTACTTTAAGCAGTCGCTCTCCCGGGACGCCTGGCAGCAGGAAACGTACCCGGTCCTCGACCCCGACGGGCTGCCCCTGACGCTCCTGCGCGAGGCCTCCCCGGACGGCAACGGCAAACCGGTCCAGATCTCGCTGCCGCTTCCCCAGGGACGGCGCCTGCTGGCGCACGTGTGGCGGGCCGACGTCGGACGTGTGCCGCTGCTGCTGCTGGATTCCAACGTTCCGGGCAACGACGAGGCCGCCCGCGGCATCACCGACCGCCTGTACGGCGGCGGCGGAGACCACCGGCTGCAGCAGGAGCTCCTGCTGGGCATGGGCGGGGTCAAGGCGCTGCGGGAGTTCCAGCGGCTCACGGGCGTCCCCGCGCCGGAGGTCTTCCACACCAACGAGGGCCACGCCGGGTTCCTCGGCGTCGAGCGGATCCAGGAATTGATGTCCGGCGCGGCGCCGCTGAGCTGGGAGGAGGCCCTGGCCGCCGGGCGCGCGTCCACGGTGTTCACCACCCACACGCCGGTGCCGGCGGGGATCGACCGCTTCGAAATCTCCCAGATTCAGCACTTCTTCGAAGCCGGCCTCGCCCCGGACGTGCCGGTGGCCAAAATCCTGGACCTGGGCCGCGAGGACTTCGCCGACGGCAACCCGTTCGTGTTCAACATGGCCGTGATGGGGCTGCGGCTGGCCCAGCGGGCCAACGGTGTGGCCAAACTGCACGGCGTGGTCTCGCGCGGGATGTTCTCCGCCCTCTGGCCGGGCTTCGACCACTCCGAAATCCCCATCACCTCCGTCACCAACGGCGTGCACGTCCCCACCTGGGTGGACCCCCGCATCGCCGCGCTGGCGCGGGACCAGTTCGGTGCCGAGGCGGAGGCGCAGGGCCGGTGGGACCTGGCCTACAACGTCACCGACGAGGACCTCTGGGCGTTGCGGCGGGAGATGCGGGTGTCCCTGGTGGAGGATGTCCGGCGCCGGCTCCGGGCCGCGTGGAAGAAGCGCGGCGCGGCCGACGCCGAGCTGGCGTGGACGGACTCCGTCCTGGATCCGGACGTCCTGACCATCGGCTTTGCCCGCCGCGTGCCGACCTACAAGCGGCTGACCCTGATGCTGCGCGACCCGGACCGGCTCAAGGCGCTGCTGCTGCACAAGACGCACCCCATCCAGCTGGTCATCGCCGGGAAGTCCCACCCGGCGGACGACGCCGGCAAGAAGATGATCCAGGACCTCGTCCGGTTCACCGACGACCCCGCCGTGCGGCACCGGATCGCGTTCCTGCCCAACTACGACATCGCCATGGCCCGGACCCTGTTCCCCGGCTGCGATGTGTGGCTGAACAACCCGCTGCGCCCCCTGGAGGCCTGCGGTACCTCCGGCATGAAGGCTGCCCTGAACGGTTCGCTGAACCTCTCGGTCATGGACGGCTGGTGGGATGAGATGTACGACGGCGAGAACGGCTGGGCGATTCCGACGGCCAACAACGACGCCTCCCCGGAGGAACGCGACGACATCGAGGCGGCGGCACTGTACGAGCTGCTCGAAACGCAGGTGGCGCCGCGGTTCTACGGGCTGACCGTGTCCGACGCCGCGGGCGCTGCCGGACCGTCCCAGCCCGGCCCGCAGGCCGTTCCTACGCACTGGGTTTCGATGATCAAGCACACCATGTCCCACCTGGGCCCGGCGGTTTCCGCGGAACGGATGCTCCGGGACTACGTCAACGTCCTGTACCGGCCCGCCGCGATCGCAGGGCGCCACGCTGTGGCGGACAACTACGCCCAGGCCAAGGCCCTGGCGGCATGGAGCTCACGGGTCCGGGCCGCATGGCCGCACATCCAGGTCGAACACGTCGACTCGGTGGGGGTCTCCGAGGACCCGCAGATCGGCGATCTGTTGCAGGTAAATGCGTACGTGGCGCTGCGTGAGCTTTCACCGGACGACGTCTATGTTGAGGTGGCCTACGGCCGGGCCGAGGACACCGACGAGCTGACGGACATCACGGTCGCGGAGCTCAAGGCCGCCGAAGACCTCGGCAAGGGCCGGCACCTCTTCAGCGGCACGCTGGTGATCGACCGTTCGGGGTCCTTCGGCTACACCGTGCGTGTGCTCCCCAAGAACGGTGCCCTGGCCTCAAAAGCGGAGCTGGGCCTGATCGTCAACGCCTGACCGTCACCGCGGCCTGACCGTCACCGCGTGGCGTGCTGGCTCTCTTTAGAGGCAGACGGCGATGACGTCCAGGCTCTTGCCGGCGTAGCCTTCGGCGTCCTGCAGCGTTTCGCAGATGACGCCGAAGGAGCGGTCCGCGCGGAGCGCGGCAGGCACCTGCCAGATGAACGTGACGGGGGCCTCGCCGTCGTCCGTCACGGCATCCGCGACGTCGTGCAGCGAATCGTGCAGGGCATCCAGGTCCGTGCCGTAGTCCTCCGGGACGTCCAGGAGCTCGCCGAACGTGTCCAGGACCGCCTGCTTGGTGTCGGCGGCGGGGACCACCAGGGCGCGCCGGCCGGCGTCGCCGATTTGCGCCGTGAGTTCTTCGATGGTCCAGGTCTCTGCCGAGTAAATCTTCATGGGGTCCTTAATCTCGAATTATTTAGGTGCGGTAGATATTGATCGTGTTGGCCTGGACGAGGTCGCGCTCACCGGAGGCGACGCGGGCGCCCTGACGCCGGTCATGGAGTTCGGACGTCGTCACGCGGAGTTCGAAGAGCCGGTGCCCGGTGCCGTCCTCATTGCTCAGCCGAGGCAAGGTGACCTTGACGTCGTCGGCGCCGCCGTTGACCACCACGAGGCCGTCGACGTGCCCGTCGTCGGACCCGAGCAGGAGCTGGATCACCCGGTGGCCGGGGTCATGCCACGTGTCGGCGGACATGGGCTGGCCGTCCACATCGAACCAGTGGAAGTAGGACTGGTTGTCACGCGCCGGGTAATCATGCGGCTGGCTGGCCAGAAACTCCTTGCGCAGCCGGATGACGCGCTTGGTGGTGCGCAGCATCGCATGGGATTCCGTGGTGCTGGTCCAGTCGATCCAGGTCAGTGCATTGTCCTGGCAGTAGGCGTTGTTGTTCCCCTGCTGGGTCCGGCAGATCTCGTCCCCGGCAGTGATCATGGGTACGCCCTGGGAAATCATCAGGCAGGCCATCAGGTTCCGCCTGCTTTGGGCGCGCCGGGCGAGGATGTCGCCGTCTTCAGTGGGGCCCTCGAAGCCGTGGTTGTAGCTGCGGTTATCGCCGTGGCCGTCCCGGTTCTGCTCGCCGTTGGCCTCGTTGTGCTTGCGGTCGTAGGCCGTCAGGTCGGCCAGGGTGAAGCCATCGTGGGCCGTGATCAGGTTCAGCGAGGCAAGCCGGGACCGGCCCGAGGACTCGAACAGCCGGGCGGAACCAGAGAGGGCGTCCGCGAGGCGGGCCACCGGGCCGCCGCTGCCACCGCCGTCGATCGCGGCGCGGTCGGCGAGCCAGAAGCTGCGGACGGCGTCGCGGAAATGATCGTTCCAGTCCACCCACCCGGCGGGAAACCGGCCGGTCTGCCAGCCGCCGTAGCCCACGTCCCAGGGTTCGGAAATCAGCTTGACGCCGGACAGGACCGGATCGGCTCCCACGGCGACGAGGAAGGGGTGCCGCGGATCGAACTCGTTGGCGCTGTTGCGGCACAGTGTGACGGCGAGGTCAAAGCGGAACCCGTCGATGTGGAACTCGCTCACCCAGTAGCGCAGGGAATCCAGCACCAGCTGCACGACGCGGGGTTCGCCGAAGTTCAGGCTGTTGCCGCAGCCCGTGGTGTCCACGTACCTGCCGTGGCCGTCGTTGCGGTAGTACTGCATTTCGCCCAGGCCACGGAAGCTCAGGGTGGGGCCGTCCGTGCCGCCCTCGGCGGTGTGGTTGTAGACGACATCGAGGATGACTTCGAGTCCGGCGGCATGCAGCAGCTTGACCATGCCCTTGAACTCGTCCTGGACCGCGTGGGCGCCGGCGGCCTGGGCGGCCTCGGTGGCGTAGCCGGGATGCGGGGCGAAGAACGCGGCCGTGTTGTAGCCCCAGTAGTTCGTCAGCCCGAGCTGCTGCAGGTGCGGCTCGTCCACGTGGAAATGCACGGGCAGGAGCTGGACCGCCGTGACGCCCAGCGAGATCAGGTGCTCGATCATGGCCGGGTGGGCCATCCCGGCATACGTCCCCTGCAGGTCCTCCGGAATGTCCGGGTGCAGCTTCGTCTGGCCGCGGACGTGGGCCTCGTAAACGATCGTGTTGCGCCACGGGACCCGCGGGCTGCGGTCCAGACCCCAGTCAAAGTCGTTACCGACCCGGACGCTGGTGATCAGCCCCTCGCGTTCGTCGACGGCCCGGCCGTAGGGGTCCATCAGCAGCGGCTGCTCGCCGGCGGCATCGAAATCCGTGGCGGGCATGGACAGCGGGAGGGCCTCGTGTTCCGGGGAGGACCGGAAGCCATAGCGCGAGCCGGCGGGAATGCCCTCAACAATTCCGTGGTGGACGCCGTCGGTGACGTTGGGCAGGGTCTTCACCTGCCAGGTTCCCCCGGGCGCCTGATATTCGATCTCCAGCGTGGTTACGCCGGGCGCGTAGACGGCCACGTTGGCGAACGCGCCCCGGGGATCGTCCACTGCCGGCGACCCGGTATGTGGAACGCTGATCCCCAGCGGAAACGCCCGCGAAGCGTCTACGGTGGAAGCGGTATCTATGTAAGACATAACCATTGCTTAAAGCTTAGCCGGGCCAGACAAATGGCCCCCGTTTTCGTTTTCATGACGTTTTGCAGTGTACGGACCGCCGCACTGCATACTGTAATGGAGCGCCGAGTTGGAGGTAATTGTGCGCGTTGCACTAGCCCAAATCATTACCGGCCGTGACGTGGCCGCAAACCTGGACCTCGTGGACGCCTACGCGCGCCAGGCCAAGGCCGGCGGCGCGGACCTCGTGGTATTCCCGGAAGCCACCATGCGGGCCTTCGGCAATTCGCTCCTGGATATCGCAGAGCCGCTGGACGGCCCGTGGGCATCCCGCGTCCGTGACCTCGCCGCAGAGCTCGGCCTGGTGATCGTCGCCGGCATGTTCACTCCCGGCACCGCCGGCAACGGCGCCAAGGTGCGCAACACCCTGCTGGTCACCGGCCGCGGCCTCGAGGCCAGCTACGACAAGATCCACCTGTTCGATGCTTTCGGTTTCGCCGAGTCGGACACGGTTGACGCCGGCACGGCCCCCGTCACCTTCGAGCTCGACGGCGTGACGTTCGGCCTCGCCACGTGCTACGACGTCCGTTTCCCGGACCTGTTCACGGAAAACGCGGACCTCGGCGCCGACGTCAACATTGTGTGCGCTTCCTGGGGCTCGGGCCCCGGCAAGGCCGAGCAGTGGAAGCTCCTGGCCCGCGCCCGCGCCTTGGACTCCACCACCCTGATTCTCGCCTGCGGCCAGGGCGACCCCGCCAGCGTGGGTCACCCGGTCAAGGGTTCCGCCCCCACCGGCGTCGGGAACTCCGTGGTGGTCTCCCCCATGGGCGACGTCCTCGAAGAGCTCGACGGCGCCCCCGGCCTTCTCTTTGCCGACCTGGACACCGCCACCGTCCTGGAAGCCCGCACCAAACTCCCGGTCCTGGCCAACCGCCACAAGTTCTAAGTCACTATCGGCCAAGTTCGCAATGGTTACGTCCCGCGGTCACCAACCGCCGGGCTGGTTCAGCCAAAAACCCTCCCTCACTTTTGGCACGTTAAACGGAAACGCTCCACCACGTTTCGCACGTTTAACCGAAGCGCTCCCCCACAAGAAGTGAGGGAGCGCTTAGCCGTTTACCGCGAAAGGTGAGGGAGCGTTTGACGTTTTACGACCAAAGGTGAGGGAGCGTCGGAGACGGGACCGGAGTTTTGCTAAGGAGCGCATCGCCGACCAGAACCGAGTAAGGCCGCCTGCGGCCGCTCGAGGACTACTTTGCGGCGCGCTGGCGGGAGATTTCGTAGAGGGAGATGCCGACGGCCATGGAGGCGTTGAGGGATTCCATGGCGGAGTCGATCGGGATGGAGACGATCTGGTCGCAGTTTTCGCGGACCAGGCGGCTCAGGCCCTTGCCCTCGGACCCGACGACGATGCATACCGGTTCGGTGGCCAGGGTGAGCTCGGGCAGCGAGACGTCGCCGTCGCCGTCGAGACCCAGGACGTAGATCCCCATGTTCTTGAACGCCTTGAGCGTGTTGTTCAGGTTGGCCGCGCGGGCGACGGGGACGCGGACGGCGGCACCGGCGCTGGTCTTCCAGGCCGAGGCGGTGACGCCCACGGAGCGGCGCTCCGGGACTACGACGCCGTGGCCGCTGAAAGCCGAGACGGAGCGGATGATCGCGCCGAGGTTTCGGGGATCGGTGATGCCGTCGAGCGCGACGAAGAGCGGGGCGTTGGCTACGTGGCCCTTCTTCCAGGCCTCGAGGGTTTCTTCGGCGAGCTCGTACGCGTCCTGGTATTCATACGGCGGGATCTGCAGCACGAGGCCCTGGTGGATGGCGTCGTCGGTCATCCGGTCGAGCTCGGGCTTGCCGGTTTCCATCAGCGGGATGCCGCGTTCGGCGGCCAGCTTCAGGGATTCCTTGACGCGGTCGTCCATTTCGATGCGGACTGCGACATGCAGGGCCTTGGCCGGGATACCGGCGCGCAGGGCTTCGACCACCGAGTTGCGCCCGGTGACGACCTCTTCGGTGGCGCGACCCTTGGGACCGGAGCGGCCGGTGCGGGCGGCGGCGCTGGTAGTGCGGCTTCCGCTGGCGCGCTTGGCCTCGGAGCGTTCGGCGAGCTGCTTGTTCTTGAACGCCTTGTGGTAGGGGCGGTCCTCCGCCTTCGGCGTGGGGCCCTTGCCCTCCAGAGCCTTGCGGCCGTGACCGCCGGTTCCGACGGAGGGGCCCTTCTTCAATTTGACCGAGCGGCGACCGTTGTTGGCCATGAGTTTCACCCTTTAAATACGCGATTCGTTGACAAGTCTGACCTCCAGTCTACTGACTCGAGTAAAATCCACGATTTCGGGGTGGCCCGGAAGGGACGACGGCGGCCCACTTCACCGGCCGCCGGCAACGGGGTTTAGCCGCGCTTCAGGCTCCAGCTCGCCCCGTCCGGGCCGTCCTCGACGACGACGCCGGCTGCGGCCAGCGTGTCCCGGATGGCGTCGGACGCTGCCCAGTCCTTGGCGGCCCGGGCGTGGGCGCGCGCCTCCAGCTGAGCCTCGACCAGGACGCCAAGTGCGGTGTTGGCTTGGTCGTCGGCCGCCGGCGTTGCGGTGGCGTTGAGGCCGAGGACGTCCAGCATGGCGGTGACGCTGGCCAGCGCCAGACCCGCGGCGTCGAGGTCGCCGTCGGTGAGAGCCGTGTTGCCGGCACGGACGGTCTCGTGGAGCACTGCCAGTGCCTGCGGAACGTTGAGGTCATCGTCCATGGCCACCCCAAAAGCTTCCGGGACAGAACCAGCGGATGCATCCGGTCCCGGGTCGGGCAGGACCCGGCTTGCGCGGCTGATGAACCCGTCAATCCGTTCGACGGCGGCGGCCGCCTCCTGCAGCGACGTCGGCTGGTAGTCCAGGACCGAGCGGTACTGCGCCTGGCCGAGGTAGTAGCGGACCACGCGGGCCGGGGCGAGTTCGAGCATTTCGGCCGGGCTGACGGTGTTGCCGATGGACTTGGACATCTTCTCGCCGGCGTAGGTGACCATGCCGTTGTGCATCCAGAAGTTCGCGAAGCCGTGGCCCGCCGCCTGGGACTGCGCCATTTCGTTTTCGTGGTGCGGGAAGCGCAGGTCCAGGCCGCCGCCGTGGATGTCGAACTCGGTGCCGAGGTACTTGGTGACCATGGCCGAGCATTCGAGGTGCCAGCCCGGGCGGCCGGCGCCCCACGGGGAGGACCAGCTCGCCGTCGTCGGCTCGCCGTCCTTGTAGCCCTTCCACAGCGCGAAGTCGCGGGGGTCCTTCTTGCCGCGGGGGTCCGCGTCCGGGGCGCCCTGCATGTCGTCGAGTTTCTGCCGCGTCAGCGAGCCGTACTTGGACCAGGAACGCACGTCGAAGTAGACGTCGCCGGAGTCGTCCAGAGCCGGGTAGGCGTGGCCTCGGTCGATCAGCTGCTGGATGAGGGTGTGCATTTCCGGGATGTGGCCGGTAGCGCGGGGCTCATAGGTGGGGCGGGAGACGCCCAGGGTGTCATAGGCCTTGAGGAATTCCTGCTCGTAGCGGTAGGCCAGGGCCCACCATTCCTCGTTGCGGAGGGCTCCTGGCTCGTCTTCAAAGTCGGCGCCGAACGAGGCGGCCGACTTGGCAAGGATCTTGTCGTCGATGTCGGTGACGTTGCGGACTGCCGTCACCCGGAAACCGCGGTACTGCAACCAGCGGGTCAGCTGGTCGAACGCAATGGCCGAGCGGATGTGGCCGACGTGTGGCATGCCCTGGACGGTGGCTCCGCAGTAGTACAGGCTCACCTTGCCAGGTACCAGGGGGACGAAGTCGCGGACTTCGGCGGATGCAGTGTCGTAAAAGCGCAGGGTCACCGCTCCAGATTAGCCGATGGCGCTCCGGGGCCTGACCCGCGGCTTTGCCGGCACGGCGCAGGCCGGCACGGCGCAGGCCGGCAGGCCAGCCGCCGGAGACGGCCGGTGCAGTGGCCTACTTGCAGTATTGGCCGATCTTGTTGATCTGCTCCGTGAGCTGGGCCGTCTGTTGATCCGTCTTGGTTCCCGTAGGGCTCGCCGCAACCTGCTTCATAATCTCGGCCATCTGCTGGATCGGGGCGCCCACCTCCGGCGCTACCTTGTCCGCAACTTCCTGGTAGTGCTGGCCAATCTGCCCTGCCTGCTCCTTCGCGCTCCCGGAGGGCACGAAGGTGTCGGTGTTGAGGAACTTACAGCTTTCCTCGACGCTGAGCTTCGGAGTGGCGCTAGGCGTTTGGGGCGTTGTCGTGGAGGCGGCACAGCCGCTCAGCATGGTCCCTGCCACGAGTACGACGGCGGTCAGCAGCTTCTTCACGGCAGGTCTCCTGGCAGTTCGGAACGGGTGTCTCGCTTGGGTCTTCCCTCAAGCGTAGGGGACCGGGGCCGGCTGTGCTTAACCTGCGGTGATTAGCCTGCCGTGCTTAACCTGCGGTGATTAGCCTGCCGGATACACGAGCGCTGTAGCCACGGCTGAGATCCCCTCGCCGCGGCCGGTGAACCCGAGCCCGTCGCTCGTGGTGGCCGTGACGCTCACCGGCGCCGCGGCAGCAGCGCTGAGGACCTGCTGGGATTCCTCCCGCCGCGGGCCGAACTTTGGCCGGTTCGCCACGAACTGAACGGCGATGTTGCCGATTTCGAATCCGTGGGCGCGAACAATCCTGGCGGCCTCGGCCAGCAGGGTCACGCCGGATGCTCCGGCATATTCGGGACGGTCCGTACCGAAGTGCGTGCCCAGATCCCCGATCCCGCAGGCCGAGAAGAGCGCGTCGGCGGCGGCATGGGCCACGGGGTCGCCGTCTGAGTGGCCGGACAGACCCCGCTCCCCCTCCCAGAAGAGGCCGCCGAGCCACAGCGGCTGCGGCTCCTCCTCGGCGGCGAAGGCATGGACATCGATGCCGATCCCGGTCCGGGGAATGACCGGGGGAACGACTGGCGGGTTGGCGGACATGCTCATCCCTCCACCCAGCGCAAGCCCAGGGGTCCTTCAAGAAGGCCTTCGGCCAGGATCAGGTCCAGGGGCGTGGTGATCTTCAGGGACTGGCTGGCGCCGCGTACAGCGTGGACCGGGACCCCGATGAGCTCCACAAGCATCGCGTCGTCCGTGACGAGGGCGGCCTGGCCGGCGTCGAACCCGGAGGCAGCCTCGTGGGCGCGCTTGAGGGTGCTCAGCGCGAATCCCTGCGGTGTCTGCACGGCGCGGAGCGACTCCCGGGGCGCCGTCCCGGTGACCAGCTCGGGGGCCACCGCGGCGCCGTCGCCGGTGGTCGGTTCCACGGTCTTGACGGTGTCGACGACCGGTATCACCGGGATGACGGCCGATGCACCGGCGCCGAGCGCCGCTGCCACGCGGTGAAAGACGGCTTCAGGCGTCAGCGCCCGGGCGGCGTCGTGGACCAGCACCGATTCGATATCGGGCAGGAGGGCCGCCATCGCGGCGCGGACTGAATCGGCGCGGTCCGCACCGCCGTCGACGACCGTCACGACGGGAACCCGGACGCCGTTGCCCGACGCTGCTCCGGCTTGCCCGGCCGCAAGCTCCTGCGTGAAGGCCTCGCACAGCGCCCGCAACTCAGTGTCACCCGGGGGGAGCGCAATGCAGATCTGCTGTGCGATCCCGGCAGCCACCACACCGCGAAGGGCGTGGGTGAGGATGGTGTCCCCGCCGAGAGGCACCTTTGCTTTCGGCATGCCGTAGCCCAGGCGCTGGCCGGAGCCGGCGGCTACAACTATGACCGCCGTGGCGGGACCGGGCTGTGACGTATTCGCCTGTGACGTATTCGTCGGTGCAGTATCCATGGGCACAAGACTACGTCCCCGCGCCTCGGACCATCCCGTTGCCCTGGTTGTGGCTGCCCTGGAGCGCTCAACTCAAAGGGACCTCAACTGATAGCGCAACGGAGGGGGCGGCCGCTGAAAAGGGCAAAAAGAAGCCCCGGCGGCTGACGCCACCGGGGTTCGATTCTTAATCTGCGCCGGCCCCGTTGGGCCGGCCCTGTGCTAGGAAGCCAGGACCTCGTCGAGAACGCTTGCAGCCTTCTCTTCATCAGTCTTCTCAGCCAGTGCCAGTTCCGAAATCAGGATCTGACGGGCCTTGGCCAGCATGCGCTTCTCTCCCGCGGAGAGACCCCGGTCGTGATCACGGCGCCAGAGGTCACGGACGACCTCGGCTACCTTGATGACGTCACCGGAAGCAAGCTTTTCCAGGTTTGCCTTGTAGCGACGCGACCAGTTGGTGGGTTCTTCAGTGAACTCGGCCCGCAGCACATCGAACACGTGCTCCAAGCCTTCCTTGCCCACTACGTCCCGAACCCCTACCAGGTCAACGTTTTCTGCTGGAACTTCAATGGTCAGATCACCCTGAGCCACCTTGAGCTTGAGATACATCTTCTCTTCGCCCTTGACGGTGCGCATCTTGATTTCTTCAATTTTGGCTGCACCGTGGTGAGGGTAAACTACTGTCTCGCCGACCTCAAAAACCATGTGGACATTCCCCTTTCCCGCAGACCAGTTTATCACGATTAAGGCATACAACTGGCATCAAAAGGTGCCTGGAACCGCATGAATCCGGGGGAAATGGCCGCAATCCGCCCCCTCAAACCCCTTGACGAATGCGGATAATAGTGCCTGCGGCCCTAACTGCCAAGAGGTTTCCGTCCCCCGCCGAGCCGGGACCCGTCGCCGGAGGAGCACACGTGGCCGCGCTTGTGTGTAGTCGCCGAATCCTTGTTTGCGGCCGATTGCGGCTAGGCTATGGCTGAATAATGTTTCAAGACTCTCAAGGAGTGCGTGACGTGCGTTTCACTGCGATGAACCGGGGCCAGCGCGGCAAGCTGGCAATGGCAACGGCTGCACTTGGCATCGGCCTGTTGTCCCTGACCGGCTGCGGCTACATCAACGCCCAGCAGACCACGGAGCAGTACGCGGCCTCGGACGGAACCCGGACGGATCTCGGTGCGCTGCAGCTGCGCAACTTCATCATCGTCTCCGATGGCGAGGACAAGCCGGGCCGTGTGATCGGCGCCGTGTACAACACCTCCTCCAACGACGTGGTGCTGACCATCAAGGGTGTGGAGGGCTCGCAGACCCAGGTTCCGGTCAAGAAGAACTCCTACACCATGCTCAACGACTCCACCGACGCCGCGATCCTGACCCCGGCCGGCGCCAAGCCAGGCGCCGTCCTCGAGGTCACCATCTCCGAGAACGGCACCAACAAGGAAGCCAAGTTCACGGTTCCGGTCATGGACGGCACGATCGTCGACTACAAGTCGTACCTGCCGACGCCGGCGCCCACCGGGTCCGGCACGGCCACGTCGACGGAGACGGCTACGCCGACCGAGACGGCCACACCGACGCCGAGCAGCACGGCCGGCCACTAGCTTCAACGGCTGGACCTATTGCAAAAGGAGGGGCACCTGCAGGTGCCCCTCCTTTTGTGTGTCCCCTGATGTACAACTGCGCCGGACTTCCAGCGGCCCGGCAGCAGGGCAGTAGGGCTGCAGCGGCCCGGCAGCAGCGGCCGCCGGGCTGCCTCTTCCGACCTTTAGGGCTCGAACTTGTAGCCCAGCCCCCGGACCGTGATCAGGTACCGCGGCGCGGACGCATCCGGCTCGATCTTGCTGCGCAGCCGCTTGACGTGGACGTCGAGGGTCTTGGTGTCCCCGACGTAGTCGGAGCCCCAGACCCTGTCGATCAGCTGCCCGCGGGTCAGGACCCGGCCGGAGTTCCGCAGCAGCATCTCCAGCAGCTCGAACTCCTTGAGCGGCAAGGCGACCTGCTCGCCCCCGACGCTGACCACGTGGCGTTCAATGTCCATCCGAACAGGACCGGCCTGCACCGTGGTGGAGACAAGCTCCTCCGGCTCGCTCTGGCGCCGCAGGACGGCCCGGACCCGGGCCACGAGTTCCCGCGAGGAGTAGGGCTTGGTGACATAGTCGTCGGCACCCAGCTCGAGCCCCACCACCTTGTCGATTTCCGAGTCCTTGGCCGTCAGCATGATCACGGGCACCCCGGAGCGTTGCCGGAGTTGGCGGCAGACCTCGGTGCCGGACTGGCCAGGCAGCTGCAGGTCCAGGAGCACGAGGTCGGCGCCGTTGCGGTCGAATTCGGTGATGGCGTCCAGTCCGTTGTCCACCACCTCCACTTCGAAGCCTTCTTTACCCAACAGGTAGGACAGGGGGTCGCTGAAGGACTCCTCGTCCTCGACAATCAGAATCCTGCTCAAGCGGTAGCTCCTTGCTCATGGACGCCTGCGGCGTCACGTCGTTGCGGTCTGGGGTCCCGACTGGAAGTTTGGGCAGCGGGCTTGCCCGCCTCGGGGACGTCGCCGTCGTCCTGCCCTTCTATCTCGGGAAGTCGAATGGTGAACGTGGAACCCTGGCCGAGCCGGGACCACAGGGTCACCTCGCCGCCGTGGTTGGAAATGACGTGCTTGACGATGCTCAGGCCAAGCCCGGTGCCGCCGGTCTGCCGCGAGCGGGCAGCATCCACGCGGTAGAAGCGCTCAAAGACGCGCTCCTGGTCCTCGGCGCTGAGCCCATCGCCCTGGTCCGTCACCGAGACCGCCACGAGACCGTCCTTGGCCCGGATGCCCACGCCCACCTTGGTGTTCTCCGGCGAGTAGCGGATGGCGTTATCGATCAGGTTGCGCAGGGCGGTTACGAGAAGGTCCTGGTCGCCGTAGACCAGGGCATCGGCGTGTCCGCCGACCACCAGCTGGATGTTCTTACTCTCGGCCGGCAGCACGGAGCGGTCCACGGCCTCGCTGACCACAAGGTTGATGTCCACCGGGCGGCCCTGCTGCGCGACGTTGGCGCCCTGGAGCCGGGAGAGTTCAATGATGTCCTGGACAAGCGCCGCAAGCCGTGTCGATTCCTTGTGCATGCGCTTGGCGAACCGCTTCACCGCCTCGGGGTCGTCAGCGGACGACTCGAGTGCCTCGGCCAGGAGGGAGATCGCCCCGACCGGTGTCTTCAGTTCGTGGGAGACGTTCGCGACGAAGTCGTTGCGGACTTCCTCGGTGCGGGTGAATTCAGTCCGGTCATCGGCCAGCAGGAGGACATATTCCTCCGTGATGACGGCGGCCCGGACCTGGACAACGATCGTGCCCTGGCCGAGCGGGCCGCGCGGCAGTTCCAGCTGCTGTTCGAGGATGACGCCGTCCCGCCGCACCTTGGCCGTCAGTTCCAGCAGCTGCTGGTGGACCACCGTGTGCCCGCGGACCAGGCCGTAGGCGTAGGCGGCGGGGCTGGCGCGGACCACGCCGTCGATCGCATCCACCACCACGAACGCGCGGCCGAGGACGGCGAGCACTTCCGCGGCCCCCTCGGGCAGCGAGGGGTCATCGACGTCGACATCGACAATATGCCGCTGCTGCTCACTGACCCGGAACGCGAGTACGCCGAACATGCCAAACGAGAGGCCGATCAGGCCGGCGATCACGCCGATGAGCATTGGATCCACGGCTCCAGCTTATGCTCTGCCACGTGACCGAAACCGAAATCTCCTGCGATTCGGGCAGCGGTTCAGCTAACGTTCACCTATTGGGGCGTAACAGTTCACCGGACCCTGAAAGAGTTGACAGTTGGAGCGCCGGTAGGTGAACCGAAATAGGCCCGCCACTTCGATTGCAGGCAATATTTCCGAGGAAAGGACGCACACGTGCGTAAGGTTTTTCAGGAGGAGCTCGCCCAGGTAAGGGAACAGCTCGTCGAGATCTCAGCGCTGGTCACAGAGGCCATCGATAAGGCCACGACAGCTTTCCAGGGCGCCGATATCGACCTCGCCGAGGACGTGATTGCCGCCGATGCCCGCATCGACTTCCTGCAGAACAGCCTCGACGAGCGGGCCATCGACATCCTCGCCCTCCAGGGCCCGGTGGCGAGCGATCTGCGCATGCTGGTTGGTTCGCTCCGGATGAGCGCCTCGCTCGAACGCATGGGCGACCTCGCCCGGCACCTGGCCCAGCTGGCGCGTCTGCGCTATCCGGCGTCAGTGGTCCCGGACCAGCTGCGGGAGACCTTCAAGGCTTTCGCGGAACAGGACCTGCTGATCGCCCAGAAGCTCACGGAGCTGCTGGCAACCCGCGACCTCGGCGTGGCCCGGGAGATCATGAAGGCCAATGGCGCCGTCAACGACCTTCACCTGAGCGTTTTCCAGGCGATCGCCCGCAGCGACTGGCAGGAGTCGCCGGCCACCACGGTGGACGTTGCCCTGGCCAGCCGCTACTTCGAGCGCTTCGCGGATCACGGCGTCTCCGTGGCCCAGAAGGTCACGTACCTGGTGACGGGCGCGTGGCAGCCGAGCACGATCGAGCACAACTGACTCCGGCCGACTGCGGCTGACTCAACCGCAGTTACAACGGCGCCGGTACAACGGCGCTGATAGCACCGCGCTGAACGAACGACGGCGTCCGGTCACCTTGGGGGTGGCCGGACGCCGTCGTTTGTGCTCTGTGCCTTGCTTAGTGCCTGGCCGGGCGGGGGCCGGTTACTTCTTGCCCTGGTTGGCGACGGCCTTGATGGCCTCGGCGGCGGCCTCGGGATCGAGGTAGGTGCCGCCCGGGTTCAGGGGCTTGAAGTCCTCATCCAGTTCGTAGACCAGCGGGATGCCGGTGGGGATGTTCAGGCTGGCGATGTCCTCGTCGCTGATCCCGTCAAGGTGCTTGACGAGGGCGCGGAGCGAGTTTCCGTGGGCGGTGACCAGGACGGTCTTACCGGCCCTGAGGTCTTCCTTGATGTCTGATTCCCAGTACGGCATGAGCCGGATCAGGACATCCTTGAGGCATTCGGTGCGCGGGATGGCGTCGCCGAGGTCCGCGTAGCGCGGGTCCCCCACCTGGGAGAACTCGGAATCGTCAGCCAGGGGCGGCGGCGGGGTGTCGTAGGACCGGCGCCACAGCATGAACTGCTCCTCGCCGAATTCGGCGAGGGTCTGGGCCTTGTCCTTGCCCTGCAGCGCGCCGTAGTGGCGCTCGTTGAGCCGCCAGTCGCGCTTGACGTCGATCCAGCCGCGGTCGGCTTTTTCCAGGGCCATGTTTGCCGTGTTGATGGCCCGCTTCAACCGCGAGGTGTAGAGGATGTCGGGGAGGATGTTGTTCTCCACGAGCAGCTCGCCGCCGCGCACCGCCTCGGCACGGCCCTGGTCATTGAGGTCAACGTCCACCCAGCCGGTGAACAGGTTCTTGGCATTCCAGTCGCTGTGGCCGTGGCGCAGCAGAATCAGCTTGTAAGTCATGGTTTTCATCCTAGCCGAGCGGTTGGCGGCGGTGCCGAGCGTTACACACCGCGCGTTTCAGAGCGTGCCTCACCTTCTGCTTCACCGCCCGCTTCAGGGCAACGCGGGGTCGCTGCCGGTCCATCCAGCGGCCACCACGGAAGTGAGGTGACCCCGCGTTGGAGGATAGGCTTGGGCGGTGGTGCAGAAGGCTGAACGGGTGCTGGCCCCCCGGAACAAGGGCGGAACGAGGGGCAGCGCGCGCGGCGGCAGGCCCGTGGGTAACGTGACCCGCGGAACCACGAACCCCAACCGGATGCGCCGCGTGGACCGCTGGCTGACCGGGCCCCAGGCATGGCGGCTGCGGGCCGCGGCCCATCCTCTTGCCGTCGACCTCGGGTACGGCGCCTCACCGGCCACCGCCGTCGAACTCTTCGAACGCCTCGCCGCGGTCCGCGGGGACGTACAAATGGTGGGGATCGAAATCGAACCGGAGCGCGTCCGGCAGGCCCAAGCCCTTGAACGGCCCGGCCTAAGGTTCCAGCTGGGCGGCTTCGAACTGCCCATGACCGGAAGGCCCGTGCTGGTCCGCGCCTTCAACGTGCTGCGGCAGTACGAGGAAGCCGACGTGGCGGGCATCTGGCGGCTGGTGCAGGACCGGCTGGCCCCGGGCGGGCTGTTCATCGACGGCACGTGCGATGAAATTGGGCGGCGCGCCGCCTGGGTGGCGCTCGACGTCGAGCGGCCGCTGAGCCTGAGCCTGTCCATGCGGTTCGGTGCCTTCGTGCTGCCCTCCGACGTTGCCGAAAGGCTGCCGAAGGCCCTGATCCACCGCAACGTGCCCGGCGAGAAGATCCACGCCTACCTGCAGGCGATGGACCAAGCCTGGCTGGAAGCGGCGCCGCTGGCGGCCTTCGGAAACCGGCAGCGCTTCGGGGCGATGTGCCGCGCACTGCTCGACGCCGGTTGGCCGATCCAGGACGGCCCGTCCCGCTGGCGGCTGGGCGAAGTGACGGTCGGCTGGGAAGCCGTGGCCCCGGGAGCTTAGGTGCCGCCGGTGGTCACCAGGGGCCGTAGGGGCCCATGTTGCTGCCGCGGCCGCGGCCGGCGTCCTTGACGGCGGGGCGGACGTCGGCGAGGTACACGGACGCGGCCGTCACCGCTGCAAGGCCGAAAATCCCGAGCGAACTGGCGCCGCCACCGCTGCCCAGCTGCGAGAGCAGGGAAAACAGTCCCACGGCGAACGCGCCGCCGGTCAGGGCCAGCCAGAAGGTCTTGGTCCGCTTCGATACGGCCTCGAACGCGTTGGCCTTGTGCCGGAGACAATCGAAAAACGCCCATGCCTCAAGGACAAAGGCCACGACAGCCAGGACCAGGTAAACCCCGGATTCGACAAAGTAAATGAGTATGCGTCCGTCCACTCCCCCAGCCTAGCCGTCCAGAGTGCCCAATGCCTGCTCCAAATCGGCCCAAAGGTCTTCCACGTTCTCAATGCCCACGCTCATCCGGACCAGGTTGTCCGGCACGCTCTCCGGCTCGGCGGCGTGCCGGCGCCGGCGTTCGATCAGGGATTCCACCCCACCCAGCGAGGTCGCGGGGAGCCAAAGCTGCAGGGCGCGGATCATGCGGTCCGCGGCGTCCGCGCCGCTGAGGCCCCTGCCCTGCCCACCCACCGGTGCCACCTCGATGCACAGGACGGAACCGAAACCCTTCATCTGCTCCTTGGCCCGCGCGTGGCCGGGGTCCGAGGCCAGCCCGGGGAAGCGGACGCCGGCCACCTTCGGATGACCGTCGAGCCGCTCGGCCAGGATTTGGGCCGACGCCTGCGAACGCTCGATCCGCAGCGCCAGGGTGCGGAGCCCGCGCAGCGCCAGCCACGCCTCGAATGGTCCGGCGATTCCGCCGTGGATGGTGCGGTGGTGCAGCAGGGCGGCGCGGAGACCGGCGTCGGACGTCACCAGGGCACCGAGTACGACGTCGGAGTGGCCGGAGAGGTACTTGGTCACCGAATGCAGCACGACGTCGGAGCCCAGGCTCAGGGGCTGCTGTACCAGGGGCGTGGAAAAGGTGTTGTCCGTGACGACGATGGCGCCGGCCTCATGCGCCGCGGCGGTCAGGGCCCGCATGTCCGCGACGCCGAGCATGGGGTTCGTGGGGCTCTCCAGCCAGAGCATGCTGGCGGCGCGCCCGCCGGCCGGGGCAAGCGCCGCAAGTACAGCGTCGGTGTCCGCGATATCCACCGTCCGCAGCTCGAGGAACCCTTTGGCCGCCAGTTCGGTGGCCATGGTGACCGACCCCGCATAGCTGTGCGACGGCATGACGAGCACGCCCTGGGCGGGCACCAGGGACAGGGCCGAACTCACGGCGGCGAGTCCCGAGGCGTAGAGCAGGCCCGGCAGTTCCGAGCCCTCCAACTGGCCCAGCGCCTCTTCAAAGGGGTCCCACGTGGGGTTGGAATACCGGCCGTAGCCGCGGTCGCCGTCGCCCAGCGGTCCCGTGCCGAAGTAGGTCGAGGACAGCACCAGCGGCGGGTTGACCGGTTCGTCGCGGGTGCGCGGCGGGCGCCCTGCCGCGACGACCAGGGAATCCGGCGAAAGCGTGGCGGCCTGTTCTTCAGTAAGACTCATGAGGACAGGGTACGTGGGCGCCCGGCAGGGTACCCAAGCCGTTACGCCGCAGACTATCCGCAGACTAGAGTGTCGGGGATTGTCGGTACTCTTGAACGGTGACTACCCAGAGCCCCGGAGCGTCCGGCCGAAAGTTGACCGGCCTGTTGCCCGGACTGTTTATTGCCTTCGAGGGCGGAGACGGCGCCGGCAAGTCCACGCAGGCGGCTGAACTCGCCAAAGCCCTGGAATCGGATGGTTTTACCGTGCTGCGGACCCGGGAACCGGGCGGCACGGCGATCGGCGAGAAGCTGCGGTCCCTCGTGCTGGATCACGGCCACGGCCACATCGATGCCCATACCGAGGCCCTGATTTTCGCGGCATCCCGGGCGGCGCACGCGAGCCAGGTCATCCGCCCCGCCCTGGAACGCGGCGAAATCGTCCTTACCGACCGGTACATCGATTCCTCGGTCGCGTACCAGGGCGCCGGCCGAGGCCTCGGAACGCAGGCGGTCCGGGACATCAATGCCTGGGCCACATCGGACCTGCAGCCGGACCTGACGGTACTCCTCGACGTCGAGCCCGCCGTTGGCCGGCAGCGGCGCACCGCCGGCGAGGCCGCCGAAGACCGCCTCGAGTCCGAGGCCGACGAATTCCATGCCAAGATCCGGGCGGCCTTCCTGGACCTCGCCTCGGCCCGGCCCGAGGCGTATCTGGTGTTGCCCGCCCGGCTGCCGGTCGCCGAACTCGCTGCCCGGATCCTCGAGCGCGTCGAATCCCTGCTGGCCGTCACCCAAAGCAGCACAGCATGACGGTCTGGGACGACCTCCAGGGCCAGGACGCCGTCGTGGCCCAGTTGCGCCAGGCGGCCCAGAACGAAGGGCTCACGCACGCGTGGCTTTTCACCGGACCGCCCGGCTCCGGCCGTTCCAACGCCGCGAAGGCGTTCGCCGCGGCCCTGAACTGCGACCAGGAGGACGTCAGCCTGCGCGGCTGCGGCGAATGCCCGGCGTGCCTGACCATCCTCGGCGAAACCCATTCCGACGTCTCGTTCGTGCGCACGGAGAAGGTCACCATCACCATCGACGAGGCGCGTGAGCTCGTGTCCACCGCCGGGAACCGGCCCTCGTCGGGCCGGTGGCGGATCATCGTGGTGGAGGACGCGGACCGGATGGCCGAGCGGACCACCAACGTGCTGCTCAAGGCCATCGAGGAACCCACGCCCCGCACCGTCTGGATGCTCTGCGCCCCCTCCCCCGCCGATGTCCTGGTGACCATCCGCTCCCGCTGCCGGCCGGTGGCGCTGCGGCTTCCGCCGGCTGCCGCCGTCGCTGCACTGCTGGTGAAGCGCGACGGCGTGGACCCGGCGGTCGCCGAGCGCGCCGCCCGCGCGGCGCAGAGCCACGTCGGGATCGCCCGCCGCCTGGCCCGGGACCCGGAGGCCCGGGAGCGCCGGCTCGAGACGGTGCGGTTTCCGCTGTCCCTTCGCGGCGTCACGGCGGCGGTCATGATGGCCGAGAAACTGGTCAAGATCGCCACCGAGGAAGCCAACAGCTCCAACGACGAGCGCGACGCCGCCGAGAAGACGGCGCTTCTGGCCACTCTCGGGGCACCCGAAAGCGGCACGCTGCCGCCAGCCATGCGGAGCCAGGTCAAGCAGCTCGAGGACGACCAGAAGCGCCGCGCCAAGCGTTCCGTCACCGACTCCCTTGACCGCACCCTGACGGACCTGTTGTCCTTTTACCGGGATGTCCTGATCATCCAGATGGGGAACGCAGTGGAACTCGTCAACGTTGAACTCAGAAGCGAACTCGAAGACTTCGCCTCCCGTTCCACCGCCGAAGTGACCCTTGCCCGAATGGACGCCATCAACAAGGCCCGCACGCGGATCACCACAACCAACGTGGCCCCGCTGCTGACGATCGAGTCCATGGCTTCCAGCCTTATTTGACGGTTCCGGCCGCTCCAACGATCATCTTCGCTTTCGTTCCTAGCCTCCAAGGAGAACCGCATGAAGCCTGCTCGACCCCAGTCCGCAAGATCCAGATCCCTGGCGATCGGCATGCGGGCCGTCGGCGCCGTGGCCCTGGCCCTCACGCTGGCCTCGTGCACCCTCTTCGGCGGCGGGGGCGGCAACGGGTCCAGTGCGCCGGCATCGGGGGCGGCGGGGCAGGCGGACCCGTCAATCGTGGCGGCCGCGCCGGCCGAGCTGCGCAGCTACTACTCCCAGCAGGTCGACTGGAAACCGTGTGAAGGCAACTTCCAGTGCGCCAAAATCAAGGTTCCGCTGGACTACAGCAAGCCCGACGGCGAACGCATCGAGCTTGCCGCCATCAAGCTCGCCACGACAGGCGACAAGAAGGGCACCCTGATGGTCAATCCGGGCGGCCCGGGCGGCTCGGGGTACGACTTCGTCAGGGATGCGGCCAACACCAATATTTCGGACAAAGTCCGGTCCGCCTACGACATCGTGGGCTTCGACCCCCGCGGCGTGAAGCGCTCCGCCCCGGTCACGTGCCTCACGGACAAGGAACGCGACGCGTCCCGCGCCAAGACCTACGCCCTGGACACCGACGCCGGACTAGACGAGGCCCTGGCCGACAACAAGGCCATCGCTGCCAAGTGCGTGGAGAAAACCGGGCCGGTGCTGGCCCATATCGACACCGTCAGCGCCGCGAAGGACCTCGACATCCTGCGCGGGGTGGCCAACGACTCCAAGCTGAACTACCTCGGTTACTCCTACGGGACGCTCCTCGGCGCCACCTACGCATCGCTGTTTCCGGACAACGTGGGCCGGTTGGTCCTCGACGGCGCCCTTGACCCATCGCTGAGCAACGAGGAACTGACCCGCGACCAGGCCGTGGCCTTCGAAAAGGCCCTCCACGCCTATGTCGCCAAGTGCCAGCAGACGTCCGGATGCCCCCTCGCGGGAAGCACCGAGGAAGGTGTCCAGCAGATCCGCAACGCCATCAGCGCGGCCGAGGCGAACCCGCTGCCGGCGAAGGACGGCCGGAAGGTCTCGGGCTCCACGTTTGTCAGCGGCCTCATCATCCCGCTCTACAACAATGACAACTGGCCGATCCTCACCCGGGCGCTCGCCACCGCCCTGGCCGGCGACGGCACGGGCATGTTGCAGCTGGCCGACTTCGGCGCCGACCGCGATCCCAGCGGCACCTACACGTCAAACAGCACCTTCGCCTTCAACGCCATCAACTGCCTGGACTACCCGATGGTGTCCGACACCGCGTCCATGCGGGCCGAGGACCAGAAGCTGCGCCAGCTGTCGCCCACGTTTGGCTACTACTTCGCCTATGGCGGCAGCAACTGCAAGGACTGGCCGTACAAGAACGTCCGGGCCCCTGCCCCGGTCGATTACAAGGGCTCGGCCCCGATTGTCGTAGTTGGAACCACCGGCGACCCGGCTACGCCCGTGCAATGGGCCAGTTCCCTGCGCAAGCAGCTTGGGAACGCCTCGCTGCTGACCTGGAAGGGTGAGGGCCACACGGCGTACGGCCGTTCCAACAGCTGCATCGGCAACGCGGTCGATGACTACCTGGTGGACGGAAAGGCCCCGGCGGACAACACCGTCTGCTAGGTCCGCGACGGGGCCGCATGGCGGCTTCGGTCGCTCATTTTGACCCGGACGCCGGGACTCTATTACAGTTGTCTCTTGCATGATCCGCCCGGTTCACAGGGCATTCATGTGGTTGCTTCCTTAGCTCAGTTGGTAGAGCGTCTCACTCGTAATGAGAAGGTCGCCAGTTCGATTCTGGCAGGAAGCTCGGGAAGAACCCCGTATCACCGTTGACTCAACGGGGATACGGGGTTTTTTATTGGTTGCGGCGGGACGGGTCCGTACGGGGCCGTATCGGGCCGGGAACCCCGACCCAGAAGAAGGCCCCGCAGCCCTCAGGGGCGGCAGGGCCTTCTTGTAGTTCGCGCGGGGTCAGTGGGTGCGACCCGGATGCTTATGCGGGGACGTCGAACCGCTGGCCCTCGGGTTTTGATTCCAGCAGCGTGAAGACGAGGAGAATAATGCCGCCGATAAACGGGATGAGGACGATGAGGTACATCCAGCCGCTGAAGTTCGAGTCGTGGAGTCGACGGACCGTCAGGGCCAAGGACGGGACAATGACTGCCAGGAACCAGACGGCTGCCAGGATGAGCCCGATCATATAGGCGGGGCCGGGGACGCTGGCGCCGTTGGGGCCCAGTTTTGCGCCGGCCGCCCCACCGGCAAGCATGATGACGTTTAAGACGATCGAGACGAGACCGGAGACGAGCATCCACCACCAGTATTCGCTCCGGCTGGCGCGGCCGGAGAACGTCCCGTACTTCTTGAAGAACCGCGACGCGGCCTCTGGCAGAGAAGCGCCGTAGAGCGGTGCCCAGAGTGGCACGGGCCCGGATCCGTGAGCCGGGTACGCCGCAGCGGCGTACGGGTTCGGCGCCCACCCCGGGTTCTGCCGGGGCTGCTCGCTGGGCCACATCTGCCGGCCGGTGCCTTGCTGAGAATAATGCGGATCTGACATGTGATGCTCCTTCACTGGTGTGCCGGGTGGATCCGGGAGGGTCAGGGGACGTCGGCCGCGGCGGAATCGCTGAAGTGTGGCGCCTGGCTCGGCGGGGGCAGGACATGGGCCTGGGCACGCGCGGCACCGCGGCGTTGCGCGTTATGGACCTCGAGGCGGTGACGGCCCGCGATGACGGAGCTGGGACTGCTGCCGAGTAGCCGGCGCGGTTGTGCCATGGTTCCCCCAATACCGGGCGCCCCAGCGGGCCCCCGGCTGTCATGCTACCGGCGTTTTCGTCCCGTGGGCACTATGGCATCCCGGAATGTTTCCGCAGGTCAGGGAGCAGAAAGGGCCGACACCTTGGTGTGCCGTCCTCAGGGACGGAAGCTATTCGACGAGACGGAGATTTGGGCGCGGTTTAGGCGGCTCCGACGAAGGTACCCCTCAGGGATGCGGTGCCGCTATTTGCAGGTGGCGAGAATCCCGGCGATGGCGTCGTGCTCGGGACGGGTCATCCAGAGCTTGTACTTGGCCTTCACAGCAGTCTGGCGGGCGACGTATTCGCACCGGAACGCCTTGTTGGCCGGCAGCCAAGCATCGGCCGAGGAGTCTGACTTCTGCTGGTTCGCGGGGCCGTCGGCGGACATCAGGTTCAGCGGATCGTTGGCGAGCTGGAGGCGCTGGCCGGCGCTGATCTGCTGGGCGCCGGTCTGCCAGGCCAGCGACAGGGGAATAATGTGGTCGATCTGGACGTCGGCCGAGTTCTCACCACGGGTGAAGGTGATGGTCTTGCCGGTGTACTTGTCGGCAAGCTTGCCGGAGGCGATGACGCAATCCCTGGTCCCCGGCTTGGTCGTCACGTCGGTGAGGTCACGGCGGAGCATGTCGTTGCGCGTGTCGCAGCCGTTGTGGTCTACATCGGACCAGGCGGGACCGAACTGCCCACGGCTGTACCCGGTCTTTGGGGCCTTGCCCTTCACCGGGATGGACGCCAGCTGGGCTACGGCCGCGGCGGCCTCGCCCGGGTGCGCGGCACCGGCACCGGCACCGGCACCGGGAGCCTGGGATGCGGCCGCGCTGTGCACGGCGTCTGCGACTTTGGCGCCAACGTGGGCTGCGGCATCACAGCCGGCGAGGGAGCCTGCCAGAAGCAGGCCGGCAAGGACGGTCAGGGACTTGGTGGCGGCGGAGCGGGAGATGATCATGCCAATCATGAGTGCGGCGAAAATGACCAGATTACCCGCACCCCGTTCCGTGCCCGCGCAGGCCGGAGCATGGAGTCGCTCACGTGAGGCTGTGGCCGCGGCTCCAGGCTGCTTCTCGTCAATACGTTGCGCGGTGAGGGCGCCCTTGCGCGGCCGGCTACTTCAGAGTGAGCACCGGGTTGACGGGAGCCTTCAGCGAATCCACCTGCAGGCCTACGGACAGTTTCTGGCCGGCGGCGACCTTCGTGGCCCAGTCCGAGCCGCTGCAGGTCACCGACACCTTGGGGAGCACCGTGCAGCTGATCCCCCAGGAGTTGGCCACCCGGGTGACGTTCGGATCGGGCCAGCTCACGCTCCAACCGGCCGCCGCCCGGAGGCCAGTGACCTCGATATTGGCCACGTAGCCGCCGGTCCATGAACTGCCGAGGTTCCAGACCGCGCTGATCGGCGCGCCCGATGTAGGGGTGGGAGACGGCGAGGGCGTCGGCGTCGCCGTGGCCGTGGCCGTGAGCGACGGCGTGGCAGTCGGCGACGGCGTTGAGGTGACGGTCCCGCCCAGAAAGAACCCCTTTGGCCAATATTTCCTTCTGCGCCTCGACGCGGCGACAGGCCCCTGACCTGCGTATTGTCTTTTTCCGGGCCGTCCGTCAGCCTTAGGAAATGGAACGGCCCGGGCGCAGGATGCCAGCCGGCCAGCAATACCCGACGTCGCGGTCCGGAAGCCAAACCGGGAATTGGCGGCACCGGCTGTGGGGCCCGGTTGTCGGCTTCGGCCTGGTCAGCCTCGCCGCGGACATGGTGTCCGACGGCGCCCGCCCGCTCGGCGGTCCCCTGCTGGCCCAGCTCGGTGCGTCCGCGCTGTTCGTCGGCCTCGTGACCGGCGCTGCGGAAGCCGCGTCCCAGGGACTCCGGCTGGTGTTCGGCCCCTGGGCGGACCGCACCAGGAAGTACTGGACTTTCACGATGGCCGGCTATGTGCTGACGGCGGTGTGCGTCCCGCTGCTGGCGTTGACGCCGTTCGCCGGGACCGCCGGGATGGCCCTGGCGGCCGTGCTCATCATCGGGGACAGGGTAGGCAAAGCCGTCCGCAGCCCGGCGAAAACCGTGCTGCTCGCCGCCGTCGCCGGGCCGGTTGGCCGGGGCCGCGGCTTCGCCGTCCACAAGTCCCTCGATCTGGCCGGGGCGCTCCTGGGCCCGCTGCTCGTCTCGGCGGTGCTGGTTGCCACCGGCTCACTGCCGGCAGCCTTTGCGGTGCTCATCATTCCGGCGGCGGCGGCGCTGGCGATTCTCGTTTGGCTGCGCCGCCGCGTCCGGGATCCCGGCGCGGACAGGCCCGTGGCCGACCCCTCCGACTTGCCGGAGCCGCCCCGCGGGAAACCCGCCGGGCGGCAGCCGTCGGCGCTCTCCAGCGTCTTCACCTTGTTCGCGTTGGCCGGGTTCTTCTGGAGCGCCGGACTGGTCGCCTTCGGCGTCATCTCCTATCACCTGACGGCCGACGTGGCCGTCCCCGTCTCGGTGGTTCCGCTGCTGTACGCCGGCGCCATGGGGGCCGCCGCCGTCGGGGCCCTCGCCAGTGGCGTCCTTTACGACCGCGCCGGGGCGGCCGTGCTCCTGGCGCTGCCCGTGCTGATTATGGGGGTGCCCGTACTGGCCCTGGCGCCGAGCGCCGGGCTCGTGCGCCCGGGGTCTTGGTCTGGGGTGCCGCCACCGGCATCCAGGACTCCACGGTCAAGGCGCTGGTTGCCGATTTGGTGCCCCAACCCCGGCAGGGCACGGCGTACGGGGTGTTCGCGGCGTTCGAGGGCGCCGGAGCCTTGGCCGGCGGCGCCCTGTACGGGTCACTTTACGGCGCACGGCCGGCGCTCATCGCTGCCGTGGCCGGACTGCAGGCAACGGCCCTTGTCCTGCTGCTCGTCACGCTGCACCGGGCCCGGCACGCATCACCTGGCCAAGGGCCCGCAGAGGGGCTGACTTAGCGCGCCCAGACTGAGGCCGCGCCGGAATGTCCCGTGATGATGCTCTGGTAAATGAAGAAGGCCCCCGCGAGGGCGCCGGCAATCAGGACGGCTCCCCGGACAATCCGGTTGCTCCGAAGGCCGCCAAGGAACGCCAGGCGCCGGCCAAAGGGCTCGTAGGTGACCATCAACATTGCCGCGACCAGGACGAAGAAGATCACGGAAAGCACTTTGAGTACGTCACCTTCCTGGGCGTGCTCGTGGACCACCGCCGACGCCGGACGGACTTTCTCCAGCTGCTCGCCTGCCTGCGCGGTCAGGAGTGTTACCGGCACCAGCCCCAGTGACAACACGCCCAAGGGCCACGCCAGGTAGCCCCACCAGCGCCGTGCCACGGCATAAACGATGGCGCCAAGACCTGCAATGGGCGCTAATACCACTACGGCGTGGACGAGCAGGACATGGGCCGGGAGCCCACCAATTTCGATCAAGTGAAATCTCCTCCAGAACGTGACGGCACCGGGTCTGATAACGGGGCAGCGAACTCGCGGCGGGGCCAGACTCCTATGATTCTTGCATGGGATCGCGGGAACTAGCGGGCATTGCCGGGCCGCTCTATGCATTGCCCTACGGGGAGTTCGTGGCAGCTAGAACGGCGGCGGCCAAAGACGTCAGTTCCGCGGGTGTCACCGCCGCCGAGCAGCGTGCCCTGGCGGCCGCAGTCCGTGCCCTGCCCAAGCCGTCGGTCGCGGCGTGGGCGGTGAACATGCTGGCGGCGCACAGCCCCGAAATCCTGCGGGAGCTGGCTGAGCTGGGGACGTCGATGCAGGCCGCTCAGGATGCCCTGGATGCAGCGGACCTCCGCCGCCTCGCCCAGCAGCGGCGCCAGCTCCTCGCCAGCACGGTGAAAGCGGCACAGGCCTTGGCGGCCCGGCACGGACGGGCCATCAGCGCCGCCGTCGCGACGGAAGTGGAGCAGACCCTGCGGGCCGCCACCGCCGACGCGGGGGCCGCCGCCGCCGTGCAAAGCGGCTGTCTGCTCCGGGCGCTCTCGGCGGACGGGGTCGACGTCGTCGATCTCGCCGGCGCAGTGGCGGTCCCGGGGAGCCATTCGGCGTCGGTGCCCGGCACTGGAGCCGCGCCTGGAACCGCGCCTGGAACGGCCAGCGTCCACCGGTCAGCACCAGCGACCGCCGCCGGCGGGACAGAACCGGCGGACCGGACCGCACAGCGCGGCGGAACTGCCGGTGGAAAGCCGACAACGGAACAGCCCCGCCTCCGGGCCGTCGGGACGGCACGGATGACGCCCACGCCGTCGGCAGTGGAACGGGCGCGGACCGCCCTGGAGGCGGCCGAAGTGGCCGCCGCGGAAGCCGACGAGGAGGCAGGCCGCGCGGCCGCGGAGCTGGCGGAGGCGACGGCGGAAACCAGCCGGCTGGCCGACGAGGTGCGCGAGCTCAGGCGGCGTCTGGACGCGGCAGAAGCCGGGCTCAAAACGGCCCGGAAGGATCACGAGCTGGCGTCGGCTCTGGCGCAGCAGACGGCACGGGCCGCCGACCGGCAGCGCCGCAAGGAAGTCCTGGCGCGGGAACGGGTGCTGCGGCTCGGCAACACGCCGGAGGAGTGAAGTCTTAGTGTCGGTGGTCAGTCGCACACTGGAATCATGGAGAACAACCAGAATTTCCAGCAGGGTTTCCGCCATGATATCGAGTCAGATTTTGAGGCGGATTTCAACGACGCACAGGATGGCGCACTGCATTTCGTGGTCACCTACCTGGACACCGACTGCGGCCGGATCCGCACCGAGAGCTTCGATGACGCTGCCTCCGCAGACCGCTTCGCCAGCCGCTGCGTTGCGGGCGAAGACGGCTGGGCCGTGGTCGATGCAATTCCGGCGAAAGAGCGCCGGGCCGCCGCCTGACTCCGGAGGCTTTCGGGACGCCCGAAGGGCCTCCACCCCGTGCGGGGTGAAGGCCCTGTGCGAACGCCGGCTGGCTGCCGGCGTCACGGGAGGTGCTTAGGCGAAGTCGGAGACGGCCGGATCCGGTCCGATCCGGCCGGCATCTTCGGCGGAACGGTCCAGCCCGTTGATGGCCTGGATGTCGGTCTCGTCGAGGCTGACGTCCAGGGCCGCGTAGTTCTCGCGGATCCGGGACTCGGTCACCGACTTCGGAATGACCACGTTGCCGATGGCCAGGTGCCAGGCGATGACAACCTGGGCCGGGGTGGCGCCGTGCTTGGCGGCAATCTGGTCAATGACGGGGCTCTCGAGGAGCTCGCCGCCCTGGCCCAGCGGCGACCATGCCTGGGTGAGGATGCCCTTGGACGCGTTGAACTCGCGCAGGTCGGCCTGGCTGAAGAACGGGTGCAGTTCGACCTGGTTGATGGCCGGAACAACGCCGGTTTCATCGATCAGGCGCTGCAGGCCCTCCTTGGTGAAGTTGGAGACGCCGATGGTCTTGACCCGGCCCTGCTTCTGGAGCTCGATGAGGGCCTTCCAGGTGTCAACGTATTTGTCCTGCTTGGGCTGCATCCAGTGGATCAGGTACAGGTCCAGGGTCTCGAGGCCGAGCCGCTCCATGGATTCCTCGAACGCCTTCAGGGTGGACTCGTAGCCCTGGTCCGCGTTCCACAGCTTGGTGGTGATGAAAATTTCCTCGGGCTTGAGGCCGGAACGCTCGATGGCGCGGCCTACGCCTGCTTCGTTGCCGTAGATCTTTGCCGTGTCGATGTGGCGGAAGCCGGCCTCGAACGCCTGGACAACCACCTTTTCGGCCACGTCATCTTCAACCTGCCACACGCCGTAGCCAAGCTGGGGGATGGTGTTGCCGTCATTGAAAGTCAGTTCCGGTGAAAAAGTCATATAAGTATCCTGCCAACTTCGGCGCCCTCCGGCCAGCGACAGGGCGCCGCTAAGCTAGGCGCGTAACCGGGAATACCCGGGAAATTAAGGGAATGTCGGGAAACCCAGCCATGCCAGGGCGGGCCTGTGCAAGAGACTAATTCGCGTAGCGGCTCAGGCTGGCGTCGGGCCGCCGCCGTCGGCTTCCGCAAGCCGCCGCTCGGCGTCGTGGACCTGTTCCAGCACGGAATCGGCGCGCCGCCGCACCGACGCGGCGCCCGCCGGGACCGGACCCACGGCAAGCCGGAGCATCGCGGCCGCCTCAGCCGTCATGGCCAGGGAGTTGCCCGCCGTCGACAGGGCGCGGTGGACCCCTGCCAACGGCCCCGGGATGTCCAATCCATTGCTGGGAAAGCGCCGCTGGGCCTCCACGCAGACCTGCCGGACCCGGGGCGCGAGCGCGGAGAGCTGATTGGCGATCTCGACGAGCTCGCCGTACAGGGCCTCGTCTTCGACCCCCTCGAGGACCTGGTGGTAGCGGTCAAGCCCGCGGTTGAACCGGTCGTGGGCGCGCCGCCAGAGCCCCTTGCCAAGTTCTGCGTCGTCCCTGCGGCCTTGCCGTGCTGCGCTGAAGAAGCCCAAGGTCGCGCTAAAGGTACTGGCCCGGGCCATGGTCCGGGTCCGCGGGTTCGGGCGGCTCGGGGGACTCCGCGCCGTGACGCGGCGCGGCGGCGCGGACCGGTTCGCCGTTTTCCCCGATGATGACGCCCGGCGCGATCACGGTTCCGGGCGGCAGCTGGCGCAGCTGCATTTGGGCGTAGGTGTGCTCCCTGGCGGCGTGCTGCGCCGCGATGGCCGTCTGGATGCCGTGGAAGAGCCCCTCAAGCCAGCCGACCAGCTGGGCCTGGGCTATCCTCAGTTCCGCGTCGGAGGGGGTTGCGTTCTCCGGAAAGGGGAGGTTGATCCGTTCAAGCTCCTCAACGAGCTCCGGGGCCAGGCCGTCCTCGAGTTCCTTGATGGACCGGTCATGGATTTCGGCCAGCCGGACGCGGGCAGCGTCGTCAAGGGGCGCGGACTTCACCTCGTCCAGCAACTGCTTGACCATCGTGCCGATCCGCATGACCTTGGCGGGCTGGTCCACGAGGTCCTGAAGTTCGCTGCCCCGGGGCGGCCTGGGCCCGGCACCGGGTCCACCGGCGCGGCCGGGCGGCACTGCAGCCGGTGGCGCCAGCGGCGTCCCGGGCAGGGCGTCATCCACGGGTGTGCCTTCGACGGGCACGTCGTCGGCAGTTTGGGCGCGGGGCTGAGTGTCGTGCTGATCGCTCATGGCTTCATACTCTCACGCGCCGGGCGGCCCGGACCCGGCGTCCGCCGGAAGCGGAGGGGCGGCGTCGGACACCGTTGTGCCCCACGCCGCCCCTCCCCCGGCCCGGCCGGGCCAGCTGCCCAGCATCAGCCGCTCAGCAACACCGCCTCAACAACACCGCCTCAACAACACCGCCCCTGCGGATTCGTGTCCTGCCGGTCGGTCCGGTCACGCCAGAACTCCCGCTCGGTGAGGGGAAGGCTGGTGTGCCCGGAGGCCTCATGGTGCTCCAGGTACTTCTTGTAGGCATCGGCGCCCAGCACACCGCTGAGGTACCCGGCAAACCCGCGGAACCCAGCGAGGACCGCGTTCACGTCCGGCCCCGCATCAGTGGTGCCCGGACTTTTCGAGCCGGCCTCCGGCCGGGAGCTGGTTCCATTCGGCCACGAGGTCACGCTCCGCCGCCGTGGGGACAAACCCTGCCGGGGCGAAGACTCGGGAGGCCTGTGCGGGGTCTTCGTGCTCGGCGTTGGGCAGCCCCGCGGCGGTGTTCCGCAGGGCCTTGATGGTTGCCATCACTGCCGTGATGATGACGACGATGCTTAACACCACGAAGATGATCGAGAGCCATCCCTGGATCATCGTGTTGCGGACCACGGCCTCCATGGCGGCCTGGGTCTTGGCGGTCCCAAAGGAGGTCTTGCCGTCCGCCAGAGCCTTGGCAAAGGCTGCGTTGTTGGCGAAGTAGCCCACCGCGGGAACGGGCGAGAAGATCTTGTAGAAGCTCGCCGTGATGGTCACGACGGCGGCCAACGCCAGCGGCGCCGCCACGATCCACAGGAACTTCGGGGCGGTGCGCTTGGCGGCAATGGCCAGGCAGACCGAGAGGGCGATGGCCGCGAGCAGCTGGTTGGCGATCCCGAACAGCGGGAACAGGGTGTTGATGCCGCCCAGCGGGTCAGTGACGCCCATCAGCAGGACCGCGCCCCAGGCGGCCACCATGATGGCGGTGCAGAGCCAGGCGCCCGGGCGCCAGGAGTGTTCCTTGAACTTCGGGACGAAGTTGCCGATCGAGTCCTGGAGCATGAACCGGGCAACGCGGGTGCCGGCGTCGACGGCCGTGAGGATGAAGAGGGCCTCAAACATGATGGCGAAGTGGTACCAGAAGGCCATCATCGCGGTGCCGCCGATGAACTGCTGCATGATGTGGGCAAGGCCGACGGCGAGGGTGGGCGCGCCGCCCGAACGCGACACGATGCTTTGCTCCCCCACGTCCTTGGCCGTCTGCGCGAGATCACCGGCCGTGATGTTGACGCCGGACAGGCCCAGGCTGTTGACCCACGCGGCCGCGGTCTCGACGGTCCCGCCGGTCAGCGCCGCGGGGGCGTTCATGGCGAAGTAGATGCCGCGGTCAATGGAGATTGCGGCGACGAGGGCCATGATGGCGACGAAGGATTCCATGAGCATGCCGCCGTACCCGATCAGGCGCGTCTGGCGCTCCTTCTCGATCAGCTTCGGTGTGGTGCCGGAGGCGATCAGCGCGTGGAACCCGGACAGCGCGCCGCAGGCGATCGTGACGAAAAGGAACGGGAACAGGGCGCCGGAGAACACCGGACCGTTGTCCCGGCCGGCGAACTCGCTGAAGGCAGGCACGGTGATTTCGGGGCGGACCACAATGATGGCCAGCGCCAGCATCACAATCACGCCGATCTTCATGAACGTGGAGAGGTAGTCGCGGGGGGCCAGGAGGAGCCAGACGGGCAGGATGGCTGCGACGAAGCCGTAGATGATGAGGCCCCAGGCGATGGTGACCTTGTCCAGGTGGAAGAACGCGGCACCCCATTCGGTGCCCGCCACGGCGCCGCCGCCGATGATGGCGGCCATGAGCAGCACGAAACCGATCAGGGACACCTCCATGACCTTGCCCGGCCGTATGAAGCGCAGGTACACGCCCATGAAGAGGGCGATCGGGATGGTCATGCCCACCGAGAAGACGCCCCAGGGGCTCTCGCCGAGGGCGTTGACGACCACCAGGGCGAGGATGGCGACGATGATCACCATGATGAGCAGGGTTGCGATGAGGGCGGCCGTGCCGCCGATGACGCCGAGTTCCTCGCGGGCCATCTGGCCCAGGGACCGGCCCCCGCGGCGCATGGAGAAGAACAGGACGAGGTAATCCTGGACGGCGCCGGCAAGGACGACGCCGATGATGATCCAGATCGTGCCGGGCAGGTAGCCCATCTGGGCCGCGATGACCGGGCCCACCAGTGGGCCGGCGCCGGCGATGGCGGCGAAGTGGTGGCCGAAGAGGACGTTGCGGTCCGTCCGGACGTAATCCTTGCCGTCGGCCTTGTATTCGGCCGGGGTGGCACGGCGGTCGTTGGGCTTGGTCAGGTAACGCTCAATGACCTTGGAGTAGAAGCGGTAGCCGATCAGGTAGGTGCAGACGGAGGCGAACACGAACCAGATGGCATTGACGGTCTCGCCGCGGATGATGGCGAGCATGAACCAGGCGATCCCGCCCAGCAGCGCAATGGCCGCCCACAGCGCGATCTTGGCGGGCGTCCAGGCGCGGTCCGCGGCGTCGCGGACCGACTCATCCACCGACGTCGGCGGGAGGGACGGGTCCGGAACGACCCCGTCGTCGAGTTGCGCGGTGCCACGCGCGCTGCCCTGCGTGAGGTTGTTTGTGCTTTCGCGTTGTGTGCCATCTGGCATTGTGCCCATGTCTCCTCCTTGAGAAACCCAGCTGGGCAGTCCACCGGTACAGAACTGCCCTCCGGCACCCTACCAATGCGGGCGGGTCCCGGCCGCAGCCCTGCGCCCGGCGGTGTGGATTGCGCGACGAGCGGTCGGCCCGGCTACGCCCGGAGGTTGCTGAGCTGCACGAGGCGGGCCTCGCAGAGGTCCAGCCAGCGCACCTCGGCTTCGGTCTGGAAGATGAGGGAATCCAGCACCAGGAGCCTGGCGGTGTCGGCCGGGCGCTGAAGCGCGGCCGTGTCGCGGCGGGACTTGGTGTAGTCCTGCAGCGCGCGGATGGAGACCGTCCGCTGGGCGTGGATGATGGCGCCGACGTCTGTCCCGGGAATCGTGAGGCCGAGGGCGAGCTTGATGGCCAGTTCATTCCGGGGCGGATTCGCGCGGGATACCGGGGCCGTGAACCAGGCGCCGACTTCGGTCCGCCCGGCCGTGGTGATGCTGTAGATGACGTGCCCGTCGCCGTCGCCGCCGTCTTTGCGGACCAGCCCGTCGCGTTCCAGCCGGTCCAGGGTGGTGTAGACCTGTCCGATGTTCAGCGGCCAGGAGGACCCGGTGCGGTCCTCGAATTCGGTCCTGAGCTGGTACCCGTAGCGCGGGCGGTCCTGCAAGAGGGCGAGGAGACTGTGACGTATAGACATGGCGCCCCCCGGAATCGCTAAGTCACGAAATCACACAGCATACACGCGCCCCAAGACGCGTGTATACCGCGTATGGAACCACGCTATCGTCTTTGGTGACTTTGTCGCAAAACAGCGCATGCCCCGCACGGAATAAGTCGGCCCGGACCTGCGGTTTTAGGCCGGATCCGGCGCCCCGCTACATGACCAGCAGGACCTTGCCCACGTGGTCGCCGGAGTCGAAGTAGGTGTGCGCGGCGGCGACTTGGTCCAGCGGGAAGCTCTTGGCCACGAGGGGCCGGATCCTGCCGTCGGTCAGCATCGGCCACACGGCGTCGCGGACGGCGTTCATGATCACTGTCTTTTCCTCCACCGGGCGGGGACGCAGTGCGGTGGCGATGATAGCGGCCCGTTTCTGCAGCAGCTGGCCAAGGTCCAGTTCCGCCTTCGCGCCGCCCTGCAGCCCGATCACCACGAGGCGTCCGTAGTCGGCGAGCGCATCGATGTTCTGCTCGAGGTATTTGGCCCCGACGACGTCGAGGATGACGTCCGCGCCTTTGCCGCCGTTTTGCGCGCGCAGGCTCGCCGGGAAGTTTTCCTCCGCGTAGTTGATGGCGATGTCCGCCCCGAGGAAGGCCTTGGCGGTGCCGACTTTTTCCGCGTTCCCGGCCGTCGTGGCCACGCGGGCGCCGACGGCCTTGGCCAGCTGGATGGCCATGGTGCCGATACCGCCTGTGGCTCCGTGGATGAGGACAGTTTCGCCCGGCTGCAGCTGCGCCGTCATGATCAGGTTGGAATAGACCGTCGCCGCGACCTCGGGCAGCGACGCCGCCGTGACCAGATCCACGCCGTCGGGGATCCTCAGGACCTGACCCGCGGGGACGGCCACCTGCTGGGCGTAGCCGCCGCCGGCGAGCAGCGCCACCACCTTGTCCCCCACGGAAAACGCCTTGGTCACGCCCGGACCGAACCCTGCGATCCGGCCGGAGACCTCCAGCCCGGGGACCTCGGAGGCGCCCGGGGGCGGCGGGTAGAAGCCCTTGCGCTGCTGGACATCGGCACGGTTAAGGCCCGCGGCCACGACGTCGATCAGCACCTCGCCGGGGCCGGCCACCGGGGCCTGAACCTCACGGACTTCCAGGACCTCGGGTCCGCCGGGCTCTGAGATATAGACAGCCTTCATGGAGCACTCCCGATTCCTAACTGGCTCCGCGCACGTTCGCCGCGATCGCCAGGTCCGATCAACATCACTCCCCAGAATATGGCGGGGAGCTGCACGCGTCCGCAAGCGCACCGTGTTTTTGGTTTTTGTTGCAGCCGACTGCCTATGAAAGACTACTCGTTAGGGAAGGTTGTCCGAGCGGCCGATGGAGCTGGTCTTGAAAACCAGTGTGCGGTGACCCCGTACCAAGAGTTCGAATCTCTTACCTTCCGCGGGAGCGCAGATCATGCGCGGTTCAGAGGCCGGCCCGGGGCGATCGAAAGATCGTTCCGGCCGGCCTTACTCGTCTCCGCCCGGAGTGAAACTCCCGACCGGCCCAAGAATTATCAGCTGTGAATGTCGGTCGGGTTGGCGGCCAACTGGCAGCCCAAGGTAACGGTTCTGCGCCGTCTTTCAGACCTGACAATAACTTCCGGCCGCATCCCTGATACTGAGGTCTCGAGCGGGATATTCACCCGGCCGTCGCAAATATTGGGGGAACCAAAAAGTGGGTCTCAACCGCACCGGGTTTTACGCGCATGTCACAATGGCGGGCATTGCGCTCAGCCTCGTCCTTGCCGGATGTGCATCACAGCCAGGAACTAATCCTGCCGCTGCCGCTCCGCGCTCGACCACGGGGGCCACGGCTGGGGCCGCGCCGACCGTGACGGCCACACCAACCGCCACTCCAGCACCGGTGGCCCCGACCGCCAGCGCGGCACCCCCGGTTGCGGCGCCTGCCCCGTCAGCGAAGCCTGCAGCACCTGCGCGGAAGACGTTCACTTTCCCGGATGGCCACATTTCCTTCACGTATCCGTCGACCTGGACCGTGCGAACGGTCCTCCCGCCTGCCCGAACCGTCCCCGGCGTTGAGGCGATCGTTTCCGATGGCGCCGGCAACGATCTGCTCTCACTACAAAATGGCTTTACAACTGGTTGCGCAACTGCGCCCACCTCCCGCGAAGTGTTCGATAAGGTGCAGGCTCCGGGAATGACCGCACCGGGCGGCACTAAACCCGTTTTTGGGTTCGCCGTGGAATCCTCTTCGACCCGCGATTTTTACGGAATGGGTCTCCGCGACCCTCGATACCTGGAGCAGGGCAAAGGCGTCACCTCAAGCTGCGGGCTCCTGGCCACGGGGAACGGCGGGCTCACCACGAGTGTTCTTTTCAACGACCCCGCGTTCCCGACCCGGGCCGCCGCAAAGGCCTGGATGGCAACAGACCGGTACGCCCAGCTTAAGGCGCTGCTCATCAGCCTGAACTACCTCCAAGGCAACTCCGGCGCCGGGTAGCACGCTCTCTGGCGGGCACGGAACTTGCCTCCCGTCAGCTGGTTGCCCGCCGCCGTTCGATCGTGGCGTCTTCGCTTGCACTCCAACTGGCGAGGAGGTGCAGCCGTTCCGCTGAGGGCGAGCCCGGCTCGGCGGTGTAGACCAAGAGGACCAGGCCCGGTTCCGCGGTGATCGCCAGTTCCTCGTAGGCCAGCGTGAGTTCGCCGGCCACGGGGTGGTGAAAGCGTTTCGTGCCGGACCCGTGAGTCCGCACATTATGGGCGCCCCACAGTGTCCGAAACGTCTCACTGCGGGTCGACAGTTCGCCGACCAGGTCCTGCATGGTGCGGTCGTGGGGGTCGCGGCCGGCTTCAGCGCGCATGATGCCGACGCACATTTCACCGAACAAGTCCCAGTCTGGGTAGAAGTCGCGCGAGGCGGGGTCGAGGAACTGGAACCGCGCCAAGTTCGGGGTGCGGCCGCCCGCGGGCGCCCCCGTCCAGAGGTCGGGATGCCGTCTTTCGAGCACGGACGAGGACGCACCGGCGATGGAACCGCGCTCCAGCTTGGCGTAATACTCCACGCTGACGTCGGCGAGAACCGCAACCTCGCTGCGCCTCAATCCGGCCACCCGTCGGTTCGAGCCTGCCGCAAGGCCCGCTTGTTCCGGCGTCAGTCGTGCACGGCGCGACATCAGGAACTCACGCACTTCACCCCGGTTATCCATGCATCAAGGGTAAATCGCTGCGGCCGAACAAGGGGTTCCCTCCCGGTACACGTCTCACCGGGGACTCCCCCGCCCGCGGAAATCGGGATTGACTGGCCGGAGGGTTGAGCGGTGCTTCGCGGCCTGCGGAACGGTCGACGACGTCGGGCGAGGCGCCGCTTCCGGTGGCTACACAGCCACGCTTGACCAACCCCAACGCTGAGGCAATACCGCCACGCACGAAAGGAACCGCATGACGACCGCCCCCACCCGAACACCGGCACAGGAAGCCAGTGCCTTGGTCGACGCCACACCAGAGGGCAGCGAACAAGAAAACAATGCACAGCAAAGACTGCCCCTGACCGCACTGGTGGTCCTGGCCGCCATGGGATTTATCCTCGTCGCCACCGAGACGATGCCCGCCGGCCTGCTTCCTGTCATTGCCGCCGGCCTCCACACCGGCGAAGGTACGGTGGGTCTGCTGGTCAGCGCGTACGCCCTCGGAACGGTCATCGTCACCATCCCCGCGATCATGCTGACGCGTGGCATGCGACGAAAGCCGCTCCTGCTCGGCGGTATCGCCGGTCTCGTGCTTGCCACCACGGTCACCGCAGTCTCCCCCGATGTGACGTTGTCACTCGTGTCACGATTCTTTGCGGGCGCATTCTCGGGAATCATCTGGGGAATGCTCGCCGCTTACGGGCGCCGCATCAGCCCGCCCCGGCACGCCGGGTTGTCCTTGGCCATCGTGTCCACCGGGGCGCCCCTCGGATTCGCGTTCGGCACCCCACTCGGCGCCTGGATCGGAACAGCTTTCGATTGGCGCTGGTCATTCGGTGCCCTGTCCGCCCTGGGGGTCATCGTGGCTGCGCTGATCCTCGGATGCGTCCCCGACGCCGCCGGCCAACCGCGGGCGTCACGGCTCCCCCTGGGCCGGGTGTTCAAAATCCCCGGCGTCGCCGTCATCCTGGCCGTCATCGTCGCCTGGATGCTCGCCCACAGCACCATCTACACCTACATCGCCCCCTACCTCCGGGCCACCGGCACCGGCCTCTCCGCCAGCCTGGTCCTGCTGGTCTACGGCATCGCGTCCGTCGTCGGGGTCGCCGTCACCGGTGCGCTGCTGGACCGCCACCCGAGGCCCCTCCTTCACCTCAGCGTCACCGTGTTCGTCGCTTCCGGACTCATTCTGCTGATCGGACATGCATCGGTAGTCGCCATCCTGATCGCCGCCGCGCTCTGGGGCCTCACCTTCGGCGGCGCATCAGCCCAAGTCCAGGGACCACTCACCACCGCCGGAGGCGACAACGCCGACGTCGCCAATGCATTCCTCCCGGTCGCCTTCAACCTGGCTATCTTCGGCGCGGGCATTCTCGGCGCGCTCCTCCTGACCCCATTCGACGGGCTGGCGCTCCCGGTCGTCATGATCGCCCTCGGCATCACCGCCCTGCTGCTCACCCTGTACGGCCGCCGCTCGGCATTCCCGCGCCGGCTCTGACTGGCTATTGGTGCCAAGAACAGCTACGGCAATGATCCCCGGAACGTTCCGGGGAGACCGGTGTCCATGCCTTGCGACAATGGTGACGGGACAAGAACGGCCGGCTGGTAGGCCGGCCGTTCCTGTTTCTCCTCGGCAAAGGAAAAGGATTCAGCCCAGCTGAATCCTTCTTGTCCTGCGTCCGGGCCGCGATGGAGGTTGTTGCCCCTGGTTAGCGCGGCACGGGTCCGCAGCTGGTGAGTGGTTGCTGTGCCCCTAGCCTCAGGCGCCTGCTTCCGCTCCGTAAAGCCTGTCGAGCAGCCGCAATCCCCGGTGCGCCCAGGAAATTTCGGCTTCAGAGTCGAGAATCAGCCCCTCGTAGGCATAGCGTTTGAAAGCCCGGGTACCTTCTCGGTCCTCCGGTGCCATTTTCTCGAGCCGACGGTTAAGTATGGGCGAGGCGCCGGAGTCGATCTGGTAAAGGATTTTCTCCCATCCTTGGATCTGGTCACTGTGGTGCTCTATATGCGCCCGAAGCTGTGCCCGAGCTGCCGAGGGCTCCGCGGTTTCCATGTAAGTCGCACGCAGGCGGACCTGGTCGCGCTCAGGCTGATAGGTGTTGGGTGTGTCCATCCAGGCCGCAAAGGCCTCTTTCCCTGACGCCGTGATGTGGTAACGGCGTTTGGTTCCGGAGCGCCCGCCCGGCATCTCCTCCCCCTCAAGGAGCCCTTCACGTTCCATCTTGCGCAGTTCGGGATAAATCTGGGAGTCAGGGACGCTATGGCACTTGCTCGCCCGAACCGACATCGACCTGACAAAACTTGAAAACCAGTGTGCGGTGACCCCGTACCAAGAGTTCGAAGCTCTTACCTTCCGCGGGAGCGCAGATTTTGCGCGGTTCAGGGGCCGGCCCGGGGCGATCGAAAGATCGTTCGGGCCGGCCTTTACTCGTCTATTCAGTCAGCATCTTTGGCCGGAATGTTGGCCACAGCATTACTTCTTGAACCATGCAGCGCGCACAGGAGTTCCGTGTTGCAGGGAATCCCGCAGCGACCAGGCACCCAGTCCGCGATCTTCGCACGCATCGACGATCCCGGCGGTTAGCTTTCCCCTGTCCAGCGATGGTGAGGGTCCGTCGTCGACGCCGTCTGCCGGGCCAGCGTGACCGTCGTGCGAAAGGAGGATAGCCCCGGGGACCGCACCGGTCATTGCCTTGCGGATACGGTCGGATTGGGGCATCTCCCTGGAATCCCAACTCGTGGCACCCCACATGACGGGCATAAGCCCGGCGGACTGGACCGCGCGCCAACTAGCCAATGTCTGCCGGCCGTATGGTGGACGGACCCACTCGACCCGGCTGCCGATCAAATCTTCGAGCTCGGCGCGGCCATCCCTGGTCCTTTGAGCAACTTCACGAAAAGAAAAGCCAGTGAGCCGCCGATGGTCAAGTCCGTGGAGGGCTATCTCATGGCCCGCAGCTGCGACTTCGCCCAGCAAGCCCGGATGCCGGCGTGCTCGGCTGAGCAGCACGAAGAACGTGGCGCTCAACTGCCGTTCATCAAGCACCTTCAGGATGCTGTCTGTCCCGCCTGGCTCTGGGCCGTCGTCATAGGTCAGGACAATATTCCGGACCGCCGTGTCGACGGCCACGACCGAGCCGACAAAACCTGAATGTGCGCGGATGATGGGCTTGGCTGCGCGAACTACAACCCGCGTCAGGTGCTTCATCCGCTATTTCCCGGCCGGCGGACGGCTGGCCGCCTGAACCACGTCTGCGAGCGTCTTTCGCGCGCGTACTCAAGATAGGCGACTCCAATCGCCCCGGCGAGCATCCCTGCACCGCGGTAGGCTGTCCGCAATCCTCGCGCCTGATGGCGGTGGGATGCCATGAGCGTCCCGAAGCCGAACCGCAAGGACCCGCCGCACATTCGCAGTATGCCGCGGAAAACCGACATCAGGCGCGCCACCCCCCTTTGCATGGCTCTTTCCGCCGAGTGGATGTCGACCAATGCGGCCGAATTTCCGTGGCTCCATGCTCTTCGGAGAACCCAGTTCCGGGTCGTGCGATCAGCGGGAACGAAGTCCGTCGCCACCGATTCGTCGCACCAGAGAATCTTTCCGCCCGCCCGCACAAGCAACCGACTGAAAAGAGTGTCCTCGCCTCCTGAGAGACCGAAATTATTGTTGAAACGTACACCGGCTTTCCGGACTTGGCGCATGTCTAGCAAGAGATTGCCCGCCGCCGCCACCGGCACCACCGTCCCGGTCGGCAGCCTCCGGCGGCGGAAGAAAGAACCAGCGGCAATCCAGGGATCAAGTTCAGCATCAAACTGCGAAACCACTCTTCCCATGACTGCGGCTGGACGGGTCTGCCGCCACGTGTCCAGCAGCGGCTCCAGCCAGAGTTCCTGCGGCTCCTCGTCGTCGTCGATGAAGACGAGCAAATCGTGGTTGGCGGCTTCGTCCAATGCTCGATTTCGACCAGCCGATATCCCGGGTACCGGCTCGGGAACGTACCGGATCAGGTCGGAATGAAAGCCGATGACTGTGCTTCTCGCGCTTTCAGCCGGATCGTTGTCGACGACGACGATACTGGGCGAAATCGCCCGGTCCGTGTCCCGAGCGAGTTTCTCAACATGCCGGAGCATGGTTGCGAGCCCCCGTTCAAGTGTTGCGGGGCGTCGATACGTCAGCACTGCGACGAGCAGCGTCTGTTGTTTCACGGGTGGCCCGCATTCTGCGGCTGCGGTGAGCGGGCAACACCATTGGCAAGCGCCCGTTCATAGGCCTCCCTGTGGGCCACCGAGCCCGCTTCCCAGTCCCGCGAAGAGAGGTCCGGGCGCCTCCGGTGACCCTCCGCTGTAATTGACGACAACGTTTGAAGGATTATTTCGGGCGTTAGCGCCCCGGTGTACTGAAACACCCATCCCGGCCCGACTTCGACGGCCAACGCTTGGTTGACGTCATTGGCCGGAACCAGCACAGGTCGATTCAAAGACAGGGCGGCCAGGGTTCCGCCGGAATTGTGCATAAATCGGTACGGGAGGACCACGAGTTCCGAACTCGAGATGATGTCAACGAGCTCCGCGTCGGAGACATACTGCAAATTGAGGCTTATCCTTGGGTCGTCTTGCGACAAGGCCGTCATGGCTTGCCCCAGCTCCCCGGTGGAGGGTTTACCCCCCACCCGAAGTGATAGCTCGGGGTGGGTGTCCGCCGTTGCCCTAAACGACGTGATCAGGTCCTCAACGCCCTTATAGCGCCGGATCAGGCCGACGTAGCTTATGCGACCCGGTATCTGCTGCGCCTTCGGAAAGTCGGCGAACCATTCACGATAGTGGCCATGTGGAATCGTGGCGCTGGGCCGCTCCGTCGGCAGCTGCGTCCTCGAGTTCAGCCGAACGTAAAACGTGGTTTTGCGGTCAATAAGGCGGAGGAGAAACACCTCCCGGACGGAGATGCCCTCGGGCAGCTCTACGTTGTGGACAGTTCGCACTATGGGCGTCCTAGCCAGTGCGAGCCTCCCGAGGAGAGCCAGCGTGAGCACCTGTCGCCCGAGTTTCTTCAGCGGACTATGACCGCTGACCAAGATTTCAGGCCAGTGGATGTGGAAGACGTCGTACTTGGCAAAGAGAGCAGCGCGCCAGCTGAAGTTAATGACGCTGATATCGGGCAGTTCTTGCAGGCCGCCGGCCAGTTGCACCAAATAGGGATTGGTCGTGGATCGCGGCGCTGGGAAAGACTGCAGGACTGTTAGCGAAGTGTTCAATGGTCACCTCTCGCATTCGAGCAACATTAATGCGACACCCCGCCATTGGCATGCGGCGTGGTCGTATCCTCTCACAATCTGGCCAAATTGCTAGACACTGCAGCGTCGGGCATCAAGGTGGCCATGGTTGGGTACAGCGTCAACGACACGCCGGCGTTGGCCGATGCCCCAACCCCTCGCTCGACCCACCTGTTGAAACTATCCGTGCACCGTCATAGTCTCTCTGTGTCTCCACCCCATCTCCACACAAACCAGAGTCCGGCGGGGGCACGTCAACGGCCGCCACAGAGAGCAGGAGCTTCCATGCCCACACCCGAGCACTCCAACGGCGCACCATGTTGGATCGACCTCATGACATCCGATGCCGAGAAGGCCAAGGCGTTCTACGGTGCGCTGTTCGGTTGGACGTACCAGACCGGCGACGAAGCAAAATACGGCGGCTACATCACCGCCTGGAAGGACGGCAAGTCCGTCGCCGGCCTGATGCAGAAGCAGGAGGATCAGGCCGCGTGGCCGGACATGTGGTCCACGTACCTGCGCTCGGAGGACGCCGCCGCCACCGTCGAGGCTGCAACGGAACACGGCGGCCAGGTCTACATGCCGCCCATGAACGTCCCCGAACAGGGCAGCATGGCGATGATCGCCGACGCCACGGGCGCATCGGTCGGCGTATGGCAGCCGGCTGAGATGAAGGGCTATGAACTGGCGGCCGAGCCCGGTGCTCCGGCGTGGCACGAGCTCCACGCCAAGGACTACGCCGCCGCCGTCAAGTTCTACCAGGACGTGTTTGGCTGGGACACCGACGTCATGAGCGACACCCCGGAGTTCCGCTACACCACCCTGGGCGCGGGCCCGGCGGCCAAGGCCGGGATCATGGACGCGTCTGCCTACCTTCCCGCCGAGGTCCCGTCCAACTGGCAGGTTTACTTCGCCGTGGAAGACGCCGACGCCTCCATCGATACGGCAGTGTCCCTCGGCGCCAAAGTCATCGACGGGCCGGACAACACCCCGTTCGGCAGGCTCGCCACACTGACCGACCCCACGGGCGCGTTGTTCAAGATCGTGGCTGACATCGGACAGGGCGGGCAGTCCGCCACGGACGCCTAACCGGCCAGGACACCAGAGCTCTTCCCACCTAATTACAAAAATTGTTGTAGGAAATACCGGCCAGAGCCTTCCCTGAGGGCTACTGGCCGGTATTCTGCTGTGGAGCGTCCGGTGGAGGCACCCGGACACAACTCACCCGCATCACCAGTCACCATTGCCCGGGGCTTTCGAGCCGCTCCGGGAAGGCTGCGGCGCGTCCCGCTGGGGGGCGTCCCGCCGAATGCACGTTTAGTCCATACGTTGTTCATTCACCCCTGTTTGGATGGGCCCGGCACGACTTGACCAGGAGTTCTGGCCGGCCACTGTCCGCTGCACCCTGCGGACGCACTGCACCCTGCCCTTTACCCGGGGCACCCTAATGAGAGTTAGAGCGGATGAAACTAACACCCTGGAAAACAGCGCTGGGCTCAGCGCTGTCGGCGGCGCTGATAGCAGCCCCACTGGCGGCGGCCGTGCCGGCTAACGCCACCGAACCGTTGCCGGCAGCAGCCGGAACCTCGCCGGTGGTCATCAACGAGGCCTATCTCAGCGGCGGCAGCTCCGGCGCGGCCTTCAAGAACAAGTTTGTCGAGCTGTACAACGGCTCCGACGCGCCGGTCTCACTGGAGGGCTGGAGTCTCCAGTACCGCTCAGCCCCGGGCACCGGCGCGCCGAGCTCGGTGGCAGTCCTGGCCGGCAGCATTCCCGCCAAGGGCTACTACCTGCTCAAGGGCGGCAGCAACGGCACGGCCGGCGCCGACCTGCCGGCCGCCGACGCCACCGCTACCGGCTTCAACCCGGCCGGTGGCGGCGGCACGATCGTGCTGGCCAAACAGGCCGCAGCACTCAATCCGCTGCCGACAGGCTCGGTCATCGAACCGGCCAACGTCGCGGACCTCCTCGGCTACGGCACTTCCAACACCTTCGAGGCCCAGGCGGCCGCGGCGCCGTCGGGAAACACCGACGTCAAGAGCATGAACCGCAGCAACGGCGCCGACACCAACAACAACGCCGCCGACTTCGCACTGAACGCCGCCATCACGCCGACGGCGGCCAATGGCGCTGCCGGCCCCGTGGATCCGCCCGTGGACCCGGGCACTCCCCCGGCCGCCAAGACCATTGCCGAAATCCAGGGCACCGGCGCCGCAAGCCCGCTGGCAGGATCCTCGGTCACTACGCGGGGCCGGGTCACTGCGACGTTCCCCACCGGCGGCTTCGCCGGCTACTACGTCCAGACCCCCGGCACGGGCGGCGATCTCACCCCGGCCAACCACGCGGCGTCGGACGCGGTGTTCGTCTACTCCCCGTCCACGGTCGACTCCGTCAGGATCGGCGACTACGTCGAGCTCACCGGCGCTGTCAGCGAATTCTTCGGCATGACGCAGTTGAACGTCGCCGCGGCGGCCGATCTGAAGAAGCTCACCGAGGCCGCCCCCGAGGTCAAGGCCACCGGCTTCGCGCTCCCCGCCGACGAGGCCTTCCGTGAATCCCTCGAAGGCATGCTGCTCACCCCACAGGGCCCCGTCACCGTGGCGGACAACTTCTCGCTGAACCAGTACGGCGAGATCGGCCTGGCCGGCGGCACCACCGCGCTGGAGCAGCCCACCGCCGTCGCGTCCTTCGGTTCTGCGGAGTACACCGCCACGGCCGCGGCGAACGCCGCCCGCGGCATCAAGCTCGACGACGGCGCCACCACGAACTTCCTCAAGGACGCCGCCACCAAGGCCCAGGTTCTCCCGTACCTGACCACGGCCGATCCCGTCCGGGTCGGCGCGCCGGTGACGTTCAAAACCAACGTGGTGCTCAGCTACACGAACAGCGCCTGGAAGTTCCAGCCCCTGACGCAGCTGACGGCCGCCAACGCGGACACCGTGCAGCCGGCCAGCTTCGGCGCCACCCGGGCCGGGACCCCGGCCGCCGTGGGCGGCAATCTCAAGCTTGCCTCCTTCAACGTGCTGAACTACTTCCCCACCACCGGCGACCAGATCTCCGGCTGTACGTTCTACCCGGACCGGGACGGCAACCCCATCACGGTCAAGGGCGGCTGCGACGTCCGCGGCGCGGCGAACGCGGAGAACTTCAAGCGGCAGCAGGACAAGATCGTCGCCGCCATCTCCAAGTCCGGGGCCGACGTCGTCACGCTCATGGAGGTCGAGAACTCGGCCCAGTTCGGCAAGACCCGGGACGACGCGCTCGCCAAGCTGGTGGATGCGCTGAACATCGCCACCCCGGGGATCTGGGACTACGTCCGCACGCCGGCCAACGCACCCCCGCTGGCCGACGAGGACATGATCCGCACCGCGTTCATCTACAAGTTGGCCGCCGCCGAACCGATCGGCGAATCCATCATCCACAACGACACGGTCGCGTTCGCCAGCGCCCGCAAGCCGATGGCCCAGCTCTTCAAGCCCGTCGGCGCCGCCGATGACAAGAAGTTCATCGCGATCGCCAACCACTTCAAGTCCAAGGGCTCCGCCGCGACGCCGGAGGACACCGACAAGGGCCAGGGCGCCTCGAACCTGGCCCGCACCGCCCAGGCCAAGTCCCTGCTGGCATTCGCCGACGAACTGCAGAAGTCCAAGGGCACGGACAAGGTCTTCCTGATCGGCGACTTCAACTCCTACGCCAAGGAGGACCCGATCAACGTCCTCACGGGCGCCGGGTACGTCAACCAGGATGAGAAGGCTAAGAACGCCGACGGTTCCGCCAAGCACTCCTACCTGTTCGGCGGCCTCGTGGGCTCGCTGGACCACATCCTCGCCTCCCCGGCGGCCAACGCCGCCGTCACCGGCGCGGACATCTGGAACATCAACTCCGTGGAATCCGTGGCGCTGGAGTACAGCCGCTACAACAACAACGTCACCGACTACTACGCTCCGGACCAGTTCCGGGCGAGCGACCACGATCCCGTGGTGGTGGGTCTGAACTTGCCCGTCACCCCGGCCAGCGTGGAGCTGAACTTCCTGGGCATCAACGATTTCCACGGCCGCATCGATTCGAACACCGTGTTCTTCGCAGGGACGATCGAGAAGCTGCGCGCCGCCGCCGCCCCGGGCGCCACCGCGTTCATCTCGGCCGGCGACAACATCGGCGCCTCGCTGTTCGCCTCGGCCATCGCCAAGGACCAGCCGACCATCGACGTGCTGAACGCCCTGGACCTGCGCACCTCAGCGGTGGGCAACCACGAGTTCGACGGCGGCTGGGCTGACCTGCGCGACCGCGTCACCGCCGGCGGGACCAACGCCAAGTTCCCGTACCTGGGCGCCAACGTCTACGCCAAGGGCACCACCACCCCGGTCCTGCCGGAATACACGGTCCTGGACATGAACGGCGTGAAGGTCGCCGTGATCGGTACGGTCACGCAGGAGGTGCCGTCACTGGTCACGCCGTCAGGCATCGCGGACCTTGAATTCGGTGACCCCGTCGACGCGATCAACCGGGTCGCGGCGAAGATCAAGGCGGACAAGCTCGCCGACGTCATCATCGTGGAGAACCACGACGGCGCCGGGKCGGGCGCGCCCGACGGGGCCACTTTGGAGCAGGAAATCGCCGCCGGCGGCCCCTTCGCCAAGATGGTCCAGAAGGTCACCCCGGATGTGGCGGCGATCTTCAACGGCCACACCCACAAGCAGTACTCCTGGGACGCACCCGTCCTGGATTCGGCCGGCCAGCCCACCGGCAAGACCCGCCCGATCGTCCAGACCGGAAACTACGGCGAGTTCATCGGCCAGATCCAGCTGACCATCGACACCAGGACCATGTCGGTGACCGGGTACAAGGCCGGCAACGTCCAGCGCACCACGAGCGCCGCGCAACCGGCAGCGGATCTTGTGGCGCAGTACCCGCGGGTCGCGGCCGTCAAGGCCATTGTGGACAAGGCCCTGGCCGACGCCGCGGTGGTCGGCAACCAGCCTGTCGGCAAGGTCACGGCGGATATCACGACGGCGTTCGCCGGTTCCCCGGCTGTGCGCGATGACCGGAGCAGCGAGTCCACCCTCGGCAATCTGGTGGCGGACTCCCTGGTCGATGCGCTGAAAGCGCCGGACCTCGGCGCCGCCGAAATCGGCGTCGTCAACCCGGGCGGCCTGCGCAACGAGCTGTACTACGCGCCCGACGGCACCATCACGTACGCCGAGGCCAACGCCGTGCTGCCGTTCGTGAACAATCTGTGGACCACGTCCCTCACCGGTGCGCAGTTCAAGACCCTGCTGGAGCAGCAGTGGCAGACCAACCCGGACGGCACGGTTCCCAGCCGTGCCTACCAGCAGCTGGGCCTGTCCAAGAACGTGAACTACACCTACGACGCCGCCCGCGCCGCCGGTGACCGGATCACCTCGATCCGGGTCAATGGTGCACTGATCGACCCGGCGAAGTCCTACCGGATCGGGACGTTCAACTTCCTGGCCACCGGCGGCGACAACTTCCGCATCTTCAAGGAAGGCGCGGGCACCAAGGACTCCGGGCTCGTGGACCGCGATGCCTGGATCAAGTACCTGCAGACCCACAACCCGGTCTCGCCGGACTTCGGCCGCCGCTCCGTGGCTGTCGTGAACACGACGGCGGCCGAGGTCAAGGGCGGCGAATCCATCACACTGGCGGTTTCAAAGCTGGACCTCACCTCGCTGGGCAGCCCGGTGAATGCCTCGCTGCGCGCCGAGTTCACCGACGCCGCGGGCACGGTGACGGCCCTGGGCACGGTACCAGTGACCGCCGGCGCCGCTCAGGTGGACGTGAAGGTTCCGGCCGGAGCCGCCGCCGGCGCGGGCACCCTGGTGCTTACCGCCGTCGAATCCGGCACTGTAGTGAAAACGGCGGTGAAGGTCGCGGCCAGCGTCCCCGTCCCGCCGAAGTGCACGCCGCCGGTCAAGCCGACCAGGCCCGGGGATCTCGTGGGCCAGGTGAACTACGGGACAGCCATGGCCGTCTACCGGAAGTGCCTCAAGGGCTGATGCCTTAGCCCGGGATCCCCGGTCCCCACCACGGCACATGCCCTCCCCTGGCCCGCAGCACTGGACATAAGCACCACGCATCCACTGCCCGGCCCCAGGGGAGGGCATGTCCATTCTTGGAGGCAGGCAAGCCGGAGGGCATGCCCACTTTGAGCGGCTCCTGAGCGGCGGGCTAGGGGGCCAGGATGTCGCGGGCGATCTCGTCAGCGTCGCGCAGGGTGCGCTGTCCGCTGCGGTAGACCGGGCCGGTCTTCGGCCGGGCCTCGGCGGCGATGGCCGTGCCCCATTGCGTGGCGGAGAGCTGAAGCCCGAGCACGTAAAGCCCCGGCGTCACGGACCCGTTGGCACCGAGCGGGCGGTACGGATGCGGGACGACGTCCAGCCCCGAAGTCTGCACCGGTGTCCCCTCCACGCTCATCATGAGGCGCGGCCGCACCAGCCCCTCGGCGAGCAACTGCTCCAGCAGGGGCGAGGAGTTGACGGCCACCCGGTTGGCCGGTGCCAGCGCCTCGATCATCGCCGCCGCGGACACGGCGCCCGCCCCGTAACCGGACACGGCGCCCGCCCCTGAACCGGACACAGCGTTCTCCGTCCGGTCCCATATCGCACCGGCCTTCGCCGTCCCTGAGGCAGCACCGAGCACGCCGGCACTGCCCACAAAACCGCGGACCCCAGCACCGCCCGCGGCAGCACCACCGACGCCGGCAGGCTCCATCGCAGCACCTTCCGCCCCGCCGTCGGCGCTTTCATCCATTCCGCCGCCCACCCATGGTGACGTCGCGGTGAACATCCGGGCCCGCCGGTCCACGCCGAACTTGGGGTCAGGGCCCACGAAGCGCACGATTCCCGCCCGGGCCAGTGCCGCGAGCTGCGCGGAGCGCAGCGCGGGCGGGCCGCTCGCCAGGCCTTCCACGAATGATTCGAACCAGCCCCGGAGGCCCGCGACCCAGGATTCGTCCGTGATGCCACTATCGGCCACAGCGGTCTTGAGCACGGCCCGGCCGTGGTGCAGGGCGCCGATCGCCATCTTCACCGGATCGTCCTCGCCAAGGGCCGAGCGCCGGGCGTCGTCGAGCAGGTAGTCGACGACGGCGGCGTCCAGCTCGGCTCTGGAGTCAAACGAGCGCCCGGCCAGGGGCGCCGCGAGGCCGAGCAGGTCCAGGCGGTGGGATGCCCGGACATGGACGGCAATCACCGATTGCGCGGTGTGCTCCCACTTGGCGGTCGAGTGGGCGTGCGGCCGCAAAGACTCGTCCAGGGCGCGCAGGAACTCGGCCGGGCCGGTCAGGATGGCATCGGGCTGCGAGCGCGCGAGCGTGGAGTAGTAGGCCCAGACCGCGTCCCGGTGCAGGAGCGGCCAGAGGTCGTAGTCAAAGGAGGGCCGGATTCCGGAGTCGGCGAACTTCGCGATCGCGCCCTCAGTGCAGTAGCGCAGCCGGACCGTTCCGGGGTAGTAGCCGGTGAGTGTCGCCTTCGCCCGGTAGGGGGTGCCGCGGCGTGAGGCGGCGATGATGAGCGGTTCGCGGCCGGACGGCAGATACGTCAGTTCAGCGGTGCCCTCCCCGGCAACGAACCGGCCGCCGCGCCCTTCCGTCAGCTGTCCCATCACGTCAAAGAAGTTCAGGCCCATGCCGCGCACCAGGACAGGTTTGCCTCCCGGCACCCGGGACCAGTCGACGTCGGCGGGCGCCGCCGGCGGCACGTACAGGAGACCGAGTTCCTCCGCCGCGGAAAGCAGCTCCCGCTGTTCAGGGTTCAACCGCGCGTCGAGGTGGCCCACGGCCAGCACCACGGAGTCGACGGTAAGTATGGTGCCGTCGTCGAGCACGACGTCGAACCGCACCGAAGCGTCCTCCGCGCCGGCCGGCCCGGAGGCGGCCAGGTCCGGGCCCGGCGCCGCAGCGGCCTCCGCGGCGGCGTGGCGGACGGACGTCGCCGCCGCCGCGTGGAAGTCCACGCTGACGCCGGCCGGCAGCACGGTGAGCAGTTCCTCGAGGGTGGACCGCAGGTAACGGCCGTAAAGGGCCCGGCTGGGGAAGTCCGCCTCGCCGAGCCGGGAGAGCTCGGCACGTTCGTCGTCAGTGAGCGAAGGGTGCGGGCGGGCCTGCTGGAGTTCGCGCCACTGGTCGAATGTGCGCCCGGCCAGGGGCGGCACGAGTTCCGGGTCTTCGGGGACCACGGTGGGATAGAAGGACTGCGTGTTCATCAGGTACAGCCGCGACTGTCCGGGCTGCCAGACGTGCCCCGGGCCTGCCGGGTAAGGGTCGACCACGTCGATGTGCAGGGTGCCCGCGGAGCCGGCGGAGGCCCAGTTGGCGAGGAGCCGTTCCAGCACGCTCGTGCCCCGGGGACCGGCGCCTATCACTGCCGTCCGGATGCTTCGAGATATGCCCACGGCATCCAGCGTATCGGCAACCCGGCCGCCGGCTTGACCTCCGTGTGACTTGCCACTGCCGCACCGATGTTCTTGGATGGGAAAATGACCACCACAGAAGCTGACCACCCGTCCGCGTCCGGCGAGGCCACCGGCGCCCTCCCGGCTGGAGGGACTTCCCCCGAACCCGTCGACGAGAACATCTGGCTGGAGGACACCTACGGCCAGGAGCAGCTGGCGTGGGTCCGTGAACAGAACGCCCGCACCGAGGAGCTCCTCGAGGACGCCGACTACGCCGATCTGGAAGGCCGGATCCTGGAGGTCCTCGACTCCACCGACCGGATCCCCATGGTGGGCAAGCACGGCGAGTGGTACTACAACTTCTGGAAGGACCGGGACAACCCCCGGGGCCTGTGGCGGCGCACCAGCTGGGACAGCTACCGGGCCGGGACCCCCGAGTGGGATGTTCTGCTGGATGTCGACGCCCTCGCCGCCGCCGAGGGCCAGGACTGGGTCTTCCACGGCGCCAACTTCCTCCGCCCGGCCCCGGGTGAACCCCACCGGCGGGCCCTGCTGGCGTTCTCCCCCGACGGCGGGGACGCCAACCGCCACCGGGAGTTCGACGTCGAGGCCCGCGGCTTCGTGGACCCGGCCGACGGCGGCTTCGACCTCCCGACCGGCAAGGGCAATGCCTCTTGGCTGGACGGGGACACCCTGCTGGTCGCCACCACCGCCAACGATTTGCCGCGGACCACCTCGTCCTATGCCCGCACCGGGGTTAAGCTGCGCCGCGGCGAGTCCCTGGCCCAGGCCGAGCAGCTGTTCGACATTCCCGAGGACCACATGATGGCGATCGTGGCCCACGACTCCACACCGGGCTTCGAACGCACGTTTGCCGTCGACTGGATCAGCTTTTTCGAGAAGAACACCTCGGTGCTGCGCGATGGTGCGTGGGTGCAGATCGACGTGCCGGCGGACGTGAACCTGAGCTCGCACCGTGAATGGCTGCTGTTCCGCCCGCAGCGTGACTGGACCGTCAACGGCACCACCCACCCGGCGGGCTCCCTGCTCGCGGCCGGCTTCGAGGACTTCCTCGCCGGCTCCCGGGACCTCGCCGTGCTCTTCACGCCCGATCCGCACACCTCCCTGCAGTCCTGGAGCTGGACGCGGGACTTCCTGCTGCTGAACCTGCTCCGGGACGTGTCCTCGGAGATCCACGTCCTGGATCCGCGGCGCCCCGGCACGGACGCCGCCTGGGCGGCCACCGTGCTGGACGCCTGCCCGCCCCTGCACGACGTCAATGCCTTCGCGGTGGATGACGAGGACGACGCCGAAGGCTCGGACGACGACGGTACCGGCGGCGCCGCCTCGGTCGCCGAAGGCGAGGCGCCGGGCGCAGGGAACGACTTCTGGCTGGTGGCCACCGGCTTCACGACGCCGACCACCCTGACCCGCGGGACACTCGCCCGCGACAGTGACTGCGGGGCTGCCGAAGGCGTGACCAGCACGCACGAGGTGATAAGGACCTCGCCGTCGTTCTTCGACGAGGCCGGCTACGAGGTCCAGCAGCACTTCGCGGCCTCCAGCGACGGCACGAAGGTTCCGTACTTCCAGGTGGCCGCCAAGGACCTGGTGCTGGACGGCCAGAACCCGACCCAGCTTTCCGGCTACGGCGGCTTCGAGATTTCGCGGACGCCGGCGTACAGCGGCGCGATCGGCCGGGCGTGGCTGGAGCGGCGCACGGCGGAGTCCAGCGGCGTAGAGGGCGAGGGCACACACCGCCGCGGCGGCGTCTACGTGGTGGCGAACATCCGCGGCGGCGGCGAGTACGGGCCCGACTGGCACCGCGCCGCGCTGCAGGGCAACCGCCACCGGGCGTACGAGGACTTCGCCGCCGTCGCGAAGGACCTGATCTCCCGCGGCGTCACGTCCCGTCAGCGGCTCGGCTGCGTGGGCGGCTCCAACGGCGGACTGCTGGTGGGCAACATGCTCACCCAGTACCCGGAGCTTTTTGGCGCCGTGTCCTGCGGGGTCCCGCTCCTGGACATGCGCCGGTACACCAAACTGTCCGCGGGCTATTCCTGGATCGGCGAATACGGCGACCCCGACGTGCCCGAGCAGTGGGAGTTCCTGAAGACGTTTTCGCCGTACCACCTGCTCAAGGACGGCGTGGACTACCCGGAGGCGTTTATTTGGACGGCGACTTCGGATGACCGGGTGGGGCCGGTCCAGGCCCGGAAGATGGCGGCCCGCATGCAGGCCATGGGCATCCCCAATGTCTGGTTCCACGAGGCTCTCGAGGGCGGCCACGCGGGAGCTTCGGACAACCGGCAGGCAGCGGCCCTGCAAAGCCGCAGCCAGCATTTCCTGTGGCGGGCCCTCGCCGGCACCGAGGCGTAAGGCCCGCACCCAAGCAACGCGGAGTCACTTAGTGCCCATCCGGAGGGCCCCGCATGGGCCGGATCTGACCCCGCGTTGCTCTGGAGCGGGCCGTTTTGCACTGCGTGGCACCTTCTGCGTATCCTTGGTTGGCTAGTTATTAGCAATTGGAGACGTGCCAGAGCGGCCGAATGGGCTTCACTGCTAATGAAGTGTGGGGCACAACTCCACCGGGGGTTCAAATCCCCCCGTCTCCGCGTTTGGCCCCGGTCCTCGGACCGGGGCCTTTTGCGTTCCCGGGCAGATCAGGGCGGATCGACGTCGTTCATTCGCGCTGGTCTGCCCCCAGCAGTCACGTCCCCCGCCCCGGCCCGTCCGGTGGCCGGACGCCTCACGCCCGGCGGCGGATCCGGATGGCAGGATAGGCCCATGTCGAGCGACACGGAATTTGACGCCATCATCGTCGGCGGCGGACACAACGGGCTGGCCGCGGCCGCGTACCTGGCCAAGGCCGGGCGGGACGTCCTGGTCCTGGAAAAGCTGGAACACGCCGGCGGCGCTGCGGTATCCGCGAACGCGTTCGACGGCGTCGACGCCCGCCTCTCGCGCTATTCGTACCTCGTCAGCCTCCTGCCCCGGCAGATCATCGACGACCTCGGCCTGCGCATCACGCTGGCACGACGGCGCTATTCCTCCTACACCCCGGACCCCGCAGACGGCAGCCGGGCCCTGCTGGTGGACAACGGGGACGAGGCCGCCACGGCCGCGTCGTTCGCCGCCGTCGGCGCTCCCGATGGCGAGTTCGGCGCCTTCACCGCGTTCTACGCCGCGTGCCGGCAGCTCACGGAGGCGCTCTGGCCCACAATGACCGCGCCGCTGCTGGCGCGGTCCGACGCCCGGGCCCTCGCCGCCAGGGCCGGGGCCGACGCGGCGTGGGAGGCCATGATCGAACATCCCATCGGGCAGGCGATCCGCCGGGAGCTGGGCAGCGACCTGGTCCGCGGTGTGGTCCTGACGGATGCGCTGATCGGTACCTTCGCCCGGGCTGAAGATGAGGACCTGCAGCAAAACATCTGCTTCCTCTACCACCTGATCGGCGGCGGGACGGGGGACTGGGACGTGCCGGTCGGCGGCATGGGCGCGGTCTCCGGCGAACTGGAGCGAGCCGCGCGCGACGCCGGCGCGACCATCCTCACCTCCGCGGACGTCACCGCCGTCCGGCCCGGCGGCGGCGTGGACTACCGCCACGGCGGGCAGGGCCACTCGGCAACTGCCCGGTGGGTGCTGTCCAATGTGGCGCCGGCCGTCCTGGACCGACTGCGCGGCCTGCCTGCCGCCGCCGCCGGCGCCCCTGCCGGCGCCCTTGGCATTTCACCGGTCGCCGCCACCAACCCGAACCACCGCCGCGAGGGCGCGCAGGTCAAGGTCAACCTGCTGCTCAAACGCCTCCCCCGGCTGCTGGACGGTTCCGTGAGCCCCGAGGCCGCGTTCGGCGGGACGTTCCACATCAACGAGACCTGGTCCCAGCTTGACGCCGCCTACAGCACCGCCGCGGCCGGATCCGTGCCCTCGCCGCTGCCGTGCGAAATCTACTGCCACTCGCTGACCGACCCCAGCATCCTGTCCCCGGAACTGCAGGCCGCCGGCGCCCAGACGCTGACCGTCTTTGGCCTGCACGTCCCGGACCGGCTGGTCACGGCGGAGAACAATGAGGACCGCCGCGCCGAACTGCAGGCGGCCGTCCTGGCCTCCCTGAACTCCGTCCTGGCCGAGCCCGTCGAGGATCTGCTCCTGACCGGTCCGGACGGGCGGCCCTGCATCGAAACCAAGACCACCCTGGACATTGAACGCGCCGTCGGGATGCCCCGCGGCAATATCTTCCACGGCGGCCTCGACTGGCCGTTCGTGGAGGACGGCGAACCGCTGGACACACCGGCGCGCCGCTGGGGCGTGTCCACGGACGATCCGCAGATCCTGCTCTGCGGCTCCGGTGCCCGCCGCGGCGGCGCCGTCAGTGCGATCGGCGGACACAACGCCGCCATGGCCGTGCTGGAATCGGAACCACCCCTGAGCCATGGGTGAACCAGTGCAATGGGTGAATCAGTGCAATGGATGAGCCGGCGCTATGGGTGAACCGGACCATGGGGACACGCGCATGAACGCCTTCCCGCGCGGCGCGGACCCGGCCGGGGGCAGCTGGAGCCCGCGGCTGGCCCTGCTGGTGTCCGCGACGTTCTTCATGGAATTCCTCGACGGGACCGTCCTGACCACCGCCATACCCAGTATCGCCGCCGATTTCGCGGTGCCTGCCGCCGACGTGAACATCACCATGACCGCCTACCTGATGACGGTGGCGATGGGCATCCCGCTCAGCGGCTGGCTCGCGGAGCGGCTCGGTGCCCGCCGGGTGTTCTGCCTCGCCATCGCCATCTTCACGGCCGCGTCACTGCTCTGCGCGCTCAGCCAGGACCTGACCATGCTCACGCTGAGCCGTGTCCTGCAGGGTGCCGGCGGCGCCATGATGGTCCCGGTGGGCACGCTGGTGGTGCTCCGCGGCACCCCGAAGAAGGATCTGCTGCGCGCGACGGCCTTCCTCGTGTGGCCCGGGCTGCTGGCCCCGGTCCTCGCCCCGCTGGTGGGCGGAGCGCTGACGACCTACCTGTCCTGGCACTGGATCTTCCTGGTCAACCTCCCCCTGGGCCTGGCGGCCTTCCTGGCCGCGCTGCGCCTGGTACCCCCAGTCCGCGGCGACAGCACGCGGCGCCTGGACTGGCTCGGACTGGTCCTGATCACGCTCGGGGTGGGATCCCTGCTGGTCGGCCTGGAATTGATGGGCGGCCGGGACGCCGGACTGCTGGCGGCCGCGGCGATCGCTGCGGGCCTGCTGTTCCTGGCCGCCGCCGCGGCCTGGATGCGTCGGACCAGCACGCCGCTGTTCAATCTGTCCGTCTTCGGCACGCGGACGTTCCGCGCGACGGCGACGGGAGGCTTCGTGTACCGCCTGACCATCAGCGCGGTGCCGTTCCTGCTGCCGCTGATGTTCCAGGTCGGTTTCGGCTGGGACCCGCTGCGCGCCGGGGCGATGGTGTCGGCCGTGTTCGTGGGGAACATCGGGATCAAGCCCGCCACGACGCCCCTGATCCGGCGTTTCGGGTTCAAGCCCGTACTGGTGTTCGCGTCTCTGGCCTCCGCAGCCACTTTCGCGCTGTGCGCGCTGCTCGACGCCGGCACGCCGGAACCGCTGATTGTCGCGGTGCTCGTGGCCAGCGGGGCGTTCCGCTCGATCGGATTCTCGGCCTACGCGTCCGTGCAGTACGCCGACGTCGTCCCGGCCCAGCTGCCGTCCGCCAACGCCGTCTCCGCGACGCTCGTGCAGCTCGCCACCGCGGCCGGGATCGCGGTCGGGGCACTCCTGCTGCGGGTCTTCGAGGCAGGCAGCCGCGCGGGATCCCCCGGGGTCGCCGGTGATCCGGCGGCGCCGTACCGGGCGGCGTTCCTGGCCATCGCTGTCCTGATGCTCCTGAGCACCCTGGACAGCCTGGTCCTCCCCCGCCACGCCGGTGCGGAGGTCAGCCGGCCTGGCCCAGCACCAGCGGCAGAACGGCGCCGGCGCCCGCGAGCCTGAGGGCCCGCCCGGAGACGGTCAGGGTCCAGCGGCTGTCCACGAGGTCGTCCACCAGCATGACGCTCTGGCCACGGATTCCGGCCAGGGCCTCCTCCAGCTCCGGTCCCACCACCAGGCGGTCCCAGACGCCGGCGAGCCGGTAGGCGCTGTTCCCGCCGCGGCCGCCGGTGGGTCCGCCGTGATTGAGCTGCAGCTGGCCCAGATACGGGATGCGGCCGATCTCCGAGATCCCGCGGGCCAGGGAATCCACCAGCAACGGCTTCCCGCGGGAGGGCAGGCTGATGATCGCGGCAGGCCGGCCGGCCCCGCTCCAGCCAGCGGTCCGGGCATCTCCGGTGCCCCACTCCCGGAGCACCTGGACGCAGGCCTGCAGCATGCCCGGGTCCACGGGCCGGTCGGGCGCACCGGCGGCGAAGGCCTCCCGCAGGGCCCCGCCCCAGCCAAGGTCCGTCAGGCGCGCCAGCACCCGGCCGTCCGCGAGGGCCTCATCCGGCTTGATCTTGCCCTTAACCGGCACGCCCAGGCGGTCCATGCCGCTGGGCCACTGCAGCCGCGGTTCCAGGGCGACGCCGGCCCGGCGCAGGGTCTGCCCGGCGGTCTCCGTGGCGTCCTCGGCGATGTCGGCGCGGAACCAGCGGCCCGCGCAGTTGTCGCAGCGGCCGCAGGCGCGGGCCGTTTCATCGTCCAGCACCGAGGTGATGTATTCCATCCGGCAGCCGGCCGTGTCCTGGTAGATGACCATCGAGTCCTGTTCATCCACCCGGGCCTCGGCGATCCGGCCGTACCGCTCGGCGTCGTAGTTCCACGGCTGTCCCGTGGAACGCCAGCCGCCGCCGACGCGTTCGACGGCGCCGTCCACGGCCAGGACTTTCAGCAGCAGCTCCAGCGGGGTGCGGCGGAGGTCCACCCGGGCCTCGAGTGCCACCGTGGACACCGCCGTGCCTGCCTCGGCGAGGGCCGTCAGGACCGCGGCAGCCTTCTCCTCGGACGGCATGGACGCCGTGGCGAAGTACTGCCAGATGTCGCGGTCCTCGGATCCCGGCAGCAGCAGGACGTCGGCGTTCGCCGCACCACGGCCGGCACGGCCCACCTGCTGGTAGTAGGCCACCGGCGACGACGGCGCGCCCAGGTGCACGACGAAGCCGAGGTCCGGCTTGTCGAAACCCATGCCGAGGGCGGAGGTGGCCACGAGCGCCTTGACCTGGTTGTCCTTCAGGAGCTGCTCGGCGCGTTCCCGGTCCGCGGGGTCGGTGCGGCCGGTGTAGGCGAGGACCTCGTGCCCCGCCTCGGCCAGGAGGCGGGCGGTGTCCTCGGCGGCGGACACGGTGAGGGTGTAGATGATGCCGCTGCCCTGCAGATCCTGCAGGTGGGTCAGCAGCCAGCCGAGGCGTTCGCGGGAATCGGGCAGGGTCAGGACACCGAGCCGGAGCGAATCCCGGCCCAGGGCGCCACGGATGGTGAGCACGTCCTTGCCGAGCTGTTCCTCGATGTCATGCACCACCCGGGAGTTGGCCGTGGCAGTGGTGGCGAGCACCGGGACCGTGTCCGGGAGCTGCGTGATGAGGTCCGCGATGCGCCGGTAGTCGGGGCGGAAGTCGTGGCCCCAGTCCGAGATGCAGTGGGCCTCGTCAATCACCAGCAGCCCGGTCCGGCGGACGAGCTCGGGCAGCTGGTTTTCCCGGAAGGACGGGTTGGTGAGTCGTTCCGGCGAGACCAGCAGGACGTCCACTTCATCGGCGGCGAGCTGCTCGCGGACAGTGTCCCAGTCCAGCTGGTTGGCGGAGTTGATCGCCACCGCCCGCACGCCGGCCCGCGCCGCGGCCGCGACCTGGTCCCGCATGAGGGCCAGGAGCGGGGACACGATCAGGGTGGGCCCGGCGCCGCGGCGGCGCAACAGCAGGGAGGCGACAAAGTACACGGCCGACTTCCCCCAGCCGGTGCGCTGCACCACCAGGGCCCGCCTGCCGCCGTCGACCAGGGCCTCAATGGCCTCGAACTGGCCGTCATGGAACTCGGCTTCAGGATGGCCCACGAGCTCCCGCAGTACGTTCTGGGCCTGTTCCCGGGTAGAGGATGTGGTGCCGGCTAGGGCAGTGCTGGAAAGGGCGTTCTGGTTACTGGCCATTGCTTCAGTATCCCAGCCCCCTCCGACAGCCACGAAGCCGGTACCCGCTATGTGCACAATCCAGGTGTGTTGACAAGGGTGCGGACAGGCCGGCGCGTCAGGGCCGCAACGTAAGATAAGACGCGTGAATACGGATAAGACAAAGACTTTTGACCTCTCGACCTCGTTCAAGGCCTACGATGTGCGCGGAATCGTGGGGCAATCCATCACCGCGGAGATCGTCGAAGCCGTCGGTGCCGCCTTCGTCGACGTCCTGGAACTCACAGGGCAGACCGTGCTGGTGGGCGGGGACATGCGCCCCTCTTCCCCCGAGTTCGCCAAAGCCTTCGCGAACGGCGCAGCCACCCGGGGCGCCAACGTCCAGCTGCTGGACCTGATCTCCACCGACGAGCTCTACTACGCGTGCGGGGCCCTCAACGCCGCCGGCGCCACGTTCACCGCGAGCCACAACCCGGCCGAATACAACGGCATCAAGATGGCCAAGGCCGGCGCCGTGCCGATCTCCTCCGAAACCGGGCTCATGGAAATCCAGGCCCGCGCCGAGGAATACCTCAACGCCGGCGCCATCCCCGCGGCCGGCAGCACTGGCCTGATTGGCGTGCAGGACGTCCTCAAGGGCTACGCGGAGTACCTGCGGTCCCTGGTGGACCTGCGCGGTTCCCGGCCGCTGAAAGTTGTGGTCGATGCCGGCAACGGCATGGCCGGTCTCACCACCCCGGCCGTGCTTGGCGATGCCCTGCTGCCCAAGCTTCCGCTGGAGATCGTGCCGCTGTACTTCGAGCTCGACGGATCCTTCCCGAACCACCCGGCCAACCCGCTGGAGCCGGAAAACCTGCGCGACCTGCAGGCCGCCGTCGTCGAACACGGCGCGGACATCGGCCTGGCCTTCGACGGCGACGCCGACCGCTGCTTCGTGATCGACGAGAAGGGCGAGCCTGTCTCGCCGTCGGCCATTACCGGCATGGTGGCCCGCCGCGAAATCGCCCGCGCCCAGGGTCTCGGTGAAGACACGCCCACCGTCATCCACAACCTGCTGACCTCCCGCGCGGTTCCCGAACTCGTCGAACGCCACGGCGGCCGGCCCGTCCGCACGCGCGTGGGGCATTCCTTCATCAAGGCCGTCATGGCCGCGGAAGGGGCCATCTTCGGCGGGGAACACTCGGCCCACTTCTACTTCCGCGACTTCTGGAATGCCGACACGGGCATGCTGGCCGCCATGCACGTCCTCGCCGCCCTGGGCGAACAGGAGGGCCCGCTCTCCGAACTCGGCCGCGAATACGAGCCGTACCGGTCATCCGGCGAGATCAACTCGGAAATCGAGGACAAGGCCACCGCGGTCGAGCGGGTCCGCGAGGACTTCCACGACGAGGACGTCGAGGTCGACTACCTCGACGGCAGCACCTTCATCGCCACCGACGGCAGCTACTGGTTCAACCTGCGCCCGTCCAACACCGAACCGTTCCTGCGCCTTAACGTTGAAGCCACGGACGCCGCCACCATGGAACGCGTCCGCGACCGCGTCCTGGCGCTGGTCCGGGGCTAGCGGTGGCAGTACACCCGGAAGAATCCGACAACACCGGATCCTGGCGCGAGTCCGTGCCGGACGCCAGCGCCACGGACCTGGAGAACCTGCTCGGCACCGGCGTCGGTGCCGCGCAGGAGCAGCTGGAACGCAACGGCGGCTTCCTGCCCTTCGCCCTGGTGGTGCAGAACGACGGCGAAGTCCGGCTGGTGGCAGTCACACCCGCGGACGCGAGCGACGGATCGGACGCCGACTTCGACGCGGACGCCATGATCCGGGACCTCCACGAGTTGCTCCGGCAGCACCGGGAGGAGTTCCGGGCCGCCGCCGTCGTCTGCGACATCACGCTGCTCGAGGAAGACTCGGACGCCATCCACGTCGCGGCAGAGCACCAGGACGGCTCTCTCTTCGCCGCCGTACTGCCCTACGCCGCGAACGCCGGGACGCACGAACTCGAATTCGGCCAGCTGGCCGCCGATACCAACGAGCCCGCCGTCTGGGTGGACTAGACCGCCCTTAGGCTGGGGATATGAAGATCAATGCGTTCGCCGATGTGAGCCTTCGCGCTTTGCTGGTGCTCGCGGCCGTTCCGGACGGCGGGCTCCTGACCACCCAGAGCATCGCCGACGCCGTCGGCACGCCGTACAACCACGTCAGCAAGGCGATGGCGAAGCTGCGCGCACTGGGCCTGATCGACGTCGAACGCGGCCGCAACGGCGGATCCCGGCTGAGCAGCGCCGGCCGGACCGCAACGGTCGGCCAGCTGCTGCGGCAACTCGACACCCGTTTAGACCCGGCCGACTGCGTCGCCACGGGCGGGACGTGCCCGCTCATCACCGAATGCCGGCTCCGGGCCGCGCTGGCCCGAGCCCGCGAAGCCTTCTACGGCGAACTCGACGGGATCGTGATCGCGTCACTGCCGACCTCCCGGCAGATGGCGCCCGTCTTTGCAGCGATCGGGCTGCGCCCGGGGCTTTAAGCGGCCCGGCAGGTTCGGGCCGCTTACCGGCGGGAATCCGGCCCAATCTGGGGAAAACCTTTGGTTTGGCGTCCAAACGCCCTTCCTGGCGGGCCTGCCCATTGACTTCAAGCAGGCACGGGGTGACAAAGTACCCCTAGGGAACGTCACCAAGCCGGTATTTTTGTCTTTCCGGCCAGTCGAAGGCCGCTGATGAAAAGTATCCGCTGGTTTGGCGCTGCCGGCGCCGCGGCGCTCCTACTGACGTTCATCACCGCCCCCAAACACTGACCGGCGCGATCCTGCGCATCCGCACCACCAGCCTGGCCTCCGCCGGCTCCGCCAACACCCTCAACGGCCGCTCAGCGGCCGACTCCTGGTCCGAGACCGGCACCCTCTACGCCAACCGCCCCGCGGTTTCCGGGCCCACCCTCGGGTCCCTGCCCGGCGGCACGGCCGCCAATACGGCCTACGACATTCCCCTGGACACCAGCCTGATGACCGGCTGAACCGGGTCCCGGACCCTGGCCCTGACCGGCACCGGCACCGACAGCTCCTGGTTCTGGTCACGCCAGGCCTCCGCCACGCTGCGCTCCACCCTCACCTACACGGACGGAACCCCGCCCGACACCACCGCACCCGGCGCGCCCGGGACCCTGGCCGCCACAGCCACCGGAACCACCATCGCCCTGTCCTGGACCGCGGCGACCGACAACACCGGCGCCACTGGCTACACCGTCCACCGCTCCACCGCTCCACCGCGGCAGGCTTCACCCCCGCCACCACCAGCAGAATCGCCGACACCACCGGGCTCAGCTACACCGACACCAACCGCCCCGCCGGAACCTGGTACTACCGCGTCACCGCCACCGACGCCGCCGGCAACACCGGCCCCGGCTCCAACGAGGCCACCGCCACCACCCAACCCGGTGCCGGCGGGACTGCGACCGTGCTGGCTGTCGGCGACATCGCCTGTGCCCCCGGCTCAGTTGTCACCACCTCGGCGTGCCGCCATGGCGACGTGGCCGCGGTGGTCGCGGCCCAGTCGCCCGACAGGTTCATCGCCCTTGGGGACCTTCAGTACCAGAACGCCACCCTTGCCGAGTTCATGGGGGCCGGCGGCGGCGCTCTCCCCCGACCGGGATCCGGTCCTTTACCGCGGGCGCCGGCGGGGCGGATCTCCAGGCGTTGTCGGCCAACACCGACCCCCCCTCCTGACCGCAATGGTGGCCCGTGGCCGAAGCGCCTTCGGGCCGCTCAAATTGACCCTGAACGCGACGTCCTACTCCTGGCAGTTCCTCCCCCTTCCCGGCATGACGTTGACGAACGTGGGCACTACCGGTTCCTTGTCCGGCAGCGACACTTGCCACTGACACCCGCCTGCGCCCGCCGCCGCCACGCCCGGAAGCCCGTCGATTTGGAATAGATTTCTACGCAGTGTAGAACTGAGGCATAGATATTCGTATTTGAAATGCAAGTATCGTCGCGGGCCCGACGGAAGAAGCCGGGCCACTACCTCAGGAGTCAACATGCTCTCGGACAAGTCCTTCCCCGTCATCGAGGCCACCCTGCCGCTGGTCGGTTCCCGGATCGGGGCCATCACCCCCAAGTTCTACGCCCGCCTCTTCGCCGCCCACCCCGAACTGCTGGACGGCCTGTTCAGCCGCTCCAACCAGCGCTCGGGCAATCAGCAGCAGGCCCTGGCCGGAAGCATCGCCGCCTTCGCCAGCCACCTGGTGAACAACCCGGACACCCTGCCGGAGACCGTGCTGTCCCGGATCGCGCACCGCCACGCTTCCCTCGGCATCACCGAACCGCAGTACCAGGTGGTCTACGAGCACCTCTTCGCCGCCATCGCCGAGGACCTGGCCGAGGTCATCACCCCGGAAATCGCCGAAGCCTGGACCGAGGTCTACTGGCTCATGGCGGACGCCCTCATCAAGCTCGAGAAGGGCCTCTACGCCGCACAGGCCAACGCCAAGATGTGGACCCCCTGGAAGGTTGCCGCCAAGACCCCGGCCGGCACCGGTTCCATGACCTTCACCCTGGAACCGGCCGACGACACCCCCATCACCGCGGCGCTGCCGGGCCAGTACGTCAGCGTCAAGGTCACGCTTCCGGACGGGCTCCGCCAGGTCCGCCAGTACTCCCTCTCCGGTGACGCCGGCACCAGCCGCAGCTTCACCACCAAGCTCGACGACGGCGGCGAGGTCTCCCCCGTGCTGCACAACAACGTGGCCGTGGGCGACGTCATCGAAATCTCCAACCCCTACGGCGAAATCACACTCGCGGCGGGCGACGGCCCCGTGGTCCTGGCCTCGGCCGGCATCGGCTGCACGCCCACGGCGTCCATTCTGCGCTCCCTGGCCGAGTCCGGCTCGGACCGCCAGGTCCTGGTCCTGCACGCCGAAAGCACCCTGGACAGCTGGGCGCTGCGCTCCCAGATGACGGACGACGTCGAACGCCTGGACGGCGCCGACCTGCAGCTCTGGCTCGAGCAGCCCGAAGCCGGTTCCAACGCGGGCTTCATGTCCCTGCGCGAGGTGGACCTCCCGGCCAACGCCTCGCTCTACCTGTGTGGCCCGCTGCCGTTCATGAAGAACATCCGCAACGAGGCCATCAACGCCGGCATCCCGGCCACGAAGATCCACTACGAGGTCTTCGGCCCGGACATCTGGCTCGCCAGCTAAAGCACTCATCGGCTGCTCCGCAACGGCCCTTTTGAGGGGTCAAAAGGGCGTTTTCGGAGCGATCGATGAGAGTTCGACGGCGGCCCGGCATCTTTCGCAATAAAGGTGCCGGGCCGCCGTCGTGGTTAACCTGGCCAGGCCTGTCCAGGCTCAGCCCGCCGCCGGCACCCCGGTGATCGCGTGGCCGAAGCGCAGGAGGTTGCCGGGGTCGTACGTGGACTTCGCGGACCGCATCCGCTCATATACCTCAGGAGACCACGCCCGGGCCCGGTCCTCCTCGTCGCCCGGCTCGCCATGGAAATTGACCAGCGTGTACCCGGTGGAGTGGGGAGCCATCGCGGCCAGGATCCCGCTGATGGAGGCCGATACGGCCTCGGCAAGGGGCGGTATCTTGAACCCGACGAGGAACAGCAGGAAGGCCGCGTCCCGCCCCGACACGGCGTCCGGCAACGCATCCGGCACTGCAGCAGTCCGCGCCAGCGCGCCACCGAGCGGCCGGACCTCCACCAGCAGCAGCGGGCAGTCCGAACCGTCCCCGGTGAGCTCGAGCAGGTCAGCCACGGCATCGTCGCCGAAATCCTTCAGGAGCGCGCCGCCGTCCATGAAGGGCAGCGGGTCCGCCGGGTCCATGTGGATCTGGTCAACGTCGAGGTAGCTCATGGGCCCGGCCGTGTCCATCAACGGGGTGGAGACCGCCCGCATCGGGGCCAGCAGCGCGTCGCCGGCCTCGCGCTTGCCCAGGAAGGCAAAGCGCAGGTGCACGACGAACTGGTTCCGCAGCGGCTCGGGAACGAAGTCCATATCCGGAAGCCGCAGCAGCGAGATCGAGGGTGAGGCATCTTCGGGCAGCGTGGGCAGCCAGTGGCGGAAGGCAGCCAGGACGGTGGCCGCATCTGCCCCGGGATAGATGATGCCGCCGCCGTAGAAGTCACTGAACGGAAAGAGACTGAACTCGAGGGCGGTCACGATCCCCAGGTTGCCCTTGCCGCCGCGCATCAGTGCAAACAGCTCGGCCTCGGCGTCGGCGTCGATCCGCCGCAGCGCGCCGTCGGCCGTGACAATCTCCATGCTGCGGACATGGTCCGCCGCGAAGCCGTGCGCGCGGCCGAGCACGGGCAGCCCGCCGCCGAGCGTGTAGCCGACGACGCCGACGTCGGTGCTGGAACCGTGCAATCCGACGAGCCCGTGCGGCACGCTGGCCTCCAGGAGGGTGCGCCACTTCACCCCGGCGCCGACGCGTGCGGTGCGTTCATCCGGATCGATCTGCAGGTCCTGCAGCCTGCGCGTGTTGATGAGCAGGCCGCCATCGATCGCCGATTCGGCGCCGTGACCGGTGGACTGGACGGACACGGGAAGCCTGCGCTCGGCCGCCCATTTAACCGCGGCCACGACGTCCCGGGCATCTGCGGCCCCCAGAACGACGTCGGGCCGGTGCACTGTTGCGACGTTGAAGGCGAACGTCTCCTCCGCGAATTCGGGGCTGTCCGGCAACGCGACCGGGCCGCTGACAGCGCTGGACAAAGCATCGATGTCGTCGTTGACAAGCATGAGGAACTCCTGAATCTCGCTTACCGCGAGCAGGTCGGGGGCGCGGCCGCACCCGCCCGGAATGCCCCCAGCGCACGCTCCAATCGGCGGCCGGCCCGGCTGATGGACGCATCTTCCGGGAAGATGCGGGGCCGCCGTCGCTATTGCACTGTTATAGGTGCTGTTGTGCCGGCTGCTACTGCTCGGCAGCCATGCGCTCCTTCAGCCCTGCGAGTTCGGCGCGCAGCGCCTCGGGCAGCGAGCTGCCGAAGTTGGCGAACCACTCCTCGATCGAGGCCAGCTCGGTGGTCCACTCCGCGGGGTCGACGCGGACGGCCTCTTCAACCTGGGCCGGGGTCATGTCCAGGCCCTTGAGGTCGATCGCGTCAGCGGTGGGGACGAACCCGATGGGGGTCTCCACGGCGTCGGCCTTGCCCTCGAGGCGTTCGATGGCCCACTTCAGGACCCGGGCGTTGTCACCGAATCCGGGCCAGGCGAATCCGCCCTCGGAATTGCGGCGGAACCAGTTGACCAGGAAGATCTTGGGCAGCCGCTCCGGGTTAGCTTTCGCGGACAGGTTGACCCAGTGGTTCAGGTAATCGCCTGCGTCGTAGCCGATGAAGGGCAGCATGGCCATCGGATCCCGGCGGACAACGCCCACGGCACCGGCTGCCGCGGCGGTGGTCTCCGAGGACAGGGTGGAGCCCATGAAGATGCCGTTGGACCAGCTGCGCGCCTCGGTGACCAGCGGGATGGTGGTCTTGCGGCGGCCGCCGAACAGGATCGCGGAAAGCTCCACGCCGTTCGGGTTGTAGTACTCCTCGGCCAGCATGTCGATCTGGTCGATCGGCGTGCAGAAGCGGGAGTTCGGGTGGGCGGCGGGCTTGTCCGAATCCGGGGTCCAGGAGTTGCCCTGCCAGTCGGTCAGGTGCGCGGGCACCTCGTCGGTCATGCCCTCCCACCACACACCGCCGTCGTCCGTCAGGGCGACGTTGGTGAAGATGCTGTGGCCCTTGGCGATGGCGCGCATCGCGTTGGGGTTGGTGCCCCAGCCGGTGCCCGGAGCCACGCCGAACAGGCCGGCCTCGGGGTTGACGGCGCGGAGCTCGCCTTCCTTGCCGAACCGCATCCAGGTGATGTCGTCCCCGAGGGTTTCGACCTTCCAGCCCTCGATGGTCGGATCCAGCAGGGCGAGGTTGGTCTTGCCGCAGGCCGACGGGAAGGCGGCGGAGATGTAGTAGTTCTTCTGCTCCGGCGAGGTCAGCTTGAGGATGAGCATGTGCTCGGCAAGCCAGCCTTCGTCCCGTGCCATCACCGAGGCGATGCGCAGGGCGTAGCACTTCTTGCCGAGCAGGGCGTTGCCGCCGTAGCCCGACCCGAAGGACCAGATGGAGCGCTCCTCCGGGAAGTGGACAATCCACTTGTCCGGGTTGCAGGGCCACGGGACATCGGCCTGGCCGGGGGCCAGCGGGGCGCCCAGGGAGTGCAGGGCGGGGACAAAGAACGCGTTGGTCGCGGTGATCTTGTCCAAGACCTCGGTGCCGATGGTGGCCATGATCCGCATGGAGGCGACAACGTAGGCGCTGTCGGTGATCTCGACGCCGAACTTGGGGTCCTCGGCGTCGAGGTGGCCCATCACGAAGGGGATCACGTACATGGTCCGGCCACGCATGGAGCCGGCGAACAGGCCGCGCAGCTTTTCCTTCATCTGCGCCGGGGCCATCCAGTTATTGGTGAAGCCTGCGTCGTGCTCGTTCTCGGAGCAGATGAAGGTCTGCTCTTCGACCCGGGCCACGTCGGCGGGGTCGGAGAAGGCCGCGAACGACTTGGGGAAGAGGTCCTCGTTGAGGCGGGTCAGGGTGCCGGCGGCAACGAGCTCGTCGGTCAGCCGGGTGTTTTCCGCTTCCGACCCGTCAACCCAGTAGATCCGGTCCGGCTGGGTCAGTTGAGCTACCTCTTCTACCCATGCCAGTAGACCGGCATGTGTGGTGGGTGCTTTTTCAAGCAACGGCAGTCGCGCCAGATCTCCCATTACGGTTCCCTTCCTCGGGTTCAGTGGTGTGTCCTAAATGCTAGGGCTCGGCAGGGGGCCCATTTCGGGCCCGGACGTGGGATGACCGGGGCGGAGCAATTCAAAAACCGCGGAAATTCAAGGAACTGGCCGGCCATCATCCCTCCTTTTTGTGACTAAGGTCACGTAGACCGGTCTAGTCGGCTAGATTACACCCGTTTCGATTTGTAACTGGGCCCGGGCTCGCGTAAAGTAATTCGAGGTTCGGGGAGAGAGAAGTTCTCCAAGAGCCAAGAATGCGCCCATAGCTCAGCTGGATAGAGCGTCTGTCTACGGAACAGAAGGTCAGGGGTTCGAATCCCTTTGGGCGCACAGTTGAAGATCCGCCCCGGTTCGCCGGGGCGGATCTTTTGCTTTAACCGCCTACTGCCCTAGGCGCCAGGGCGCCGGGCCGGCTGCCTTAGGCGCCGGGCTGGGCGCCGGCGGCAGCCGTTGGGCCGGAGCGGCCCGGCCGCAGGGCTCAGGCCGTGGTCCGGACGATGATGGTGCGGATGTCGTCGAAATGCGTGCTGAGCCGCTCGGAGGCGAGGGCCTTGTCCGCCGTTGCGACCGCCTCATAGATCCCCCGGTGCACTGCGGCCGTTGCCTGCAGGTCGACGGCGTACGGTCCGCCGAGTTCGAGGTGGATCCGGCGGTAGACCTTCCAGAAAACGTCCATCAGGCTGATCAGCAGGTCGTTGTTCAGCGGCTCGAAAAGCCTGCGGTGGAACTCCGCGTCGGCCTCGATGAAGGGCTCCCCCGCGTCGGCCAGCGCTTCCATGCGGTTCACGGACTCCTCCACGGCGGCCAGCTGTTCTGCGCTGATCCGGTCCATGGCGGCGCCGACCAGGCCGGATTCGAGTGCTTGCCGGACCTCCACGAGCTGCAGGGCTTCCTCGCCCTGATGGCGCAGCGACAGCCGGGCGCGGAAGGTGAGCCCATCGGTCAGGGCCTCGAAATTGCTCGGCGCCACGAACATGCCGAATCCGTGGCGGATCTCAATGACGCCCAGCGCCTGGAGCGCCTTCAAGGACTCCCGCAGGGTGTTGCGGCCGACGCCAAGTGCCGCCGTCAGCTCGTTTTCGGTCGGCAGCGGGTCGCCGGGAACCAGGTCGCGTTCCAGGATCAGCTCCAGGATGTCCGACTGGAGCGCCCGGAGCCGGGCCTGGGCGCTGAATCTTGCCAGCGGTATGGCCGGGCCTGTTGTCATGTTGCGTGCGGCCATGGCCGCCTCCTCCCCCAAGTATGGTCCCAACAGTATCGACCGTCCCCCGTCCTGCAAAGGGTTCGGCCCGGCACATTACGCCGGAAGCCCGCATCGCCGGCGCCCGGAGCTCCCCCGGATGCGGCCATGGCCCCGGCGTAGGCTGGTGCCATGACGGCACAGATTGAGCGGGAATTCGATGTCATTGTGATCGGCGCCGGGGCCGTGGGCGAGAATGTGGCGGACCGTGTGGTCCGCGGCGGCCTGACAGCAGTGCTCATCGAGGCGGAGCTGGTCGGCGGCGAGTGCTCGTACTGGGCCTGCATGCCTTCGAAGGCGCTCCTGCGGCCGGGCACTGCGCTGCATGGCGCGCAGACGGTCCCCGGCGCCCAGGAAGCGGTCACCCGCACCCTGGATCCGGCAGCCGTGCTGAAGCGCCGGGATTACTTCACCTCGAACTGGCAGGACGACAGCCAGGTCAAGTGGGTGGAGGAGACAGGCATCGAACTGATCCGCGGCCACGGCTGGATCACCGCCCCGCGGCACGTCGAGGTGGCCGGGCTGGACGGCAACAGCTACGCACTCACGGCCCGGCACGCCGTGGTGGTCGCCACGGGCTCCGCCCCGAACCAGCCGCCGGTCGAGGGGCTTCACGACGTCGAGTACTGGACCACCAGGGAGGCGACCTCAGCCCGCGCGGTTCCCGCGCGGCTTGCGGTCCTCGGCGGCGGCGTTGCCGGCGTCGAACTCGCCCAGGCCTATGCCCGGCTTGGTTCGTCCGTGACGCTCGTGGCCCGCGGCGGGCTCCTGGGCGTTTTCCCGGAACAGGCCGCAGACCTGGTCGCTGCCGGCCTGCGCGCCGATGGCGTGGACCTGCGCCTGCACACCGGTACGCGGAGCGTGCATGAGAACGACGACGGCTCCCTTACCGTAATGCTCGACGGCGGCCCCAAGTGCGGCCCCACGGGCGGCCCCACGGACGGCCCGAGCGCCGGTCCCGCTAACGGCACGGCCCATGGCGCCACGATCACGGCGGACAAGCTGCTCGTCTCCACCGGCCGGCACCCCGCCCTTGAGGGACTCGGCCTGGACAGCGTCGGCCTCCCGGCACCCGAGGGCGGGACCCTGCGGCTCACCACCGATTCCACCGGACTAGTCCACCACGCCACCGAGAACGATGTGTCCGGCAACCCCTGGCTTTACGCAGCCGGCGACGCCGCCGGACGGGCCATGCTGACGCACCAGGGCAAGTACGGTGCCCGGGCCACCGGAGACGCCATTGCCGCCCGGGCCAAGGGCGAACTCCGCGGCGAGCCGGCACCGTGGAGCCGCTTTGCCCAGACGGCCTCCGAGCACGCTGTGCCGAACGTGGTGTTTACCGATCCGGAACTGGCGAACGTCGGCCGGACCATGGCGCAGGCGGAGCAGGACGGCTTCCGGGCCTCCGCCGTGGAACTCCCCATCCAGGTGGCCGGCTCCTCCCTGCATGCCGAACACTACGAAGGGTGGGCGCAGCTGGTCATCGACGAGGACCGAAAGGTGCTGCTGGGCGCCACGTTCGCCGGCCCGGATGTCGCTGAACTCCTGCACGCAGCCACCATTGCCGTGGTGGGGGAAGTCCCGCTGGACCGGCTGTGGCACGCCGTGCCCTCCTATCCGACCATCAGCGAAGTCTGGCTCCGCCTGCTGGAAAGCTATGGCCTGTGACCCGTTGATCACAAGCGACTATTTCTATTTGAACTGACCGGTCAGTTCGGTTAGCCTTGAAGCAGACTAGACCCTGCGAAAGGCTTACATGCTCTCCGTGCAACAGCTCCGTGTGAACGGGCGCCGGAATGACCTGCTCCCACCCACGTCCCTTGAGGTACGTGCCGGGGAGCTGCTCTTGGTTGAAGGCGACGGCCAGGACCAGCGAACAGCCCTGGCCCTCACACTCAGCGGCCGGATGAAGCCCTCCGGGGGGGTGCTCAGCTGGGACGGAAATTCCAGGATTAAGCGCCTCCGGTTGGCCAGTGCACTGGTGGACTCCCCCGGTGTCAACGAGCCCGAACAGCATCTCAGCGTGGGCGACCTCGTCACCGAGGACCTCGCGCTCATCCCCCGGCGCTATCGGGGTGCTCTGCTGAGCAAACCCTGGCTCAAGGTCAACCGCTTCGAGGACATTGCCGGCCTCTGGACCGAACAGATTCCGGCCCGGCGACGCGTCGAACTGCTCACCGCCCTTGCCCTGGCCAACCCCAGTACAGATCTGCTGGTGGTCGATTCTCCGGACAGGCACAGCGCAGATCCCGCGGACTGGCTTCCCAGGCTGGAAGACCTGGCGCACGACGGCGGCCGGCCGCTCGCCGTCGTCGTCACCGTCGCGGCACTGCCGGACGGCTGGACCGGGCCGTCCGCCGCAATCGGGAACGCCGTTAAAGCTGCCGCCGCAACGGGTTCCATCGTTGACGCATCCGCGGACTCCGCCCAGCCTGATGCGCAGGAGACAGAAGGCCATCCCGCGAAACACCGGAACCCTGAACCCATCCTTCTCGAAACCGAGGCCTTAAAGTGACTGTTCTGCGGCTGGCCCGCTCCGAGCTCAAGCGCATGACTGGCGGGCTCCTGCCCAAACTGACCATCCTGGCGCTGACCATGGTGCCTTTGCTGTACGGCGCGGTGTACCTCTACGCCAACTGGGATCCGTACGGGAACCTGGACCAGATCGACGCCGCCTTGGTAGTCGAGGACACCGGCGCGTCCGCCAGCAACGGGACCCGGCTCGAGGCCGGGAAAAAGGTCGCCGACAGCCTCGTGGACGGCCACGTCTTCAACTGGCAGAAAGTCACCACCGCCGCGGAAGCGGACCAGGGCGTAAGCAGCGGCAAGTACGCGTTCGCGCTCAAAATTCCCAAGGACTTCTCGGCCAACCTGGTCTCCCCGGGCAGCTTTGACGCCGCGAACCAAGCCATGCTGAATGTCACCACCAACGATGCCAACAACTACGTCCTCAGCAACATCGTGGACAAGCTGACCGCTGCCGTGCATTCGACGGTTGCCAAGGAGGTGGGCGAGGAGACTGCGAACCAGCTCCTGACGGGCTTCGGCACAATCCATACTCAGATAGTCCAGGCCGCCGATGGGGCCGGAAAACTCTCCGACGGCATTGCCAGGCTCCGGGACGGGGCAGTCAGTTTGCATGCCGGAACGAGCCAGCTGAACGGCGGAGTCGCCGAACTCGCCGCCGGTCAAATGAAGCTGCGCGATGGCGCCAACCAGCTCAATTCCGGCGCCGGCCAGCTCAGCGCCGGCCTGACGCAGCTGAAGGACAGGACGGCCACACTCCCTGCCGACTCGCAGAAACTTGCGGACGGCGCCGCGCAGGTCGCGGCGGGAAACGCGGCACTGAACACGAAAGTCCAGGACGTCGTCGGGCAACTCAGCGCTGCTGACAAGGGCCTCCGGGACCGTGTGGTCCAATCCAACAGCCGTCTGATTGCCGCCGGGATCATCACCCCCGACCAGGCCGGCAAAATCCTGGCCGATTTCGATACCGCCGCAGCCTCAAGCCCAGTGGCCGATGCGAAGTCCAGAATCCAAACGGATGCAGCCCAGATCCAGCAGCTTGCCGACGGGTCCGCCGCCGTAAGTTCCGGGGCGGCCAAACTTGCGGGAGCAACGCCGGCTCTGACTGATGCCATCTCAAAGGCTTCAGCCGGCGCCAACCAGCTCTCAGCTGGCTCGGCCGCGCTGGCCGCGGGCGAGCAGAGCGCCGTTGACGGCACTGCCAGGCTCGCAGATGGCGCCCGGCAGCTCGACGACGGGGCGGCCCAGCTGGAAGACGGCGCCCGCACGGCCTCCGACGGCGCCGCCACCCTGGCCTCGGAGCTGGACAAGGGAGCCGGGAAGATCCCCAATCCCGATGACGCCCAGAAGAACAGCCTGTCCAAGGTGATCGCGGACCCTGTCGCCGTCAGCGACGTCTCTCAGGCCAAGGCAGCGTCGTACGGTGCCGGCCTGGCGCCATTCTTCCTAACCCTGGCCCTGTGGATTGGCGTATTCATGCTGGTCCAGGCCATGCGGCCCATCACCCAACGCGCACTGGCGTCCAACGCCCCGTCATGGAAGATCGCCGTCGGCGGCTGGCTGCCGTTCTTTGCCGTTTCAGTCATCCAGGCCACGCTGCTCACCCTCGTGGTGGACCTGGGCCTGGGCCTCAAGCCCGCCCACCCGGTGCTGATGTGGTTGTTCATGTTGGCGGCCGCCATGGCCTTCAGTGCCATCATCCAGGGCGTCGTGGCCCTGCTGGGAACTCCCGGGAAATTCGTGGTGCTTATCCTGCTGGTCCTGCAGCTGGTTTCCTCCGGCGGAACCTTCCCGTGGCAAACCACCCCGCAGCCGCTGCACTTTGTCCACGAGGCACTGCCTATGGGTTATGTGGTGGCCGGCATGCGGCACCTGATCTACGGCGCGGACCTTTCCTTGATCGTGCCCACGGTGGTTGGCCTCCTTGGGTACACTGTGCTCGGGGCGGCGCTTTCCACGCTGGCCGTTCACAAGCACAAGTTCTGGACCCTGAAGTCCCTAAAACCGGAGATCGCCGTATGAGCACAGTGGACGCCGGGAAAAAGCTCCGTCCGGCCCGCACGAACGCCACTAAACAGAAACTGTTCGAGGCGTCCATGGAACTGATCGGGGAGCGCGGCGCGGCGGGCGTGACGGTGGACGAGATCGCCACGGCCGCCGGGGTGTCCAAAGGCACGGTGTATTACAACTTTGGCAGCAAGTCGGACCTGATCGCCCAGCTGCTGCGCCACGGCGTGGACATCCTGCTGGCGCGGCTGCTGAGTGTCCGCGACGGCTCCGCCGACCCCCTCGCCGCCATGGAGGAAATGATCGGCCAGGCCATGGACTTCATGGCCGAATACCCGTCCTTCGCCCGGCTTTGGGTCAGCGAGAGCTGGCGCACCCCCAGCGAATGGCAGGACACCTTCGCCGAGCTCCGCGGGCGCCTGCTCGCGGTGATCGGCTCTGCCATCGACGGCGTCGCCGCCGTCTACCCCGTGGATTCCGCCGTTTCCCGGGGCAGCCTGGAAACGGCAATCTTTGGGGCCTGCTTCGTGGTCGGACTGGACCGCCAGACGTACAACCCGGAGCGCACCAGGGAGCAGAGTGTGGCCGCAATCATGGCCTCCATGCGCGGCTACGTCGTGAAGCAGCCGCCAGCTCAGGCATGATTGTTCACATGCGTCACATGGGTACCAACGGGAAAGTCGCCATCGGAGCGTTTCTCACTGCCCTGGCACTTCTGGTCCTGACCGGAATCACCCTGCAAGAGTGGGTGCTGGTGTGGTTCGTCGGGGCTGCCGCGACGGCATATGTGGCCTGCGTGGCGGAGGTGGTGGTCCGGCGCCGGCACAAGACTTTGGCCGCGAGCGGGGTCGGCAGCATCCTCTTCATCGCGTTCGGGGTCGCTTTCCTACGTCAGTGGGGGCTGGCCTTCAACCCCGATCCCGACGCCCTGTCCACGCGCGTCGATTCTGAGCATCCGGATTTGTACTTCTATCTGGCCGTGGCCGCCGGAGCCGTCACCTTACTGTTGCTGTTTGCCGGCACCGTCCTGCCCGGCAGGAGCCACGGCCGGCGTTCCCCGGGCCGTGCTCCGCGACGCCGCCCGTCGCCCGCCGCGCGGGGAGCGGGGGCCAGGTCTGCGAATCCGAGGCCTTCCACACCGCGGCCGACGCCGAGAGGAACCGCCGCGCGTCCGGCGGCTCCGCGCGCGGCTTCTCCGCGGTCCACTGCCCGGCCCGCGGCCAAGTCACCGGCGAAGACACCGCTCAAGCCGGCAGCGAAGACACCGGCCAAGTCGCCTGCCCCCAAATCACCCGCCCGGGCCTCGGCCCGCCGCTGAGTCCCGCGCATCACCACCCGGCGAAACGTTCAGCACAGGATTTTCCGCCTGGGCCAGTTCAGGAGTTCAGCTCAGAGGTTTCGAGGCTTGTCTTCCCGCGGGGTGGCATCCGGGCCCGGGGCCGTGTCGGTCCGGGTTACGTCCTCGCCGCTGCGCTGGTCGGCTGACACTTGCTGGCCGGACGCTGGCTCGCCGGACGCTTGTTCGCCGGAAGACACTTGCTGGCCGGACGTTTGCTGGCCGGGGACGTGGCTGCCCGTTGCGGGCTCGGCGGCGGCCCTCTCGGCGCGCAAATCCCCGCGGGACGGCATCTGCCCGCTTTCGCCGCCGCGTTCAGATGTGACTACGTCAGGGTCCACTTCGTCGGCTTTGCGCAGTTGCTCCTGCGCGCCGGAGCGGACGCTTTCGGCCTCTTCCTGGCGCTTGCGGGCTTCCTGCCGCAACCGCTCGGCCTCGAGGTCAGCCTCCTGCGCGTCGGCCTCGGCACGGGCCGCCTTGGCGTCGCGTTCCCGCGCAGCGAATTCGTCGGCCTTGGCCTGTTCACGCATCTCGGCCGCACGGTTCCGGTCCGCCGCCACCTTGCGTTTGCGGCTGACCATGACCGCCACCGCTACGATCGCGAGCACCACGACGATGCCGACAATAATTCCTATGAGCTGCCCTGAATCCACGTTGATCACCTTTTCTCCGGGTTGCAACAGATGCCCCAAAACCACTGGAAAAAACCACATGACTAAACAGCATCAGTAAACCGCAGATCGGCGCAGGTTGCTATGGATTCCGCAGCCCTCGCCGGGCGGACCTGCGGCTATTTGGCGCGGGGGACCTTGAAGTGGGTCAGCTTGGCGTCCTGCCCGTCCAGTTCGGCCCAGGACTTTTCCGTTTCCAGGACGGTCAGCCCGCTGGTCGGATAGCGCGTGGCGGCGTCCATGTAGGCATCGTGGTCGGAGTCGCGCGACGCCAGATGCATCGCAAGGTCCTGCACCCCGGGCATGTGGGAAATCACCATGAGGGTGGTGACGGTGTCAGGGACGTGGTTGATGACGGCCAGCATGCGCAAGGCGGAGGCGGCGTACAGCCCATCCTCGAGCTTGGGCGTCGGCGCCTTGTCTCCGAGGGCGTGGCACACCCACGTGCAGGTCTGGCGGGTCCGCAAAGCGCTGGAGCAGAGGATGAAATCAGGGACCACGCCGTGCTTGAGCAGCCACTTTCCGGCGACTGGGGCGTCCTTGTGGCCGCGTTCTTCGAGCGGCCTTTCGTGGTCGGCAACCCCGCCGGGCCAATCGGACTTGGCGTGCCGCATGATCACCAGCCGTTTGATGTGATGCGCGCTCATGCCCCAATCCTAGTGCGGCGGCTGGCCCACGGGCGCGCATCCCACCAGCGTCCGTTCAGTCTTCAAGGACAAAGGTCACTTCCAGCACGACGTGCCAGGCAACGACGGCACCGTCGCTGATTTCGACCTTCTGTTCCTTCACCCATGCCCCCGTGACATTGCGAAGGGTCTTATTGGCCCGGTCGATGCCCTCCTTGATGGCGGCATCGAACGAGGTCTTGGAGTTCGCGCTCAGGGTAGTAATCCGTGCAACAGACATGTCTTCCTCCCAATAGTCGGCTCAACGGTCCGAGACTACGCCGGACCCCCAAAAGGCAACAGAGTCTAACCGCGACCCACCAGCAGCGGCGGCAGAGGCCCGTCAGCCAGCCCACCCAATGCGCCCGTCGGGGAATGTGGCTGCCGGCGGAAAGCCACTGAAGCTTCCGGAAACGCGAAAGCGCCCGCTCCCTGGGCAGGGAACGGGCGCTTTGCGTGGGCTGGAAGCTAGATCGAGTATTCCGGAGCGGCCCAGACAACCACCTCGGGGTGCTCGTAGAACCGGTAGCCCTGGCCGCGCACGGTGCGCACGGTGTTGGCGAGGCGGCCGAGCTTGGAACGCAGGCGGCGGATGTGGACGTCGATGGTCCGCTCGTTCGGGACCTCTTCGGCGTTCCGCCACAGGCCTTCGAGGAGCTCGTCGCGGCCCACGGTGCGGGTGCCGTTCTCCACGAGGTAGTTCAGGAGTTCGAATTCCTTGAACGTGAGGTTCAGGGATTCGCCGTCGAGGTGCACCTCACGGCGGGCGAGGTCGATCAGCACCCCGGAAGGCCGCGGATCCTGCGGCTGCTGCAGGCGGGCGGTCTCGGTGCGCTGGCGGGCCCCCGCGGTGGGGTCACCGAAGGTCGAGCGGACGACGTCGAGGGCGGAACCCGGGGCACTGGCCGGCGCGACGGCGACGGCGGCATAGCTTTCGGCACCGGCCACGAGCGACTGTGCGTAGGCCCGGATTTCCTGGGCAAGCTTGGCGATGGATGTGCCGGCTGCAGCCGCGGTTTCCTCGTCGATGCCCATGTACAGCACGAAGCCGCGGGCGACGTTGTCGCTGGGGGCCGGACGGACCGGGCTGCCGGCACCCGGGGCGATCACCGGGGTGGGTGCCGTGGCGGGGGCGGGGGGGACGGCACGGAGCTGGCCGTAGGAGTCAGGGTTGTAGCCCTGCGCTGCATATCCGGGGGCGGGGAAGCTGCCCGCGGATCCGGCGGGGGCGAACGCGGAGCGCCCGCCAAAGCCCTGGCGGATCCCTGAGGCCTGGCCGGCCTTGCTGGCGTTACGGACGGAGATGTGGACGTATCCGGATGCAACTGACATGGAATGCTTACCTCAATGTGAATGGCCGTCATCGCGGCTCGAATGCTTCTTTCCCCGCAATGAAATTGGGGAGGGGCGCCCGACTCTGGGCTTGGGGGCGAATGCCTAGAAACCTTTAGGGGTGTAAAAGTTAGGCGTGCATTCGACAACAGCGCATCTCGGTACCAGCGGGTGTGCTGATCCAGGAAGCTGCGGCTGCAGGTGCTGTTGAGTTCTTGTTCACAATTGAAGTGTGCAACGTAACAATGTAAACGTGCAAGTAACAATGGACCCCAGGTTCCATGCCGGCCAGCCACGGTTGCGATGCCGGCCGCGGCGGTTCAGTTCGACTGGCCGGTGGCTGTCGCCGCGACCAGCATGACGGAGGCCGCCGTGTAGCCGGAACCGTCCTTGGCCGCCACGATCCGCACCGTCCCGCCCGCGACGATGTCCGCGACGCTCAGCTGCGTGCCCGTGCCGCCGGCCTGCTGGCGCCGCTGTTGCAGATTACTCACCACCACGTCGCTGCCCAGCGCATAGCTGCGCGTGAAACCGTCGCTGCTCTTGACCGTCACGGAGGACGAGCTGACCTCGCTCACTGTGCCCAACTGCTCGGCCATCGTGGTGTATGCGCTTCCTTGCAGCACCACGTATTCGGCGTGCACTGCCGCGGAAAGCCCGCTGCCCATGCCACCGGCAGCGAAGTGGCCGGGACCGCCCTGCCCCGGCATGCCGCCGCCCGCGAAACCACCTTGCGCGGAACCGTCTTGTGCTGAACCTGGCACGCCTGGGGCGACACCCTGGCCGCCGGGTCCGCCGGCTGCCGCCCCGCCGGCCGCACCGGTGGCTGCCGTTGCGCTTGAGGTGAGGGCATAGACGCCGGCCCCGGCGCCGACGGCCAGGACTGCGGCGGCGCCGGCGACGGCGAGCCCCCGCTTGAGGGTCCAGGGCTTCGCCGCCGAGGCCGTCTTGGCGGAAGTTCCCGGCGCGCCCCAGCCTGTGGCTGCGGCGGGGACAGGTTCCTGCCGGGGCATGCCCCAGGCAGGTTCCGATGCCGGAACCTTCCAAACCGGAAGCGCGCCCCAGCCCCCGGCAGCGCCTGCTTCCGGCCGCCCGGCCTCGGCGTGCCCGCCGCCGGTGCGTCCGGCGTCAGCCTGTCCGGCGTCAGCGTGTCCGGCATCGGCGTGCCCGGTTTGGACTGTTCCGCCGTCGGTGTGTCCGGCGCCGGACTGCCAGGCAGTACGGGGTGTGGTTACGGGCGCGGGCGCCGCTGGCGCGCCGGTGGTGGGCGTGGGGGCGGGTACAGGGGCTGACTCGGGGGCTGCTCCGGAACCGGCTCCGGGATGCTGACCGCTCATGGTATTTCTCCTTTAGGGTGCGGATCGGTGTTCACCCCAGCGTGGTGAGCGATCCTGTGCTTGGGCTGTGCGGGCCGACAGCCCGGCCTGTGACGTTGCCGGACGGGAAGGGCGGATTGAACATGGCCGTTGCGGCCCGTACGATCCCGCAACGGCATCCAGCTCGCTAGGCTGGGATTCACAGGTGCCGCACAGGGTCCCCAAAGCCCCGCCTAACCGGCAGATCGGAGAGTTGTCCCCATGGCCACTTCGCACTCCATGACCAACAACCTTCCCCAGCTCACGCATCCGGACGGCTCCCCCATCCGCGCCCTCGTGGTGGATGACGAGCCCAGCCTCTCCGAGCTCATGAGCATGGGGCTGCGGATGGCCGGCTGGTCCGTGGCCGTGGCCGAGGACGGGCCCGGAGCCGTCCGGCTCGCCAAGGAGTTCCGCCCCGACGTGCTGGTGCTGGACGTGATGTTGCCCGGGTTCGACGGCGTCGAACTGCTGAACAGGATCCGCGCGTTCGCGCCTGAGGTGCCGGCGCTGTTCCTCACCGCCAAGGATGCCGTTCAGGACCGCATCACCGGACTGGCGGCCGGCGGCGATGACTACGTCACCAAGCCGTTCAGCATGGAAGAGGTGCTGCTGCGCCTGCACCGGCTGGTCCAGCGCTCCGGAGTGGCCGCGATGGACACCGCCGAACTCGTGGTGGGAGACCTCGTGCTCAACGTCGACACCCGCGAAGTCACCCGGGCCGGTGAGGAAATGCACCTGACCGCCACGCAGTTCGAGCTGCTGCGCTACCTCATGGAAAACCCGAAACGGGTCATCAGCAAGGCCCAGATCCTGGACCGTGTCTGGGACTACGACTTCGGCGGCCAGGCGAACATCGTGGAACTGTACATTTCCTACCTCCGCAAGAAGGTCGACGCCAACCACGCTCCCATGATCCACACGGTGCGCGGAGCCGGGTACGTCCTGAAACCGGCGGACTGATCCGTGCCCTCACTTTCCGGCATGACCCGCGTCCCCGGACGCGACTGGCGCAACCCGTCGACGTGGCATTTGCGCACCCGGCTGGTCCTGGTCGCCATGGCGCTGCTCGTGGCCATCTGCGGCGCTGTGGGCTTGTTCAGCTACGCCTCCATGGACCTCTTCCTCACCCGGCAGCTCGACACCCAGCTGGACCAGGCCTCCCACCGTTCGAGCGAGTTCGGCCGGCCCTCCTCGGACGATTCGGGCAGGCGCCCCGACCCCCTCGAAGCCCGGGGACAGGGCGTCGGGACGCTTAACGCACGGATAGTCGACGGCGAAGTCAGCAGGGCCGGATTCCTGGCCGGGGACGGCGCGGTCAAGAGCCTCTCCCCCTCCGACAACAAGGTTCTCCTGGCCCTGACCCCGAGCGGCGTGTCCGTGGACCGCAGCCTTTCGGCCGGCGCCTACCGGCTCACGGCCGCGCGTACACCGTACGGCGACGTGATTGTGACCGGACTCCCGCTGGCTGAAAAACAAAACACCTTGGCCTCCCTGGTCTGGACCATGGTGGTGGTGTCCGCAGGCGGGCTCGTGCTGATCGGGCTCGCCGGCACGGCCCTGATCCGGCGGACCATGAAGCCGCTGGAACAGCTCTCCGAGGTCGCCACCAACGTCTCCCGTCTCCCGCTGGACGCCGGCGAGGTGGCGCTCGGGGTCCGCGTCCCGACGTCGGCTGCCCATCCCGGAACGGAAGTGGGCAGCGTGGGCTACGCGCTGAACAAGATGCTGGACAACGTCTCCAACGCTCTCGAGGCGCGGCAGGAGAGTGAGATGAAGGTCCGGCAGTTCGTCGCCGACGCCTCGCACGAGCTCCGCACCCCGCTGACGGCCATCCGCGGCTACACGGAGCTGATGCGGATGACCGAGCATTTCACCCCCGACGGCGAGAGGTCCCTCGCCCGTGTGCAAAGCCAGTCCGAGCGGATGACCACGCTCGTGGAGGACCTGCTGCTGCTGGCGCGCCTGGACGAGGGGCAGCCGCTCAAAATCTCCGACGTCGACCTCACCCAGCTGGCCATCGAGACGGTCAGCGATGAGAAAGTCATGGCCCCGGACCGCATCTGGCAGCTGGAACTTCCGGACGAGCCCGTGGTGGTGCGCGGTGATGCGACCCAGCTTCACCAGGTCCTCGCCAACCTGCTGTCCAATGCGCGCAAGCACACGGAACCCGGGACCAAGGTGGTCACGGGCGTTATGCGCTCGGCTGACGGCAGTGCCGTGGTCACCGTGACAGACAACGGCAGCGGCATCGCCCCGGAATTTATCGGCCGGGTCTTCGCCCGTTTCGCCCGGGCCGACGCCTCGCGCACCAATCCGGCGTCGAACCCCGCAGCCGTCCCCGCCGATTCTGCCGTCGCGACGGCGAGGGTCGGGTCCGGGGCTCCCGCACGCTCGTCCTCCGGCGCCGTTTCCGGCAGCCGCGGAGGTCACGGCACGGCGACCGCCGCGCCGACGTCCGAGGGCACCAGCGGGTTGGGCCTGTCCATTGTCCAGTCGATCGTGGAGGCCCACGGAGGAACAGTCGAGGTCACGTCCCGGCCGGGCCGCACGGAGTTCGCCGTGCGGCTGCCCGCCGCGCGGCCGCCGGCTTAACCGGAACGGCCGCCGTCGGCGCAAACGGCCCGGACCGGCCGGCCCGTGAACCCGGCGCAACCCGACACCCCGGCACTGTGACTCCTGTTACCAAAATGTGACTTAAGCGGCCAGGTCCTGTAGCGTCGTTAGCGTGCGCCGCCATCGGTGCCGCATATCCGGACGGACGCCAAACTCTGCCGCTTCCCGGATTCCGCTGGACCAGGCAGAGGCGGGGGACCCAGAGTTCCCGGGCATTCTGCTTTCATGCGCCCTCGGGGTGAAGCCGACACGTGATGTTCCGTGCGGCCGGATGACCTCATCCGAACCCGACAGCTAACTCCGCCGGCGTTGAGAGGCCACCATGACTGAATTCCAGGTACAAACACGCCCTGACGGCGGTTCGCATTCCCGCTCAGTTGGCGCAGCCAAGTCGCGCCACCGCGCCGAACCGGTCAAGCAGGCATCCGCCCTGTCGCGGTTCGCCGCCGGGCTCGGTGTAACCGGCCGCCGTGCCGCCGTCGTCACCGCCGCGTGCGCACTGCTGCTGGGTGGCGGCGCCGCCAGCCAGGCGGCAGAGCCGGGCGCCCACACGGCGAATGTTGCGAGCCAGGCGGCCACGATCGCCGACCCGCTGGCCAAGCTCAACTTCGAGCGGGTCCAGGTGGCTGGGCCGGGCGCTCCAGCGGAAAAGAACGTGGCTCCCCAGATCTCGGAGGTTAAGGCAGCCGAAGCGCTGATCCCTGCCCCAGCTGCTGCCGCGCCGGCAGCAGCGGCAGCCCCCGCACCTGCTCCGGTTCCCGCGGCAGCCCCCGCTCCCGCTCCGGTTCCCGCGGCAGCTCCCGCTCCCGCTCCGGCACCGGCAGCCGCTCCGGCCCCCGCACCGGCACCCGCACCGGTCGCAATCGACGACCCCGCCGGCGCGCAGGCCTACGCCGCGTCCCAGCTGGGAAGCTATGGCTGGGCACCCGGCCAGATGCAGTGCCTGCACAAGCTGTGGACCAAGGAATCCGACTGGAAGACCACCGCCACGAACGCCAGCAGCGGCGCCTACGGCGTGGTCCAGTCCCTGCCCGCCTCGAAGATGGCGAGCGCCGGCGCCGATTACATGACCAACTACCGGACCCAGATCAACTGGGGTCTGAACTACGTCAAGTCGCGCTACGGCTCCCCCTGCGGCGCCCTGAACTTCCACTACGCACACAACTGGTACTAAACCGGCCCTAACCAGCCCACGTGGATCCGGGGCCTCCTTGCGTCTCCACTGCGGGACCGGCCCGGGCGGGCCAGACTTCCACAGCCCCCGCACAGCTTGACCCTAAAGCCTTCATATGGGCCGCCGGGAAAGTTGAGCCATGACATTCACAGACCAGGCCACAGGAACCCTGCCCCGCTCCACGGCGACGCCGGCCGGCCCGGCGGCCCCCGAGGCACCCTCGGGGCTTGCGCTGGCCGGCGCACCCGTCCCGGGCCCGATCGCCGGGGCGCTGACCGGCCCCGGCGGCCGGCGCACGGCCATTGATACGCGCGCCAGCACGCCCCTGCTGGACGTCACCATCCCGGTCTTCAACGAGGAACGGGACCTCGAGGCCTGCCTGCGCCGGCTCCACGCGTACCTGCTCGGCGCCTTCCCGCATTCCTTCCGGATCACCGTGGCGGACAACGCCAGCACCGACGAAACGCTCAAGGCCGCGGAACGGGTAGCCCGCGAGCTGCGCGAAGTGACGGTGGTCCATATGGCAGAAAAGGGCCGCGGAAACGCGCTTCGCAAGGTGTGGCTGGCTTCGCCGTCACCGGTCCTGGCGTACATGGATGTGGATCTCTCCACTGATCTGGCGGCCCTCGGCCCGCTCCTTGCCCCGCTCATTTCCGGGCACTCCGACCTGGCGATCGGGACGCGGCTGACCCGCAACTCCCGCGTGGTCCGCGGACCCAAACGGGAATTCATCTCGCGCAGCTACAACTTCCTGCTCCAGGCCCTCATGGGCGCCCACTTCAGTGACGCGCAGTGCGGCTTCAAGGCGATCCGGGCGGACGTGGCCCGGCAACTGCTTCCGCACACGCTGGACAACGCCTGGTTCTTCGACACCGAGCTGCTGGTCCTGGCAGAAAAGTGCGGCCTGCGCGTCCACGAAGTCCCAGTGGACTGGACCGACGACCCGGATTCCAGCGTGGACATCGTCCAGACGGCCCTCGCGGACTTGCGCGGCATGGCACGGTTGAGTCGGGACCTGGTCTCGGGCCGGATCCCGGTTCCCGACCTGCGCGCGGCCCTCGCCCGCGGACCGCTGCCGGCCGCCTCACGGGCCCAGGAACAAAGCCCCGGCGGAAGCCTCTTCGGACAGCTCGTCCGCTTCGGCAGCATCGGGGTGGCCTCCACCCTGGCCTACCTGGCGATCTTCCTGCTCTGCCGCGGGTTCATGGACCCGCAGCTGGCAAACTTCCTCGCGTTGCTCACCACCGCCGTGGCCAACACTGCGGCCAACCGGCGCTTCACGTTCGGCATCCAGGGCAGCAGCCAGGCGGCTCGCCACCATTTCGAGGGGTTGCTGGTCTTCGGCATCGGGCTGGCCCTGACCTCGGGCGCACTCGCCGTCGTTCACGCCGCGTCGGGAGCGGCACCGGACCGCTGGCTTGAACTGCTCACGGTCACCGCCGCCAACCTGGCCGCCACGGCCGTCAAGTTCCTGCTCTTCCGGCTGGTGGTTTTCCGCCACAGGCCCGCCGCTGCCGTTCCGGCGCCCGGCGCCCCCGACCCTTCCCTCCCCCGCACAGAAAAGGCCAAGTAAATGACGGCAACCATCAGCCCCACCGCCGGAGCCCAGGGCGGTTCCCCGGCCGGCGGCCCGCCGGCCGCCGAGGAACAGCCACACCCGGTGCCCGGAGACGGCGGGACGGCCCCCCATCTGCCCGCGTCCCCGGCGCCGGCCACCCAAGGCCGCTGGGACCGGCTGCTGTTCGGACCGCAGCCCCGCTGGGTGCGGCCTTCGGCAGGGCTGCTCCTGGTGGTCACCGCGGCGTTGTACCTGTGGAATCTGGAGGCCACCGGCTACGCCAACTCGTTCTATGCCGCGGCGATCCAGGCCGGGACCAAGGACTGGACCGCGCTGCTCTTCGGCTCCCTCGACGCCGGCAATGCCATCACGGTGGACAAGCCCCCGGCCGCACTCTGGATCCCCGCCCTCGCGGGACGGATCTTTGGTTTCTCGGCCCTGAGCATGCTCATTCCCCAGGCGCTCATGGGAGTGGCCGCCGTCGGGCTTCTCTACCTGACCATCAAGCGGGTGTCCGGGCCGGCCGCGGGCCTGCTCGCCGGCGGCGCCCTGGCACTGACCCCGGTGGCCGCCCTCATGTTCCGGTTCAACAACCCGGACGCGATGCTCACCCTGTGCCTGGTACTGGCGGCCTACCTCACCACCCGCGCCATCGAGAAGGCCGGCTGGAAGTGGCTCGCCGCGGCCGGCGCGGTCATCGGCCTGGCCTTCCTGAGCAAGATGCTGCAGGGCTTCCTGATCGTTCCCGGGCTGGCCCTGGCCTACCTGTGGGCGGCGCCCGCCACCCTCGGCCGCCGGCTCCTGCACCTGCTGGCCGCCGCCGCCGGGATCGCCGTCGTGGCCGGAAGCTACGTTGTCCTGTTCCAGCTGACCCCGGCCTCGGTCCGGCCGTACATGGCAGGGTCGGAGACCAACAGCTTCCTGGAACTCACGTTCGGCTACAACGGCCTGGGCCGGATCACCGGGTCAGGCGGGGGCATGCCCGCCGGAGGAAACCTGGGAGGCAACGCCGGCGGCCCGGGAGGCACCGGAAACGTCGGCTTCGGCGGCGCGGCCGGGATCACCCGGATGTTCGGGACGAGCTTCGGCGGCGAGGTGTCCTGGCTGCTGCCGGCGGCCCTGATCCTGCTGGCCGCCGGGCTGTGGTTCACCCGGCGCGAAGCCAGGACCTCGAAAACCCGGGCGGCGCTCCTGCTGTGGGGCGGCTGGCTGGTCATCACGGCCGGAATCTTCAGCTTCATGAGCGGCACCGTGCATCCGTACTACGCCGTGGCGCTGGCCCCCGCCATCGCGGCGCTGGCCGGCATCGGTTCCCTGGAACTGTGGCGGGGCCGGACCTACTGGGCCGCCCGGGTTGTCCTGGCCGTGACGGTGCTGGCCACCTCAGTCTGGTCCGCCGTGCTCTTGGGCCGCGACCCGTCCTGGCTTCCCGGGCTCCGGGTGATCGTGGTGGTCCTGGGCGTCCTCGCCGCCGCGGCCCTGCTCCTGCTCCTGCGGGCGGACGGCATGGCGGCTCTCCCGGCGCGGTTCCGCAAGGCCGCCACGGCCGGCGTCGTGATCCTCTGCCTGCTTGCCGGCGGGCTCGGAAGCACCGCGTGGACACTGGCGACCGTCGCCCAGCCGCATTCCGGTTCGATCCCCACGTCGGGCCCCACCGCGTCCGCGATGGGCGGCGGCTTCGGGGCAGCAGGCAGGACCGGCAGTGACGGAACCGGCACTGACGGCGCGGGCAGTGCCGGCATGGGCGGTGGCCCCGGCGGGGAAACGTCCTCGCCGGAGTTGACCGCGCTGCTGAAGTCCTCCGGCGCCAAGTGGTCCGCGATTGTCTCCGGCGCCACCCAGGCCGCGAGCCTGGAACTCGCCACCGGCACCAGCGTGATCGCGCTCGGCGGCTGGAACGGCGGCGACCCCTACCCGACGCTCGCACAATTCCAGGCGATGGTGGACCGCGGCGAGATCGGCTACTTCATTTCCGGCGGCATGGGCGGCATGGGCGGGGGCCGCGGAGGCAACTCCGAGGTCGCCACCTGGGTCGCGGCCAACTACCAGGGCCAGACCGTGGGCAACGCCACCATCTACAAACTGGGAGCGTAGACCGCCATGACTGACACCCTGAGCCCCCGCCCCGACACGGCGCCGGCCCGCACGCCGGGGCGGCCGCGGCCGCAAGCCCGGGACCGCCGTCGGCGCCTGGAGCCCCCGGCGGACGGCGGCACGCGCGCCGTCTCTGGCGCCCGGGCCCTGCGGCAGCGGCTGGAACTGGCGGGGCTGCTGCTGGCCACGGCCGTGCTGTACCTGTGGAACCTCGGCGCCTCCGGCTGGGCAAACGCGTTCTACTCCGCGGCGGCCCAGGCCGGGTCGCAGGATTGGGCGGCCTGGTTCTTTGGCTCCTCCGACGCCGCCAACGCCATCACCGTGGACAAGCCGCCGGCGTCGCTGTGGTTGATGGGCCTGTCGGTGCGGATCTTCGGGCTGAGCTCCTGGAGCGTCCTGGTGCCGCAGGCGCTCATGGGGGTCGGCACGGTCTGGCTGGTCTATCTGGCCGTCCGCCGGGCCGCGGCCCCCGCCACGGCCGACGCCGACCTGGCCCACCGCGCGGGGCTCCTCGCCGGTGCGGTCATGGCCCTGACACCGGTGGCCGTCCTGATGTTCCGGTTCAACAACCCCGACGCCCTGCTGGTGTTATTGATGACCGCGGCCGCCTACGCCGTCTTGCGCTCCATCCAGGACGCGCGCGTGCGCTGGCTGCTGTTCGCCGGGGTGCTGCTGGGCTTCGGGTTCCTCACCAAGCAGCTGCAGGTCCTGCTGGTTGTCCCCGGCTTCGCCGTGGCCTACCTGCTCGCGGCGCCGGCAGCGGCGGGCAGGCGCATTCTTCACCTGCTCGGTGCGGGCGCGGCGATGGCCGTCGCCGCCGGCTGGTGGCTGGCCGCCGTCGAACTCATTCCCGCGGCGGACCGCCCGTACATCGGCGGCTCGCAAAACAACTCCATCATGGAACTGACCCTGGGCTACAACGGCCTGGGCCGGCTGAACGGGGATGAAACCGGGAGTGTGGGCGGCAGCAACGGCTGGGGCACGCCCGGGCTGTTCCGGCTCTTCAACACCGAGTTCGGCGGCCAGATCGCCTGGCTGCTGCCCTCGGTGCTGCTGCTCGGAGCGGGGCTGCTCTGGCTGGGCCGCCGCGCGCCGCGCACCGACCCGGTACGGGCCTCGGTGATCGTCTGGGGTTCCTGGGTTGCCGCCACCGGGCTGACGTTCAGCTTCATGGCCGGGATCATCCACCCGTACTACATGGTGGCGCTGGCGCCCGGGATCGCCGGGCTCGGCGGCGTCCTGCTCTGGCAGCGGCGGAACCAGCCCGTGGCCGCCGCCGTCCTCGCCGTGGCGATCGTGGCGGCCGGGGCCATGGCCGCCGAACTGCTGGTCCGCACCGCGGCGTACATGCCGTGGCTGCGCTGGGTGACGCTCCTGGGCGCGCTCGCCGCCGCCGGCCTGGTCCTGGCCGCCGCGGCGCCGGGGGTAAAGGGGACGGGGATGATGGCGTCCAGGACGGTGGCGCGGACGACGGCGGCGCTCGCCGTCGCCGCGGCCCTCGCCGGTCCGCTGGCCTACTCGCTGTCCACCGAGGCCACGGCCCACAGCGGCTCGATTGTCAGCGCAGGCCCGGCCGTGTCCGGACGGGGCGGGGCCGGGATACCGCCGGCCCTCGGCGGCGCGGCAGGAGGCGGCTTCGGCGGTGCCACGACGGCGAACGGCACTGGCACAGGCACAGGCGCTGGGACAGGCCGCGGACAAGGGGCGGGCGGAATGGGCGGCCTGCTCGGGGCCAGCACGCCGTCGGCGGCGCTCGTGGCCGCGCTGCAGACAGATGCCGGGACCTACACCTGGGCCGCCGCCGTCGTCGGATCCAACAACGCCGCCAGCTACCAACTGGCGACGCAGCTCCCGGTGATGGCCGTGGGCGGGTTCAACGGCACGGACCCCGCACCGACCCTGGCGCAGTTCCAGCAATACGTGGCCGACGGCAAGATCCACTACTTCATCGCCGGGCGCCTGATGCAGGGCGAAAGCGGATCCAACGATGCCGCCCAGATTGCCGCGTGGGTGCAGGACAACTTCACCGCCCGGACCGTGGGCGGGACCAGCGTGTACCTGCTGGCCGGGTAGGCGGGCGACGCCGTCGGGTCCGGGCCGGGCGGCGGCGGGGCTAGAAGGTGGGGGCTAGAAGGTGAAGGACAGGGTGCGCAGGCCGGCGCCGGTGACGTGGGTGGTCACGGCCACCCCGGAGTAGTCGGGAATGTGCAGCACACCGTCCGGCAGTTCGCCGGCATTGGGCCCCACGGCCACGGTCCGGACGCCGGCGGCGATGCCCGCGGCAATGCCTGCCGGGGCGTCCTCGAACACCACCGCATCGGCCGGGGCGACACCCAGCAGGGAGGCCGCCCGGAGGTATCCCTCAGGGTGAGGCTTGCCCCGCATGACGTCCTCCGATGTGACCGAGACGGCCGGGACGCCGATCCCCGCGGCTGCCATCCGGACCCCGGCCAGGTCCCGTGACGCGCTCGTCACCAGCGCCACGGCATCCGGCGGCAGGCTCGCCAGCAGCTCCGGCGCGCCGGGCACCGGAACAATGCCCCGGGTCTCGGCCAGCTCCATCCGGCCGAGCTCGGCCGCGAGGGCCTGGATGTCGGAGCCGGCCGGGGCAAACCTGCGGACGGTGTCCATGGCCTGGACGCCATGGGAGGAGCGCAGGATCTCGCCGATGTCCAGGCCGTAGCGGGCCGCAAACGTGGTCCACACCTGCTCCACGATGCTGGTGGAATCCACCAGCGTGCCGTCCATATCGAACAGGACGGCGCGGGCGGTCAGGGTGGTGGTGCCGGAACGGGATGGAGAGCTCATGCCTCCATCCTGCCGCATGACCCCGGGTCAGCCGGCCGCGCGGAGCCTACCGGGATCAGCCGTTGGGCCGGTGGGGGATGTACTGCACCGCCCACTTGTTGCCGTCGGGGTCGGCGAAGTGGACAAAGTGCCCCCAGTCCTGGACGTCGACGTCGCTGACGTCCACGCCGTTGTCCTTGAGTTGCTTGTGCGCGGCCTGGATGTCGCTGACCACAAGCTGCAGGCTGGGCGCGGTACCGGGCGGGGCGTCGTTGAGGCCCTCGCCGATCGCAATCGAGCAGCCGGAGCCCGGTGGCGTCAGCTGGACGAACCGGAGGCCCTCCATGGGCCGTTCGTCGTAGTCGGCGTTGAAGCCCACCTTGTTGACGTAGAAATCCTTGGCCCGGTCCACATCGGACACCGGCACAAACACGAGTTCAAGTTTCCAATCCATGCCGCACAGGCTAGCGCGGTCCGCGGCGGCGCGGAAGGGATCCTCCGTGTTGCGCCTCGGCGGCGCCGCTCCTAGCCGGCGATGCCGTACAGGCGGTCTCCGGCGTCGCCCAGGCCGGGCACGATGTAGGACTTCTCGTTGAGCTTCTCGTCGATCGAGGCCAGCACGATCGTCACGTTCGCCTCTGACAACTCTTCCTCCAGCTTGGCCAGACCCTCCGGGGCGGCAAGCAGGCAGATGCAGGTGACGTCGGAGGCGCCGCGCTTGAAGAGGAACTTGATGGCCTCGCGCAGGGTCCCGCCGGTGGCCAGCATGGGATCGAGGACGAAGATCTGCCGGTCCGTGAGGTCCTCGGGGAGGCGCTCGGCGTAGGTGATGATGTCCAGGGTCTCTTCGTCGCGGGCCATGCCCAGGAAGCCGACCTCGGCCGTGGGGACCAGCTTGGTCATGCCCTCGAGCATGCCCAGCCCGGCCCGGAGGATCGGGACCACCAGCGGGGTCGGCTTGGTGAAGGCGGTGCCGACGGTGGTGCTGACGGGCGTCTCGATGGTCACCGGTTCGGTGCGGACATCACGCGTGGCCTCGTACGCCAGGAGGGTGACAAGCTCCTCGGTGAGCTGGCGGAAGACCGGGGACGGGGTGTTCTTGTCCCGCAGAACGGTGAGCTTATGGGCGACCAGCGGGTGGTCCACAACGAGAGTGCGCATGTGTCAAAACTATCACCCGGATGCTGAGGACCGTCCCGCGGTGCCCGGAGTATCGGCGTCCTTCGTATCGGGTTGTGTAGTGCCGTCATGAAGGTGGGCGGGGTGGTCGAAGGTCGGCGCGGCGCCGGCGTGTTCCCGGTGCCGGAGCACGTGGAAGAGCCGGTGGGCCAGGATCACGATCCCCACCCAGGCCAGCCCGATGACCCAGCCGATGATCACGTCGGTCATCCAGTGATGGCCCAGGTAGACCCGGCTGAGGCCCATCGCGACGATGAAGACCACACCCGCGGTGATCAGGCCGATCCTGGCGCTGGTCCGCTTGATCTGCAGGCAGGCCAGGTACACCACGAGTGCGATCACCACCGTGGTGTTCAGCGTGTGGCCGCTCGGGAAGGACGGCGAGTTCTCGTAGGGCGGCACAGCGTCGGCATGGTCCGGGCGGGTTCGGCCGATCAGTTTCTTGCCCAGGGACGTGGCCGTGACCGAGACGGCGGCGGCACCGCCGATCAGGATCAGCGGCCGCCAGGTCCGGGAGGTGTAGATGAGCACTGCCGTGAGGATGCTTGCCAGGATGGGCATCCCGATGCCGCCGCCGATGTTGGTGAACCCGGTGATAAAGGCGTCGAGGCCGGGGTTGCGCAGCTGCTCCATGAACGCCAGCGTCGGTTTGTCCAGGTTCGCGAGGCCGGCGTCGTCCACCACGTTGTCGTAGACTTCTGCGCTCACCAGGGCCAGGATCACCACCACCACGCCGCCGATCAGCATGGTGATCCACAGGGCCGCGTAGGGCACCACCCATTTGCCCCAGCGGTGCGCCAGCCAGTTCTCTGTTCCGGTGGTCACGGCCGTCTCCCGACTACTTGACAACGTTAATTACATGGGCCGCACAGCCGAGCTGCACAGCATGCTTAGGGTCGAAACTATCATTGACCCATGACTGCCCCTGAGCCCCGCCATGCCCAATGGATGAGCCTTGCCCTGGCGGAGGCCCGGAATGCCCTGGCCACCGCGGACGTGCCGATCGGCGCCGTCGTGATCGGACCGGACGGTTCCGTGCTGGGCGCCGGGCGAAACGAACGTGAGGCCCTCGGGGACCCGACGGCCCACGCCGAGATGGTCGCCATCCGGGAGGCCGCCGCGCGGTTGCGGGCGCACCGGGCTCTGGAAGGCAAGGGCGACGACGGCTGGCGGCTGGAGGACTGCACTCTGGTGGTGACGCTGGAACCCTGCGCGATGTGCGCTGGAGCGATCGTCCTCGCCAGGATTCCGCGGGTGGTGTTCGGTGCCTGGGACGAGAAGGCCGGCGCCGCGGGTTCCGTGTTCGACATCCTCCGCGAGCGCCGGCTCAACCACTGGGTGGAAGTGGTTGCAGGCGTCCGTGAGCAGGAGTGCGCAGCGCTGCTGCGGGACTTCTTCGCCGGGCACCGCGCCTGATCCGTTCCGGCTAGCCTGCGCCGCCGGCAGATGACGCGCCGGCCGGTGACGCTGAGGCTACAGCGGAAGCCGCGAGCCCATCGATCCGCTTCTGCCGGGAGGCCGGAGAGTCCAGGCTGAAGGCCCGGAAATCACCGAGGTCCTCGCGGATCCAGGCTTCCACCTCGGCGATCCGCTGCGTCACCGCGGGCGTGGGGCCGTGGAACAGCCAGGGCACGATCCGTTCCCGGGCCGGATCGTATTGCCAGAGTCCGATGATCCGGCCGCGGTCCAGGATCGGGTGGTCCGGGAGATCCGCCTGCAGCGCGAGCGACCCCAGCGCCGGCTTGTGCAGGTCCTCCTCGGCCAGCAGGTCCGCCGCGTTGCGGCGCAGCAGGAACAGGGAATCCGTTCCAGCCAGCAGCTGGATCTGTTCCCCCGCCGGCTCCTCAAAGGCGGCGAGGCCGCCGAGGTCCTCGGGCAGCATCCACAGCGGGTCCCCGCCGGTGACATGTGACCCGGCCATTGCTGTGGACAGGGCGGTGGGCACCTCGACGGCGCCGACGGCGGCGAGCGCCGCCTTGCTTTGCGCCACGGTGAACCCCGTGAACCATTGCGACTGTTTGAAGGTGGCTCCGCCGGTCCAGCCCAGGTAGCGCCGGATCAGCTCGGTGCGCGCATCCTCGTCGTCAAGATCGCTGGGCGGCAGGCCCCAGGGCTGGTAGGCGTAGCGCTGCTGGTCCAGTCGCCCGTTCGCCGGGACCCGGCGGATCCGGCCGTCCGACTGCAGGATCCCCAGGGCGGTAGGCAGGGTGGTGGTGGCGCCCTTTTTCTTGCCTTCCTCCCCCAGGTTCCGCACTGAATCGCCGAGCTCGTCCTTGAGCTGCCGGGGATCCATCGGCCCCTCCGCCTCGGCGAGGGTGTGCAGCACCTGCTCTTCCAGCAGCGTGATTTCGCCGCGGTCCACGCCGAGCCGGCCGACCACCTTGAACGCGGACTCGGCCGCGTCCCGGCCCAGCTGAAGCGCCCAGGCGAAGTCTTCCCGGCCCAGGACGTAGGTGCAGCCGCGGGCGACCGGGAGTTCCAGGATCCGGTGGGCGAGGACGTCGGCGTCCACTTGTTCGCGGCGGATGCCGGCGCGGGCGAAGAGCGTGAGGTAGGGGTTGGCGCCGCCCACGGACCGGGCCCAGCCTGCCCGGGCGAGGACCTGCTCCGCCGTGCAGCCGGCCAGCGAGCCATCCAGGCCCTGCCGGTGCCAGGACCATGCCCGGAGCCGCTCCGCGGTCAGGCTCTGCGGCTCCGGCAGGTTGACGGGCTTTTCTACCGACGGCGATTGCGTGGCGACAGGGTGGGTGCTCATGGGCTCATTCTCCAACAGCTTCTCTGTCAGCGGTATCAAGAAGCCGTATCAACCCGCGCCGGATGGTTTCTGGGCGGCCCAGTTTCACCGGTTATCGCGGTTTCCGTGGGTTCCGCGGTTTCCGTGGGCTCCGTCGGTTCCGTCGGTTCCGTCGACAGGAAGCCCAGAACGGTCCGGGCGGTGGCGTCCCAGCCGGGCAACCGGCCCCGGGCGGCCGCTGCCGCCTCCCGCCAGCGGCCCCTGAGACCGGGGTCGTCCAGCCAGCGGCGGAGCAGGTCCGCCAGCGGGGCGGGGTCCGTTCCGAGCCCGACGGCGGCGCCCGGCAACCCCGGCACCGGTGTGCCGGGTGGACAGTCCGGCGGCAGAAAGGCCGCCGGCTGCCCGGGCAGGGTGCCGGCGGCGAGCGCCTCGACGGCTCCGGTGCCCTCGCGCACCACCACGGGAATCCCCCTGGCCAGGGATTCGGTGACCACCAGGCCGTAGGTTTCGGCCCGGGAAATCAGCAGGCTGAGATCGGCAGCATCCCATTCAGCATCCAGTGCCGGGCCCCGCAGCTCGCCCGGGATGCGGACCCTCCCGGCCAGGCCCAGGCGCTCCACGGAGGTCCGGAGCTGCGCGGCGTAGGCCGGATCGGCGGTGTCAGAGCCGATGAGGGACGCCGTCCAGGGCACATCCGCGAGCCGGGCGAGCCCGTCCAGCAGGAGCGACTGGTCCTTGTTCGGCAGCAGGGCCGCCACGGCGATCAGGTGCGGCGCGCCGGCCGACCGGCTGCCGGCCGCGAGCGGCGCGGGGGCGGTCCCGGGCAGGGCCACCCGGAGGCCGTCGAGGCCGTGGCGGGCGCGGATGCCCGCCGCGGCCGAACCGCTTGTGCAGATGACGCCGGCAGCCGCCCGCAGGGCCCTGCGTTCGCGCTCCGGGTGGTCCGGCAGGGGCATGTGCAGCAGGATCCAGACCCGGTCCCCCGCCGCAGCGGCCCCTTCCAGCTCCTCGGGCGCACCGCAGGCGAGGAGGCTGTCGACCACCGTCACTGTGCCCCAAGTTGCGGCGCCGGCAGTTGCGGGGCCGCCGCCCCAGGCGTGGCCGCCGTCGGGCCCCGCGTGCAGCAGCGTGGCCAGGCGCCGCCGGTCCCCCGCGCTGCCTCCCGGCCAGTCGCCGTCGAGCGGGCAGGTTTCCACCGCGGCACCGAGGGCCGTCAACTCCCGGGCGAGCGCCGCGTTGTAGACGTTGCCACCGGAGTTGTGCCGGACGTTGCCGGGCACCACAAGACGGATACGAGGGCTGGCCGGCGGCATCTGCGGCGCCTAGCGGGCGTCGAAGTCCAGCGAGTAGCTGGCCCAGGCGTCGGGGGTCTCGCGCAGGGTGACGTCCAGCCCGGCGAGGTCGCGCCCGTCGTTGCCGACGCGGATCTGGGTGGCGACGGCGTCGGCGATGTACCGGGCGAGGGCTTCGGTGGTGCTCAGCTTGCCGGAGAAGTCCGGGTGCTCGTCGAGGTTCTTGTAGTTCAGCTCGTCCAGGATCTCGTCCACCGCGTCCCCTGCCGCGCCGATGTCCAGCACGATCGCGTCGTCATTGAGCTCACGACGGCGGAAGGTCACCTCCGTGACGAAGGTGGCCCCGTGCAGGCCCTGGGCCGGGCCGAAGACCTCGCGCGGAAGGCTGTGGGCGATCATGAAGTTGCGGCGGACGGTCAGACTAAACACGGGCTACCTCGTGGCTTCGGTGGGCTGGTCGGCGGATTTGAACTCTGTGGGCTGGTCGGCGGATGTGAATTCGGTGGGCGGGTATTCAATCACGTGGCAGAGGGCGTCCAGGGTCCCGTCGGCGAGCCGCTGGACGACGCCGGGGAGCTGCGCGAACGGCGAGGAGCCGGTCAGGAAGACGTCAAAGACCGGATCCTGCAGCAGGGACACGGCGAGCGCGAGACGCTCGGCGTTGGTGCGGCGGTGCCGCCGTGCGCGGGCCACCATTCCCACCTGGCTGGCCCGGATGGACAGGCGGCGGGCATGGAAGTCCTCCCCCAGCGGGAGGGAGATTTTCCGGTCGGCGTACCAGGACATTTCGATGATGTCGCCGTCGTCGCCCACCAGCTGCAGGCTTCGTTGCAGGCCTTCCTGGGACGCGGAGCAGTGGATCACGATGTCGCAGTCCGGGAGGGCGTCATCCGGGTGGCTGAAGTCGACGCCGAGGGCGTCCGCGAACGCGCGCTTGGCGGGGTCGACGTCGATCAGCTGCAGCCGCGCGAGCGGAAAGCCGGCCAGGAGCCGGGCCACCATGCCGCCGACCAGTCCGGCCCCAATCACGGCGACGCGGTCGCCCAGGCGGGGCCCGGCCTCCCAAAGGCCGTTGATCGCGGTTTCCACGGTGCCGGTGAGCACCGCGCGGCGGGCCGGGACGCCGTCGGGGATCACGGTGAGGGACTCGACCGGGACGATGAAGCGGTCCTGGTGCGGATAGAGGCAGAAGACGGTCCTACCGGTCCAGCCCTCCGGTCCGTCCTCGACCACGCCCACGGTGAGGTAGCCGAACTTCACCGGGTAGGGGAAATCCCCCTCCTGGTTGGGGGCGGCCATCGCGTTGGCGACGCACTCCGGGACGCTGGCGTGATGGACCACCAGCTCGGTGCCCTTGCTGATGCCCGAATACAGGGTCCGGACCAGTGCCTCACCGGGGCCGGGGGCGGGCAGGTCCTCGCTGCGGAGCTCGCCTTGTTCCGGGCCGACGGTCCAATAGGCGGTGGCCGTGGCGTGCTGTTCAGAAGTAGTCATTGTGCTTACGAATCTAGTGCCCGGGCTGTTCGCGGGGAAGGGTTCCGGGTTCCGGCGAGTCGGCGGGCAGGGCGTTGCGAGGGTGCCGTTGGAGCCCGTTTTGTGGATGGGCGCCTTGCTCCGGTACCCTAGTCAGGTTGGTGACGTGTCCGAGCGGCCGAAGGTGCAACACTCGAAATGTTGTTTGGTGTAAAAGCCAACGTGGGTTCAAATCCCACCGTCACCGCCACGGAAAACCCCCGGGAAACCGGGGGTTTTCTACATTTCTCGGGGCCTTCGTGGTGCATTTTTGGTGCAAATTTCGAGGAATCGTGGCCGCAACGAGATGCCAACGCACGCACTTGGGGTGCGACGACTGCCCCGGCGGCGGCGCCAAAATCCCTCACCTCAGAGATGGAAGCTCCATCTGCGCCAGTCGCTTCACGGCTTCGGGCGTAGGCCGGCCCCGCGTCGCGTCCAGGGCGACCCTCAACTGCGCGGCCAGAATGTTACGGCGCACATGTAGAGCCAATTCTCTCCGAGCCTCCGGATCCCTCCGGAGCTTCCCGTCCGGCGTTCTCAACGTGCCGAAGGGGGACGGCAGCTTTGGGGGCCTTAGCTGTGCAAGTCGTACTACCGCCTCCGGCGTCTGACGTCCCTGGACGTCGTCCAGGGTAATCCGAAGCTGGGCCGCCCGGATTCCCCTCCGTATACGCAGAATGGTTTCCATCCTGGACGCTCGGGCGTCCGGACCCACATCAGATATTGCCTCGCCCCTCTCAGCGCGCTGCATTCATCATCTCCGAGAGGTCCACGACAGCCAAGGGCTTCGCGGCTATGAGGCGGACCGTGTACCTATTCTGGGCTGACGGAGGCCAACGGCCGCTGTAGGCGAGCGCATGGGGCTCGAACCCAGATTGTCAGCCCTGGGTTTTTAGGGGTGACAACTTCAGGTATTCCGAGTTCTACCAAGTTCTAGGTGGTTCTACGGTTTTTCCTAGAACCACCTAGAACTTGGTAGATCTTTCCAGATCAGTCCTCCGTCCGGCTCGAGAGGAGAAGCATCTCAGAACGTGTTCTGAGTCCGGTCGACCGGTAGCTTCAACGCCGGGCCGCCCCGACATCAACGCCCACAACCTAACGGTCATTATGTTGTGGATTGACTGCGCACTCTCGGGCGAAGAAGCGGCCAGCAGCCTGGCGGGTCTTTGCACGACGATCCGCCGGTATGGGAACCTGCGCCGACAGGGTTTTGCCGGCGGGTGCCGCGGGAGGATGGGCCCAGATCCCGCGAGCCTAACGTCGCCTTATACTCCCGGACTAGGTCCGAAGCGCCCCCCTTGTGCAATGGCGGAACGCCATGCAAGAGTGCGCCCATGAATGAATCCGCTGCTAAGGTCGCGCGCAAACTCAGCACAATTCCAGTTCGTGTGTCTCGCCAAATGATCGCCACCGAGTATCAGGTTCGCGTGGCCGAGGTCCTCAACCTTTTTGACATAGAAGCAGTGGGTGACGAAACGGGTGTGCATTACGGGGGCGAGGGCATTGCGCTGGAAGATCAGCCTCTACTCGCGGCCATTCGCGTACTCATTGGAAGGCGGTTCGGCGTCCCGGACGATCTACAGTAGCCCGACAGGAGGTGTCCTTCGGATCTAATGTCGCGTTCCCTGGTCTTGGTCCGGACGCAGGGGTGGCATCGGTCATTCCAGCCGTCACACCGGTCCTGAATCAAACTGCCATTTTCACCTGGCCGGAGCTGTAGGGGTTCCACCAGGTTCACCCCCCACTTATACGGAGTTATATGGCGTTATAGGGTATTCCCTAGAACCCCATAGAACTCCTTATGAATGGAAATATTGGTGCGGCGAACCGGCCGAGGTGCTCCACTCACCGCTGGCCACGCACATCCGCTATCGCCGCGCCAGTTAGGTCCGTAGGCGCTGCCGGCCACCGCTCGGCAGGACGGTCATTCACCCGGCTCGGGGCGGTAGGTGGCGAAGGCGAGACGGTCGGTGGACCAGCCCAGCGCGGTGGCGGGGTGGACTACAGGTCTCACAACCAGAGAGGTACGCCGTGGGGAGCGGGACGAGAATGAGCAGAGGCCGCAAAATATGGCTCGGTGTGCTGGCAGTAACGGTTGCCTTTGTCACCGCACTCTTCCTCTGGTCATCGTGGAAGAGCGATCAGATCGTCGCTGAGCTCAAGACGATTGCCGACCGCCTCCAACCAGAGCCGGGATGGGAACCCTTGAGAACACAGAATCCGGTGGGCAGTGCGCTGTGCATCCCGCTCGATGGACCTTGCTCCCAGTACGCATACCGTTGGGACACTCACCGGAAGTACCTGGAGGGTGACCTGGAGCGGTACGTTCAGCAGGTGGGTTTGACGCCCCAGGAGTACAAGCCATGCGTACGGGAACAGAAGATCAATGCCGGCGGACTGGACTGCCGGGGTGTTGGAGTCATTGACGGCTGGAACGTACGCATCACGATCAGTGACTACGGTCGGGACGACGACACCAACATTGTGCAGGTCGTGGTCAACAAGTACGGCTACTGATCCTTGTTTTGTGTTCGCGGTTGCCGCATACCGGAGGCGGCCACCCCGTTGCCGGGGTGGCCGCCAGTTTCAGTGCGATCTTGGTGTTAGTGCTCCGCTTCTGCGGCAGCCTTCTTGGCGTCTTTCTCGGCGTCCTTCTCGGCGCGCAGAGCCTCCGCGTCGTGCTGTTCCTCGGCTTTTTCCTGATGGATGACCGCTGCGAAGAGCTTCTCCATCTCCTTGGCCACGCCGGCGGCCGAGGCCGGGTTCTGTCCGGTCACCAGCCGGTCGTCAACCACGACCTTCTCCTCAAAGACGTCAGCGGAGACGTGGGTGGCACCCTGTTCCTCAAGTCGGTCGGCCAAGAAGAACGGGATGACCTTGTCCTTCCCTGCGGCAACCTCCTCGTCGTTGGTGAAGGCGGCCACCTTCCGGCCCTCGACGAGGCGAAGCCCGTTCTTCAATTCCACGTTCAGCAGGCCGGCCGGTCCGTGGCAGACCGCGCCCACCAAGCCGCCGGCGTTGTAGACGCTGGCCACCAGGTTCTGCAAGCCTTCGCTGTCCGGGAAGTCCCACATCGTGCCGTGGCCGCCCACGAGGTAGACGGCGTCGTACTGGTCGGGATCAACGACGTCGACGCGGGCAGTGTTGTAGAGGCCGGCGCGCGTGGTCTCGTCCTCCGTGAAGGCGACCTGGATGGGATCTTCTGAGTCCACCTCGTCGCGCGGGGGCTGGCCGCCCTGGATGGAGGCGAAGTCGACGAAATGCCCGGAATCCTTGAAGACCTTCCAGGGATGTGCAGCCTCGGCCACGTTGTAGCCGGTCTTCTCTCCGGTATCGCCGATCTCGGAAACGCTGGTCAGTACCATGAGGATTTTCTTCATGAAGTGCTCCTTTCGTCCACCATCCACCCTACGCCCAGCCCATTCGGGCCCTCCCTCCCCGCTGTCTTTTGCCTGCCGGCAGGCCTGCCTGGCTCTTGACCATTGAGGCAACGCCCTAGAGCCTTGGGGCATGAGAACTCGATACCACTTGGGCCTCGCAGCCGCTGCAGGGTTGGCGCTGCTGTGCGGGTGCGCGATGCAGGGGGATCCGGCAAGTGGGACCCCGGCCAAGCCAACAACGATGGCCGCCTCAGGCTCGCCGTACAGTCTCTACACACACAGCGGCATCCATGAAGCGCTCGTGCAGGGCGCCTATTTCGTCGCAGACGAGGCGCTGGACGACGGCCACGGCAACCCGCCTGAAGGCTGGATGAACCCCTACCAGCCCGGCGCCATCACAGTGACCGGCCCAAAGGCCATCTTCCGCGATGACGCCGGCCACACGGTGACCTTCCATGCCCGCCCCGGCGCCACAGGTTTCCTCACCACCTGCTCCTAAAACGCAGGCACCGGCCCCCGAAGCCAAAACGGACTAGTCGTCGCAGTTCTGCAGGACCCAGTTCTGAGCGCGCCAGATGACGTTGTAGAGGTTGTAGGGTCCGTCGGGCGCTGCCAGCCGTTCACAGCTCCCCGTCGAGGTGCTCCATCTCCAGGCACGCGTCCTCGTAGGAAACGTCGCCGTTCCGGAAGGCCCGCTCGAGTTCCTTGGCCCTGCGCCGTGAATGGGCCGTGCTCAGTGTTCCCGTGAGGCCAGCCTCCAGATAGTCGAACCTGGAGTGCGTGGGCTGCTGGTCGCGGGCGTGGTCCCTGGCGGGGACGTGCCGGCGGACTGAAGCGCGGAACCAGGCGCCCGGATGCATTAAGCGATGCGCATAGGCTCTGGGGTCGACTAGGTACATGCTTCCATGGTTCATCTCCCTGCTGAGAAGAACATGAGTTTCCTCTGAGTGATCGGGACAATCGACTTTCCGGGGCCGTCGCCGCCACCCAGGAGGGCCCGCTTCCCTCGCGCTGGTAGGGAAGCGGGCTCCGGCCTCCCGCCTACCTGCGGACGATCACGACGTCCAGGGTCCGGGGGCCGTGGACGCCTTCGACGCGTTCGAGTTCGATGTCGCTGGTGGCGCTGGGGCCGCTGATCCAGGTCTGCGGGCGGGTGCCGTCGAGCCGGCGGAGGGCCTCCGGCAGGATGGCGGTAATGTCCCCGGCCCGGACAATGCAGATGTGCCGGTCCGGGACGAGGCTGATGACCCGGCGCCCCTGGTCCGGTGCGGCGTCGAGGATGATGGAGCCGGTTTCGGCGACGGCGACGGCGCTGCCGGTGACGACGGCGTCGATCCCGTCGAGTTCCTCGACGCTGAGCCGCTGCCCAGGGGCGTCAGTGACGCGGCGGCCGGAGCCGCCGTCGTGAGCGTCCGCCTCCGCAAACAGGGACTCCGCGAGGCCGTGCGGCACGGCGTAGCGGCCGGTGCCCTCGAGGAGGGCGGCGAGCCGTTGCGGCACCGCGGCGGCTTCCTCGATGAAGACGTTCGCCTTGTAGTCGAGGAGCCGGTCCGTCAGCAGTTCGATGAGCTCCTCCCCGCCCAGCCCGGAGGAGCGCCGGTAGTCGCGGGGCACCTCCGGTACCGCCGGGGCGTCCCGGAGGGCGGAGCGGATCCGGTCGAGTATGTCTGCGCGCGCGTTCACGGGTTCTCCTCTGTTCCGGCTGATCCTGGGCCGGGGGCGTCGGTGCCGGCAGCGTCGGTGCCGGCAGCCGGGGCTGCATCGGGTCCGGCGGCCCGGTGTTCCTTGTTCCACCATTGACGGAAAGACTGCCCCGGCGGTGCGGGGATGTCCCGGCTCTGGGTCCAGCCGGCGGCGATGCCGGGCAGTTTGGTGATCTTCCGGTCCGGCCCAGCGGCAAGCCGGCCCAGGGGCAACGCCTTCTCCACGAGGCCCAGGTTCTTTCCGGAGGACAGCGCCCAGGAGGCCGCCTTCATGCCGACGTCCATCTGGCTCGGCATCGCCCTTTTCCTGCGGTTCTTGCCGCGTTTGCTGTCCACGTCCTCGCCCCGCAGGTGCACCAGGATGTCCGGGATGTTGATCTTCACCGGGCAGGCGTCGTAGCAGGCTCCACACAGGGACGAAGCGTATGGCAGCGAGTTGTTCTCCTCCGCCGTGATCCCGGTCAGCAGCGGGGACAGGATCGCGCCGATCGGTCCAGGGTAGGTGGATCCGTAAGCGTGCCCGCCGGTGCGTTCGTAGACGGGGCAGACGTTCATGCAGGCGCTGCAGCGGATGCAGTGCAGCGCGGAGCGGCCCATCTCGTCGGCCAGGGCGGCGCTGCGCCCGTTGTCCAGCAGGACGAGGTGGACGTTCTGCGGGCCGTCGTCGGGCGTGACGGCGGTCCACAGCGAGGTGTAGGGGTTCATCCGCTCGCCGGTGGATGACCGCGGGAGCAGCTGCATGAACACTTCGAGGTCCTCCCAGCCCGGCAGCAGTTTTTCGACGCCCATGACGGTGATGAGCGTTTCCGGCAGCGTCAGGCACATGCGCCCGTTGCCTTCGGATTCGACGACGGCGAGGGTCCCGGAGTCTGCGAGGGCGAAGTTCGCGCCGGACACGGCCACCTTGGCGCTGAGGAACTTGCGGCGCAGGTGTGCCCGGGCGGCCGCGGCGAGGCGGGCCGGCTCGTTGGTGAGCTCCGGATCCACCCCCTCCATTTCGCGCAGGAAGATGTCCCGGACCTGGCTGCGGTTCTTGTGGATGGCCGGGACCAGGATGTGGCTGGGCTTGTCGTGGTCCAGTTGGACGATGAGCTCGGCGAGGTCGGTCTCGTAAGCCGCGATGCCCTGTTCTTCGAGGTATTCGTTGAGGCCGATTTCCTGCGTGGCCATGGACTTGACCTTGACCACCTCGGTGGCGCCCTGGTCCCGGATGAGGGCGGCGACAATGCTGTTGGCTTCGCCGGCGTCCCGGGCCCAGTGGATGGTCCCCCCACGGGCGGTGAAGTTCGCCTCGAACTCTTCGAGCAGTTCCGGTAGCCGGGTCATGACGGATTCCTTGATCGCCCGGCCCGCCTCGCGCAGCTCCTCCCAGTCGGGGAGTTCGGACACGACGGCCAGCCGCTTGTCCCGGATGGTCCGGGTGGCGTGGCCGAGGTTGGCCCGCAGCTGGGGGTTGCCGAGCTCGCGGCGGGCGGCTTTCGGGAAGGGCTCGTGTTCGTGCAGGTTGCCGATGCCGAAGACCGGCAGGGACGGCATCCCCAGGAATGTGCCGCTCATCGTGCGGTCCTTCCGGTGGTGAGGCGGACGTCGCCGGAGACGGCGGCGGGATTCTCGAGGGTGCTGGCCAGGATCTCGGCGAAGTGCATCGTGGTGACGCCGGTGCCCTGCCGGGACAGTCCGCCACCGATGTGCATCAAGCAGGACGCGTCGCCGCCGGCGCAAAGGTCGGCGCCCGTGCCGCAGATGTTGGCGGTCTTGTCCGCCAGCATCGCCGAGGACACGTCCGCGTTCTTCATCGAGAAGGTGCCGCCGAAGCCGCAGCACTGGTCGGCCTCGGGCAGTTCGGCCAGTTCGATGCCGCCAACCGAGCGCAGCAAGTCCAGTTGGCGGTCGCCGAGCCGGAGCAGGCGCATGCCGTGGCAGCTGGGGTGGTAGGTGATCCGGTGCGGGAAGTACGAGCCCAGCTGCGCCGCTGCGTCGGTGACGCCCAAGACATCCACCAGGAGCTGGGAGAGCTCGTAGGTTTTGGCTCCGACGGCGGCGGCCCGGGCTTCCAGCCCCGCGTCCCCGCAGCGGCGGGCGACCATGGGGTGCTGGTGCTTCACGGAGGCGACGCAGGAGCCGGACGGTGCGACGGCGACGTCGTACTCATCGTCTTCGAAGGCCTTCACATGGTTGGCGACGACGGGCAGCGCCTCCTTGAGGTAGCCGCTGTTGACGTGCATCTGCCCGCAGCAGGCCTGGCCGGCCGGAAAGATGACCTCGTGGCCGAGGCGTTCGAGGATGGACACCGTGGCGCGGGCCGTGGCTGGGTACATGGCGTCCACGATGCATGTGGCGAAAAGCGCGATCCTCACTGGGCACCTCCGCTGGGGACGACGCTCTGGTGTGCGGCCCGGGCTGAGGGCACGTACTCCGCCGGGTGCTGGGAGGCACGCACCACCGCGCGCAACTCCCCCAACCCGCCGCTGAGCACGCCTGCGGCGCGGGCCTGGACCAGGACGTTGCCCAGGGCCGTGGCTTCCACGGGTCCGGCGATCACGCGTTTGCCGGTGGCGTCGGCGGTGAGCTGGCACAAAAGCCGGTTCTGGGATCCGCCGCCCACAATGTGTACGACGCCGGCCTGGACGTCGGCGAGCCGTTCGGCGTCGGCGATGGTCCGGGCGTAGCCGGCGGCGAGGCTGTCCAGGATGCACCGCACGATGTGCGCGGGATGCTCCGGCAAGACAGCGCCGGTGTTCCGGACCGCGGCCCGGATCCGTTCGGGCATGTTGTCCGGGGCGATGAAACAGGGGTCGTCGGCGTTGATGACCGGGCCGCCGGGCGGAAGAGTCGCGGCCGCGTCGAGCAGTTCCTCGAGCCCCGGCCGGTAGCCTTCGGCGGCCCAGGTGCGCTGGCATTCGCTGAGCAGCCAGAGGCCGCCGACGTTGCGCAGGTAGCGGATGGTGCCGTCCACGCCGCGTTCGTTGGTGAAGTTCGCGGTCCGGCTGGCCTCGGTCAGGACCGGGTGGGACAGTTCGACGCCGACCAGGGACCACGTGCCGGAGGAGACGTACGCGAAATTCCCGGTAGCAGCTCCGGCGCCAGCGCCTCCGGCGTCCGCCGGGACGGCGGCGATGGCCGAGGCGGTGTCGTGCGAGCTGACGGCTACCACCGCGGTGGTTTCGGGAAGTCCCAGGCGTGCCGCGATGTCCTTGGCGAGGGTGCCGACGGTCTCGCCGGGCTGGATCAGCGGCGGGAACAGGTTCGTGGGGAGGTCCAGGGCGGTGAGGAACTCCGTGGCCCACTCCCCCGCGACGGCGTCGAAGAGCCCGGTGGTGGAGGCGTTGGTGGCCTCGGTGCGGCGCTGGCCGGTGAGCAGGAACCCGATGAGGTCCGGGATGAGCAGCGCCTGCAGCCCCTCCAGCGCCGGCTCCGTGGCGAGCTGGTAGATCGTGTTGAACGGCAGGAACTGCAGCCCGGTGGTGGCGTAGAGCCGGGCCGGATCGAGTCTTTTGTGGACCCGGGAGATGGCGGCACGGGACCGGTCGTCGCGGTAGCTGAACGGCGCCGCGACCAGGTCACCGGCGTCGTTGACCAGCCCGTAGTCCACGGCCCAGGTGTCGATCCCGATGCTGGCGATGCTCTCGCCGCGGGCCGCTGCCGCCGTGGCGGCGGCCGCGAGCCCGGCGAGGACCTCGGCGAACAGCGCGTCGAAGTCCCAGCGGAGGCCGCCGTCGAGCTCCTTGACCCCGTTGGGGAACCGGCGCACGGTCTCCAGCTCGGCCCTCGCCCCACCGGGACTGCCCGCGACCCGGCCCAGGATGACCCGGCCTGAGGACGCGCCGATGTCGATTGCGGCAAAAGCACTGCCGGCATCGACATTCCCAGCGAACGGGTCGCCGCCGGGCGCGGTATCCGCTGGTGGCGCAGTGTTCAGCGCACGAAGGTTCATCCCAGGAAGGCTCATCGCAGGAAGGCCGCGGCCACGCCGGCGTCCACGGGGATGTGGAGCCCCGTGGTGTGGGAGAGCTCGCTGCCGGTGAGCACGGCGGCGGCGTTGGCCACGTTTTCGGGCAGCACTTCGCGCTTGAGCAGGGTGCGCTGGGCGTAGTACTTGCCCAGTTCCTCTTCCTGCACGCCGTAGACGGCGGCGCGCTTGGCGCCCCAGCCGCCGGCGAAGATCCCGGAGCCGCGGACCACGCCGTCGGGGTTGATGCCGTTGACCCGGATCCCGTACTCGCCCAGTTCCGCGGCGAGGAGCCTGACCTGGTGGGCCTGGTCTGCCTTGGTGGCGGAGTAGGCGATGTTGTTCGGGCCGGCGAACACGGAGTTCTTGGAGGAGATGTAGATGATGTCCCCGCCCATCTCCTGGCCGATCATCACCTGTGCGGCCGCCTTGGCCACCAGGAACGAGCCCTTGGCCATGACGTTGTGCTGGAGGTCCCAGTCCTTTTCTGTGGTTTCCAGCAGCGGCTTGGAGATGGAGAGCCCGGCGTTGTTGACCACCAGGTCCAGTCCGCCGAAGGCCAGGACGGCTTCCTGGATGGCGGCGGCGATCTGGGCTTCGTCGGTGACGTCGGCCTGGACCCCGATCGCGACGTCGGCGCCGCCGAGTTCCGCGGCCACGGCCCGGGCGTTGTCCAGGTTCAGGTCCGCGATGACCACGCACGCGCCGTCGGCGGCGAAGCGGGTGGCGATCGCCTTGCCGATGCCCGACGCCGCCCCGGTCACCAAGGCGATCCGGCCGGCATGGGATTTCGGCTTGGGCATCCGGGCCAGTTTGGCCTCCTCCAGGGCCCAGTATTCGATCCGGAACTTCTCGGCTTCCTCGATCGGGGCATAGCTGGAGACGGCTTCGGCGCCGCGCATGACGTTGATGGCGTTGAGGTAGAACTCCCCCGCCACCCGGGCGGTCTGCTTGTTCGCGCCGAAGGAGAACATGCCCACGCCGGGCACCAGCACGATCGCCGGGTCCGCGCCGCGCAGGGCGGGGCTGTCCGGGGTTGCGTGCCGGTCGTAGTACCCCTGGTAGTCCTCGCGGTAGGCGGTGTGGAGTTCTTTCAGCCGGGCCACGGAGTCCTGGACCGGGGCGTCGGCGGGCAGGTCCAGGACCAGCGGCTTGACCTTGGTGCGCAGGAAGTGGTCCGGGCAGGACGTGCCCAGGGCCCCGAGCCGCGGGTGTTCGGCGCTTTCCAGGAACGCCAGGACGGCGGGGTCGTCGCTGAAGTGCCCCAGCTGCGGCTTGTCGGTGGAGGCGAGGCCGCGGATCACGGGGGCCAGGGCGGCGGCCTTCGCGCGGCGCTCGGTTTCCGGGAGGGCGGCGTAGCCGGCCAGCTTGGGACCGAACGGTTCGTTCTTGCCGTGGTCCTTGATGTACTGCTCGGCCTGTTCGATGATCCACAGCGAGTTGGCCTCGGCTTCCTCGCTGGTGGCGCCCCAGGCGGTGATGCCGTGGCCGCCCAGGATGGTGCCGACGGCCTGCGGGTTGGCGTCCTTGATCGCGGCGATGTCCAGGCCGAGCTGGAAGCCGGGGCGCCGCCACGGCACCCAGGCCACTTTCTCGCCGAAGATCTCCTTGGTCAGGGCCTCGCCGTCGGCGGCCGTGGCGATGGCGATCCCGGAGTCCGGGTGCAGGTGGTCCACGTGGGCGGCATCGACCAGGCCATGCATGGCGGTATCGATCGACGGCGCGGCGCCGCCCTTACCGTGCAGGCAGTAATCGAACGCGGCGACCATTTCGTCTTCACGCTCGACGCCGGGGTACACGTTCCTGAGCGCCTGCAGCCGGTCCAGCCGCAGCACGGCAAGGCCCTCGGCCTTCAGCGTGCCCAGATCCCCGCCGGAGCCCTTGACCCACAGGAGCTCGACGTCGTCGCCGGTCACGGGGTCCTTTTCGGTGCCCTTGGCGGAGGTGTTGCCGCCGGCGAAGTTGGTGTTCCGCTTGTCCGCGCCGAGGCGGTTGGAACGGGAGATCAGTTCTTCAACAGTCTTATTGGTCATTATTTAAGCGCCCCATCCGGCCTGGTGGCCGCCGACGCGGTCCTCGTTGATCTTCTTCTGGTAACCGCTGGCCTTGAAGGCGGCCATCGGGTCCGCGGGCAGGCCGCGGGATTCACGCCAATGCGCCAGCGCGGGGCGGACATCGGTGTAAAAGGCATCGTTGAAGATGCCGTTGGCGGCCAGGACGTCGCCGCTGCGCTGGGCCTCGGCCAGCGCGTCGGTGTCGATCAGCAGGGCGCGGGCGGTCATTTCCTGGACATTGAGCACAGACCGGATCTGGCCCGGGATCTTTTCCTCCAGGTTGTGGCACTGGTCCAGCATCAGGGCGACGGCTGAATTCTCTCCTGCGGACTTGCCGAACCCGCCGCCGCGGATGACCTCGTGCATGATCCGGAAGAGCTGGAAGGGATCCGCCGCACCGACGATCAGGTCATCGTCCGCGTAGAAGCGGGAGTTGAAGTCGAAGGAGCCGAGCTTGCCCAGGCGCAGCAGCTGCATGACGATGAACTCGATGTTGGTGCCGGGGGCGTGGTGGCCGGTGTCGAGGCAGACGAAGGCTTTCTCGCCCAGGGCCAGGGTCTGGGCGTAGGAGGTACCCCAGTCCGGAACGTCGGTGTGGTAGAAAGCCGGCTCGAAGAACTTGTACTCCAGCACCAGGCGCTGCTCGTCGCCCAGGGCCGCGTAGATTTCCTGCAGCGACTCGGCCAGGCGGTCCTGCCGGCCGCGCATGTCGTCCTGGCCCGGGTAGTTGGTGCCGTCCGCGAGCCAGATCTTCAGATCCCGCGAGCCCGTGGCGTTCATGATCTCCAGGCACTCGAGGTGGTGGTCGATCGCGCGGCGGCGGACCGCAGGGTTCGAGGAGGTCAGGGAACCAAACTTGTACTCGTCGTCCTGGAAGGTGTTGGAGTTAATGGTGCCGAGTCCCACGCCGAGCTCCGCCGCGAACTCCTTCAGGGCCGCGTAATCATCCACCTTGTCCCAGGGGATGTGCAGCGCCACGGTGGGCGCGAGTCCGGTGAGTTCGTGGACCTTCGCGGCGTCGGCCAGCTTCTCGTGGACCGTGCGCGGGGTGCCGGGCGTGCCGAACACCTTGAAGCGGGTGCCGGAGTTGCCGTAGGCCCAGGACGGGACCTCGATGGCGAGTTCCCCGAGGCGGCCCAGGGCCGTTTCTGTGGTGTTCATGGTTGTTCCTTCTGCGGTTGGTGGTTGTCCCCGGCGGCGTTGGCCGCGGACAACTGGTCCTCGAGATTGAAGATTTCGGTGAGCTGGAGGAAGCCTTGGTCCGGCGCTCCGGCGAGGTCGTCGAAGAAGCCGGCCATCTCGGCCTGCCAGTGGGCGTTGACGTCAGTGGCTGCCATCCGGGCCTGGGCTTCGGTCAGGCTGTCCGTTTCGAAGTAGCCGATCAGGAGCCCGTCGGGCCGGAGGAAGAGTGAGTAGTTGTTCCAGCCCGAGGCCTTCAGGGCCCGGAGCATCTCCGGCCAGACGGCCGCGTGCCGGCGGGTGTATTCCCCGATCAGCGCGGGCTTGACCTGAAGCTGGAAGCAGACGCGTTCCGTGCTCATGAGAGCACCACGTGGCGGTGTTCGATACCCAGCAGGGATGCGGCGGCCTTGATGTCGGCGGCGCGGTGGCCGACGCACAGGGCCCAGTGGTGGCCGATTCCGGTCTGGCTCCAGACGTCCACCCAGAGCCCGGGGTCCCCGCCGAAGTCCACCCGGGAGGTCGTGTTGCCGATCTGCAGGAGCGGGCCGGGAACCACCTCGCCCTCGGAGGTGACGAACACGTAGCTTCCGTCCGGGTCCTGGCCGAGGCCGAAGGTGGTGACGGGGCCGCGGCGAACGTCGAATTCGACCGAGACGCCCCAGCCGCGTTTGCCGTGGTAGATGCCGAGTCCGCGCAGGAGCGGGTCCTGGGCGGACACGGCCAGGTGGGCCGGGCCGTCGTGTCCCATTTCGACCACGTTGTCGAGGAAGTTCAGGGCCTGGATCTCGGTAAATGATCCCCCGGCGCCGATCGCCTGGGCCGCCAGCATGGCGATGGAGGTCCGCAGCTCGAACTCGCCGGCCATCGGGATGCCCCGGGCCGTCAGGATGGAGGAGCCCAGAATCATCCCGGCGCCGAGCCGTTCGTGCTGTTCGCCGGCCAGTCCGCGGTGATAGTAGGCCACGGAGTCCAGGTCAAAGTCCTCCACAAGGCGGTCCAGGCCGACGGACACCTTCGCGCCCCATGCGAAGTCGTCGTCGTTCACGGAGTCATCCACAACGAAGAGTTCGCGGGCGAGCCCGAGCCGTTCGGTCACCTCCGCCTCCGTGACGGCGTTGACCCGTTCGCGGAGGTCATCGAATTCCAGCACCTCCACGTGGGAGCCGAAGGTGGTGGACACGGTGGTGAGGTCGGTGGCGACATCGAGCATGCCCGGATAGAGGTGGCCCATGAGTCCGTGCCGGGCATTGCGGAGCCGGGCGCGGACGCCGGCGGCGTGCACCCACGCGGTGATCCGCTCCCAGGCGGACTCCTGCTTGAGGTGCCCCGAGACTGAGCGGAAGTCGATTCCGGCCCGGCGGAAGACGTTGGCGACCTCCGGCACCGGGCACTGGCCGCAGTAGGCCAGCCACTTGCCGGTGTCAAAGTTGGCGTGGTCCATCGCTTCGGTTGGCTGCAGGTCGATCACCAGGACGGGGGTTTTCGCGCGCTGGGCGATGGGCAGGACCATGGAGGACGTCAGGTACGTGGTGAGGAAGATGACGATGAGGTCGCAGTCGGCGACACGGAGTTTTTCGCCGGCCGCGGCGGCTTCCTGCGCGTCGGAGATGAAGCCGGTGTCGATGACGTCGGCGTCGAGTTCCTGGAAGCGGCCGGTGACGTAGCGGACGGACTCCCGCAGCTGCGGCAGCAGCTCCGGGAACTGGGGCCAGTAGGCGCCGAGGCCGCCGGAGACCAGCCCGATGCGGGTGGGGCGGCGCCGATGCGGTTGCAGCAGCCGGTCTGCCGGTTGTTTCTGGTTCATGTGGGGGCCTTCCGGCATGAAAAAGGGGAACTGGGGCTCCGGAACGTGGTTTCCGGGCACGGCTGTGGAGCAGGCGCCGTGGGCCCGGTGCTGTGGCACCGGTGAAGCGGAACGGAGTGAAGTGGTGAGGTGCCGGGCGGGCTGTCGGCGGCCCGCCCGGCCGCTCGGGATGGGTCAGGTAAGGATTAGAAGTTGTACTTGTCGATGTTCTCGGCGTTGAAGACCGTCGGCGGGCCGACGATCACCAGGCCGCCCTTTTCGACCTTACGTTCGCCCAGTTCGCCGGCGGTGAAGGTATCCCCTTCGGCGCCGGTGATCTTGCCGTCCTTGAGGGCCTTGCCGGCGAACGCCGCAACGTAGCCGAGCTGTGCCGGATCCCAGAGGGCGAACTCCTTGACGGTGCCGTCCTTCACGAAGGGCCGCATTTCATTCGGCAGTCCGAGCCCGGTGAGGGCAACCTTGCCCTTGTAGGCGGACGTTGAGAGGTACCGGGCGGTAGCGGCGATGCCCACTGTGGTGGGCGAGATGATGCCCTTCAGGTTCGGGTGGGCCTGCATGAGGCCCTGGGCTTCCTGGAAGGACTTGGTGTCGTTGTCATCGCCGTAGACCTTGGCCACAAGCTTGATGTCCTTGTACGCGGGGTTGGAGGCGAGCTCCTCCTCCATGTACTTAATCCACTCGTTCTGGTTGGTGGCGTTGGCGGTGGCGGACAGGATGGCGATCTCGCCGCTGCCGCCGATCTGCTCGGAAATCAGCTTGGTCTGGATCAAGGCAACGTCCTTGGCGACGACCTGGCTGATGAAGATGTCGCGGCAGTCGGGATTGGTATCCGAGTCGAACGCGACGATCTTGGCGCCGGCGGAACGGGCTTCGCCGAGGGCCGTGCAGACGGCGTCGGGGTCATTGGCGGCAATCGCGATGACGTTCGTGCCGGCCTGAGTCTCGGCGTTGATGAACGAAACCTGGCTGGAGGCGGAGGCTTCCAGCGGTCCGACGACCTGCGAGGAAGCGAATCCTGCCTCGGTGGCGCCCTTCTTGCCGCCGCCCAGAACAACGTCCGTGTACGGGTTGTTCAGCTGCTTGGGGATGAAGGTGATCTTCTGGTCCCCGCCGCCTGCCGAGGGGCTGCTGGTATCGGTCGAGGATGCAGAGCCGCTGTTGCAGGCTGTCAGCGCCAGTGCGGCCACGGCGGTGATGGCCACCATGCTTCCCAGTCGGCCGGTCCGGCCCTTGTTCTTGCGGTTCAACATCATTGTTCTTCCCTTTTCCTTCGTGCGGTCGGTACAGCCGGTCCCAGGCGGGCGCGGTTTGTTGTGGTGTGCAGATTTCAGGTGGTCTTGCGGGTGAAACTTCGGCGGACGCGGCGGGCGTGCCGCCATTGCCTGATGGCGGAGCCGATGCTCGGCGCCACCACTGAGAGGATCAGCAGCAGTCCGGTCACCGTGATGAGGACGACGTCGGACACCCGGGCCAGGCGGAGGGCGTAGTTGAGCGTGCCGATCAGCAGGACGCCGGCGATGACGCCGGGGATGGAGCCCTTGCCGCCGAAGATCGACACGCCGCCCAGCAGGACGGCGGCGATGACGGCCAGTTCCAGGCCGGAGGCGTTGTCGCTGCGGGCGCTTGTGTAGCGCAGCGTCCAGTAGATGCCGGCGAGAGCCGAAACGGCGCCGGACCCGACGTAGAGCCAGAACTTGCTGCGGGCGACGTTGATCCCGACGAAGCTGGCGGCTTCCTTGCTGTAGCCCATCGCATAGAGGCCGCGTCCGAACGGTGTGAAGTGCAGCAGCACGCCGAAGAAGACCATCACCACGACGACGCCGATCATCACCGTGGGGATGCCGGTGCCGCCGATTTTGGAGGTGAAGAAGGCGGTCAGCGCCTTGGGGAAGTTGGCCACGGCGTTGTCGCCGATGATGACCAGGGCCAGGCCGCGGAACAACGCCAGGGTGCCGATGGTGACCGCCAGGGAGGGCAGTCCGAGGACCGCGATCAGGAAGCCGTTGAACATGCCGGCGGCAATTCCTGCCAGCAGGCTGATTGCCAGGGCCAGCCAGATGTCCGTCCCGCCGGCCCAGAGGACGCCCATCAGGGCGCTGGTCAGGCCGGCGGTGCTGGCCACGGACAAGTCGATTTCGCCCGTGATGATGATCAGTGTCATCGGCATGGCAATCAGCAGGACCGGGATGACGTCCAGGAGCAGGAAGCCGGTGGTGACCGGCGAGGCGAAGCGCGGGATGGCGATGGCGGCGTAGATCAGGAAAGCAATCAGGGCGTAGATGGTGACGGCGTCACGGCCCATCAGGATCCGCGCGGCGCCGGTCCGGCCCTTCGGTTCGCTGGCCAGTGGCTTGGTGTTGTCAGCCACGGGAGCCGGCGCCGTGCTGGTGGTGGACGTGGTTTCAGACATTGCGAGCCTCGCTAATCCGCAGTTTCTTGGCTGTGCGCAGGCTGGCCACGCGGTCGATGATGATGGCGGCGAGGATCAGCACGCCGACGATCGCCTGCTGCCAGAATTTGTCCACCCGCAGGGCGGTCAGGGAGCTGGTGATGGTGGTCAGGAGGACGGCGCCGAGCGCGGCCCCGGTCACCGATCCGCTGCCGCCGAAGATGGCCACACCACCGACGACGGCGGCCGCCACCACGGTCAGTTCCATCCCGGTGCCGGTGGTGGCGCCGACGGAGTTGAAGCGGCTGGCGTAAAGCACACCGGCCAGGCCGGCGAGCGCGCCGTTGGCCAGGAACGCGAGGAACACGCGCTTGGAGACCTTGATGCCGAACGCGGTGGCCGCGTCCGGGTCCGAGCCGATGGCGTACAGGTCACGGCCCGGGCGGGTGCCGGACATGTAGATGGCGACGGCGATCACGACGACGATGGCCAGCAGCGTGATGACGGGGAACCCCAGAAAGGTGTTCACCGAGAGGGCGCCGAACTCCTCCGGACGGTCGCCGGCGAAGTACTGCTTGCCGCCGGCCCAGGCGTTGTTCAGGCCGCGGTACACGTAGAGCGTCCCGAGGGTGATGACCAGGGCGGGCACTTTGGCCAGCGTGACCAGGGCGCCGTTGACGGCGCCCAGCAGCGCCCCGAAGGCCATGCCGATCACAAAGACTGCGATGATCGGCACGTCGGGCATGGCCGAGAAGAGGGAGCCGGTGCCGAAGGCGACCAGCCCCAGCATGGAGCCGACGGAAAGGTCGATGTTCCTGGTGATGATCAGCAGGGTCTGCCCCACCGCCAGAATCATGATGATCGTGGCGTTGAGCAGCAGGTCCTTCACGCCCTGCGCGGTGAGGAACAGCGGGTTGATCAGGTAGGTGACGAGTACCAGCAGTGCCAGCGCGATCAGCACGGGGAGTTCGCGCATCCGCAGCAGCGAGGCGACGGCGCCCCGGGCGCCGGCGTCGGGTGCCGGCGTCGTTGCGTTCTTGTGGTCCAGAGCTGAGCTCACAGGGTTCCTCCTGCGGAAGACGTGGCGGCGTGCATGACCGATTCGGGGTTCGCATCGGCACGGTCGAGTTCGGCGGTGATCCGGCCTTCGCGCATGACCAGGACGCGGTCCGCCATGCCGAGGACCTCGGGCAGTTCGGAGGAGATCATCAGGATCGCGATCCCGCGCCCGGCGAGGTCCGAAATGAGCCGGTGGACCTCGCTCTTGGTGCCGACGTCGATGCCGCGGGTGGGCTCGTCGATGATCAGCAGCCGCGGGTCCGTGGCCAGCCACTTGGCGAGCACCACCTTTTGCTGGTTGCCGCCGGAGAGCGTGGAGACGGCGTACTCCTGCGAGCCGGTCTTGACCTGGAGCCGTTTGCTCCATTCCTGGGCCGCGCGCCGCTCGGCGCCCCCGTTAATCAGGCCCGCCGTCGTGTACTTGTTGCGCAGCGTGAGCGTGACGTTCCGGGCCACGGACAGGTCCATCACGAGGCCCTGCTTGCGGCGGTCCTCCGGCACGAAGCCCATGCCGGCGGTGATGGCCACCTGGGGATTCCGCGGCCTGAGCTTGCGTCCGTCGAAGGTAATATCGCCGGCGTCGTAGGGGTCGATGCCGAATACGGCACGGGCCACCTCGGTGCGGCCGGCGCCGACGAGGCCGGCCAAGGCAACAATTTCCCCGGCGCGGACCTCGAAGCTGATATCGCGGAACACCCCGGCGCGGCTGAGGCCGTCCACTTTCAGGACCACGTCGCCGATCTCGGCCGGGGTCTTGGGGAACAGGGCGCCAATGTCGCGGCCCACCATCTCGCGAACGATCTGCTCGACGGTGACGTCGGCCGTGCGGTGGGTGGAGATATACCGGCCGTCCCGCATCACGGTGATGCGGTCGCACAGGTCAAAGACCTCGTCGAAACGGTGCGAAATGAAGAGGATGCCGGTCCCGCGGTCCCGGAGGCTCCGGGCCACGGAGAACAGCCGTTCGACCTCGACGCCGCTGAGGGCTGCCGTGGGCTCGTCCATTACCAGGACTTTGGCGTCCAGCGAAATGGCCTTGGCGATTTCAATGATTTGCTGGTCCGCGATGGACAGGCCTTCGGCGATGCGGGTCGGGTCGATCGGAACGCCAAGCCGCTCGAACAGCTTGCGCGCCTCCCTGACCATGGTCGCTTTGCTGATGAGCCCGAAGCGGCCCTTGGGCTGGCGGCCGATGAAAATGTTCTCCGCGACACTCAGGTCCGGGAAGAGCGTGGGTTCCTGATAGATGACCGAGATTCCGGCGTCCTTGCTCTCGGCAACATTGCGGAACTGGACGCTCTGGCCTGCCACCTGGAAGTCGCCGGAATCGGGGTGGTGCAGGCCTGCGAGGATTTTCACCAGCGTGGACTTGCCGGCGCCGTTCTCGCCGACGAGTGCGTGGATTTCGCCAGCCTCGATGTGGATGGTGCCGTCGGCCAGGGCGACCACCGGGCCAAAGGTCTTGGCTGCGTGGGAGAGCGAGAGAACCGGAACCTGCTCCCCCTCAGCGGGGCCGGACCGGGAACTGTGTGTCTGCTGCATAAAATTGACCGCACCTTTGGGGCTTAGTGAACACTGCAATGAATCGTTTCATAACGAGTTGTGATTTGAATCATAAGGTCTTCGAATCAACACGTCAACTGACCTCAGGGATTCGAGACGTCGCTTTTGATTCGTTTCAATGAAAGGGTTCAAAGTGGACCCCGGGCGGGTATCCTGAAGTGACTATTTTGCGTACGCGCCGCCTGGCCCCAAAGGCTGCGGCGTCCACCTTCAGGAGCACAGGAAATGGTTTCAGCGAGCGTCAAGGACGTCGCGGCACTGGCCGGCGTCTCGGTGGGGACGGTCTCCAATGTGCTGAACCGGCCGCAGAAGGTTTCCGCGGAAGTTACCCTGAGGGTCCAGTCCGCCATCGACAAGCTCGGCTTCGTCCGGAACGACGCCGCGCGCCAGTTGCGCGCGGGCATGAGCCACAGCATCGGCCTGGTGGTCCTGGATGCTGCGAACCCCTTCTTCTCGGATCTGGCCCGGGGCGCGGAGGACCGCGCCGCCGCGGAGAACTTCACCGTCCTCGTCGGCAACAGCAACGAGGACGAGGGCCGGGAATCCGCGTATCTGGACCTCTTTGAGCAGCAGCGCGTGCGGGGCGTGCTGCTGTCCCCGGTAGGAAATGTGATCCCCCGGTTGGAGCAGCTCCGGCGCCGGGGCATCCCGACAGTGCTCGTGGACAGGCAGACAGAGAACACGAGCTTCTCCTCGGTGGCCGTGGACGACCTGGCGGGCGGGGAGATGGCTGCGGCCCACCTGTTGTCGCTGGGCAGGCGGCGCATCGCGTTTATCGGCGGCCCGGCAAGCATCCGGCAGGTGGCGGACCGTTTGGCAGGGGCGCGGAAGGCCATCGACGCCGTGGCGGGTGCAACGCTCGAGGTCATCGCCACGGAATCTCTGACCGTGCTTTCGGGCAGGGCGGCCGGCGAGTCCATCCGGTCCCGGCCCGAAGCCGAACGCCCGGATGCGATCTTTGCAGCCAACGACCTGCTTGCCGTGGGTGCCCTGCAGGGCCTGATGCTCATGGGCGGCGTCAAAGTGCCGCAGGAGATCGCCCTGATCGGCTACGACGACATAGAGTTCGCCGCCGCCGCCGTCGTGCCGCTGTCCTCCATCCGGCAGCCCAGCGCCCTCATCGGCTCCACCGCACTGGAACTGTTGCTCCGGGAGGCGGCATCGGAGGACGGCTTTGCACCCACCCAGGTGGTCTTTCCGCCCGAATTGATAGTGAGGGCATCCACGCAGGGCTGAAAGGAGGCTCCGATGGGCAGCACAGATTATGAGTTCCGGACCGTCTGGCGCGTGGCGGGCACGCCGGAGGAGGTCGCGGCGGTCTTGGGCGACGCCACGGCCCTGCCCCGGTGGTGGCCTTCCGTCTATCTCAGCATCGAGCCCGTGGCCGGCGGACCGGAGCCCGGGCCCGGCATTCCGCGCCCCACGCGCCTGTACACGAAGGGCTGGCTGCCCTATACGCTCCGCTGGACCCTCACGGTTACGGAGCCCGTCACGGCCCGCGGCTTCGCCCTCACCGCGGCAGGCGATCTGAACGGCACCGGCCGCTGGACCTTTGAAGAGGATGGGCCGGAAACGGTCATCACCTACGACTGGCGCGTCAGCGCCGCCAAGCCCCTGCTGCGGCGGCTGAGCTGGCTGCTGAAGCCGGCCTTCGCCGCCAACCACCGCTGGGCGATGGCCCGTGGCCAGGAGAGCCTCGCCCTGGAACTGCGCCGGCGCCGCGCGGCAGCGGGGGGCACCTCGGGGCGCACGGCGGCCGCGGCAGCGGCTGTCCCGCCGCCCCCTCCGCCCACCTTTGCCTGGCTGACCCGCCGCCGCGCAGCCCGCACGGACACGTAGACGGCCGCCTAGCGCCCGGAGTTCTACCGGGGGCTCCGGCCCTGGAGTTCCGTCCCTGGACTTGTGCACAACAGTAAGACAGTGTCTCATTCACTTGACCATTGAGGCGGAAGGCCATTCCACGGTTAGCTGGGTCACATCCTCGTTTCCCCGTGACCGTTCAGGACTCCTCATGACCTTGCAGAAAAACCGGCCTTCCGGCAGCGCCGCCCATTGGGACGACGTCGAGATCGGCGACGCCGTCCACCTCCACCGCGGCGGCCGCCTTGAGCACGCGGGCCTGGTCGACAACCGCACGCCCGACGGCGATGTCGTATGGGTGCTCTCCGACGGCGGGCACCGGCAGCTGTTCCACGTTGCCGACGGCTTTGAACTGAGCGTGGCAGACCCCGGAGGCGCTGGCCATGCTGGCAACTGACCGGCCTACGGCGCTGGCACGGCAGCCGGAAATCCTGTCCGGGTCCGCGGCCGGGACGGACCCCTGGGCCGCTTCCTGCCCCGACGACTGCCACTACTGCTCGGGGCCCGAGACCGACTAGGGCAGCTGCTCGCCGGCTCCGGGAAGCAGCACGCGGCGCAGTTGACCTCGGCCGATGCCGGGAAATCACAATCCGGACATCAATCGGGCTCCGTCGCAGTGGCATCGTTGACTAAGGCAACGGCGGGGATAATGGTTGAGCCATGAGGTCTCAGCGAATGAAGCACGCACTGGTTGTGACAACGGCTGCCGCGGCGGCCCTCCTCTTCAGCGGCTGCGGGGGCAGCTCGACGCAGGCCCAGTCGGCCGCGTCCCCGCCCAGCCCGTCTGCCACGGAGACCAGCCAGCCGCCGGCGACGTCCGCCGCCGCGCCGGAATCCTCTGCCGCCGCCGCACCGTCCACCGCCAAGGCAGGCCCCCAGCTGTGCAAGGCCGCAAGCCTGACCGGCACCACCGATGCCACCGGCGGCGGCGCGGCCGGCAGCATCTACATGCAGCTGATCCTGACCAACTCCGGCACCGAACCGTGCCTGCTGAAGGGCTTCGCGGGCGTCTCCCTCACAGCAGGGGCCGACGGTGAGCCGATCGGCGCCGCCGCCACCCGCGACGACTCGGGCCCGGTCACCGACGTCACGCTCGCCCCGGGCAAGGCCGGCACAGCCACCCTGCGCTACACCCAGGCCGCCAACTACCCGGACTGCACCAAGACACCGGCGGCAGGATTCCGGGTCTACCCGCCCAACGACACCGCGTCGCTGTTCATTCCGCAGCAACTGGACGCCTGCACCAACACGGAGATCAACCTGCTGACCATCGGTGCCTTCCAGCCCAAGTAACACCCGTCCCCCGCGTCTCTGCTCCAGCGCGTCTGCGCTCCGCCCGTCCCGGGGCACCTGGCCGCCGCGGGACCCGCTGCCCCATGATGTGGCCCGGCCAATAGTGTCGGCGGGGTAGGGCATGATGGAGGAATGAAGGGGCAGGAGCTCGCCGGCGGCACACTCGCGGCCGACGCCATGGACCGGTTCAGCCGGCCGACCCGGGACTGGTTCCTGGGCGCTTTTTCCGCGCCCACACCGGCCCAGAACGGCGCCTGGAATGCCATCTCCTCCGGTTCGCACGCCCTCGTCGTCGCACCCACCGGCTCCGGCAAGACGCTCGCCGCGTTCCTCTGGGCGCTGGACCGGTTGCTCGTCTCCGCGCCCGCAGAGCCCGACGCCCTCCCCGGCCTGGACCCCTCGGCCAAGGGCGGGCGCCGGAAGCCTGCTCGAGGCAAGGCGCCCCAGCGCAAGACCCGCGTGCTGTACATATCCCCGCTCAAGGCTCTCGGCGTCGACGTCGAACGCAACCTCCGCGCGCCGCTGATCGGCATCACGCAGACCGCCAAACGCCTGGACCTGCCGGCCCCGCTCATTACCGTGGGCGTCCGGTCCGGGGACACGACGGCGTCGGACCGCCGCTCGCTGCTCAGCCACCCGCCCGATATCCTCATCACCACCCCGGAATCGCTCTTCCTGATGCTGACGTCCAAGGCCCGCGAAACCCTCAGCGAGGTGGACACGATCATTGTCGACGAGGTCCACGCCGTCGCCGGCACCAAGCGCGGGGCGCATCTGGCGGTGTCGCTGGAACGGCTGGACGCGCTGCTGCCCAAGCCCGCCCAGCGGATCGGGCTGTCGGCCACCGTGGAACCCAAGGAGCTGGTGGCGCAGTTCCTTGCCGGCTCGGCGCCGGTGGAAATTGTCGCCCCTCCGTCACGGAAGAACTGGGACCTGACCGTCTCCGTCCCGGTGGAGGACATGTCCGATCTCCAGGGCGCCGCCGGGGCCTTCGACTCCGGTCCGGCCTCCGGGCTGCAGCCCCAGGCCTCCATCTGGCCGCATGTGGAGGAAAAGATCGTGGACCTGGTGCTCGCCAACCAGTCCACCATCGTGTTTGCGAACTCCCGCCGCCTCGCCGAACGGCTGACCGCCCGGCTCAACGAGATCTACGCCGAACGCCAGCTCCTGGCAGCCGGCGGCGGCTGGACGGACTTCGGCGCCAGCACCCCGGACTTCGACGCCGTGCCGAATGACGTGCCGCGGGGCGTGCCGAGTCCAGTGCCGAGTCCAATGCCGTCCCGCGGTGTGGGCGTGCCGTCCGGCGGCGCCGCCGCGCAGCCCACGTCCACCGCCACACCGGCCCACATGATGGCCCAGGCCGGGAGCAGCGCCGGCGCCGATCCCGTGCTGGCCCGCGCCCACCACGGCTCCGTGTCCAAGGACCAGCGCGCCCTGATCGAAGATGACCTGAAATCCGGTCGGCTGCGCTGCGTCGTGGCCACGTCCTCACTCGAGCTCGGCATCGACATGGGTGCAGTGGACCTGGTGGTGCAGGTCGAGTCGCCTCCCTCCGTGGCCAGTGGTCTGCAGCGGGTGGGCCGCGCCGGCCATCAGGTTGGCGAAGTCTCCCAGGGCGTCCTGTTCCCGAAGCACCGGGCAGACCTGGTCCACACGGCCATCACCGTGGAGCGGATGCTCGCGGGCAAGATCGAGCGGCTGAGCGTACCGGCCAACCCGCTGGACATCCTGGCCCAGCAGACGGTCGCCGCCACGGCCCTCGGTGCCATCGACGTGGAGGACTGGTTCAACACGGTCCGGCGGTCGGCGCCGTTCGCCTCGCTCCCCCGCTCCGCGTTCGAGGCCACCCTGGACCTCTTGGCCGGGCGCTACCCCTCGGACGAGTTCGCCGAACTGCGCCCCCGGGTCATCTGGGACCGGAATGCCGGGACCATCGAGGGCAGGCCCGGCGCGCAGCGGCTCGCCGTCACGTCCGGCGGCACCATCCCGGACCGCGGGCTGTTCGGCGTCTACATCATCGGCACCGAAGTCGAGGGCACCGGCGGTAGCGGCTCCTCCGGCGGCGCCGGTGCGGACGGCAGGGCAGCCAGCCCGGCCGCCGCCGCGGCCAAGGGCGGGCGCCGGGTGGGCGAACTCGATGAGGAAATGGTCTATGAGTCCCGGGTTGGCGACGTCTTCGCCCTCGGCGCCACCAGCTGGAAGATCGAGGACATCACGCACGACCGCGTCCTGGTCTCGCCGGCGTTCGGCCAGCCCGGCAAGCTCCCCTTCTGGAAGGGCGACTCCCTGGGCCGGCCGGTGGACCTGGGCCGCGCCCTCGGCGCATTCATGCGCGAACTGGCGGCGTCCGACGTCGGGCCGGCCACCGAGCGGTGCAAGGCCAGCGGACTGGACGATTACGCCGCGAACAACCTGATCCAGTACCTCGCCGAACAACGGCTCGCCACCGAGGTGGTCCCCAGCGACACGACCCTAGTGGTCGAACGCTTCCACGACGAGCTCGGCGACTGGCGCGTGGTGCTGCACAGCCCCTTCGGCATGCCCGTGCACGCACCGTGGGCCCTGGCCGTGGGCCAGCGCCTGCAGCAGCGCTACGGGATGGACGGCTCGGCCATGGCCGCCGACGACGGCATCGTGCTGCGCGTGCCCATGATGGAGGATGAGCCGCCGGGCGCCGAGTTGTTCCTGTTTGACCCGGAGGAAATCGAGCAGATCGTGACGGCGGAGGTCGGCGGGAGCGCCCTGTTCGCCTCCCGGTTCCGCGAGTGCGCGGCCCGCGCGTTGCTCCTGCCCCGGCAGAATCCCGGCAAGCGGCAGCCCTTGTGGCAGCAGCGGCAGCGTTCGGCGCAGCTGCTGGATGTTGCCCGGAAGTACCCGACGTTCCCGATTGTCCTCGAGACGGTCCGCGAGTGCCTGCAGGATGTCTACGACCTTCCGGCGCTGAAGGACATCGCCGCGTCGGTCGAGCGCCGCGAGCTCAGGATCGTCCAGACCACCACCCAGCAGCCCTCCCCGTTCGCGAAGTCCTTGCTCTTTGGCTACGTGGCCCAGTTCCTCTACGAAGGCGACTCCCCGCTGGCGGAGCGCCGGGCCGCCGCCCTGGCCCTCGATTCCACCCTGCTCAACGAGCTCATGGGCCGCGTGGAGCTGCGCGAACTGCTGGATGCGAAGGTCATCGAGGCCACCGAGCGCGAACTGCAGCGGCTGGCCCGCGACCGCCAGGTGCGCGGGCTGGAGGGCGTCGCGGACCTCCTGCGCCTCCTCGGTCCGCTCTCGCCGGACGAGGTCGCCGCCCGGCTGGAGCCGGTCACGGCCCCAGCCCAGGGAAGCGAGGCTGCCGGGACCGCACCGGCGGCTGAGCCTGTCGAAGGCCTGCCGGCTGAGCTAGCCGAAACCCCGGAGGTGCTGCCAGCCGAAAGCCCGGCGACGGAGGCCGACGCCGCCGCCCACCTCACGGGCCTGCAGCGTGCCAACCGTGCCATCAAGGTCAACATCGGCGGAGTCGAGCGCTTTGCGGCGGTCGAGGATGCCGCCCGGCTTCGGGATGCCCTCGGCGTGCCGCTGCCCATGGGTGTGCCGCTGGCCTTCATCGAGCCGGTCGCTGACCCCCTCGGCGACCTCGTCTCGCGCTACGCCCGCACGCACGGGCCCTTCACCGCCGCCGAGGCCGCGGCGCGGCTGGGACTGGGCGTCGCCGTCGTCGGCACGGCGCTGAAGCGGCTGGCCGCGGACGGGCGCGTGGTGGAAGGAGAGTTCCGCCCGCACGCTGCGCCGCCGGCGGTCACGTCGGCCAGCACGGCAGCCGGCGGTGAAGAATCCGGGGTTGAGGGTTCCGGCGTGGATGGATCCGGCGAGGAGGCGTTCCAGCCCACTGTTGTGCCTCCCCTTTTGCCTCCGGCCAATGTGAGTGAATGGTGCGACGCCGAGGTCCTCCGCAGGCTGCGCCGCCGTTCCCTCGCCGCGCTCCGCGCCGAAGTCGAGCCGGTCGACGCCGCCGCCTACGGCCGGTTCCTGCCCGCCTGGCAGAACGTGCGGACCCCGGGCGGCCGCGGGCAGTCGGCGCTCCGCGGCCTGGACGGCATCATCACGGCCATCGACCAGCTCTCCGGCGTGCCCATTCCGGCCTCGGCATGGGAGCCGCTTGTCCTGGCCAGCCGCGTCTCCAACTACCAGCCGGCCATGCTGGACGAGCTCATGGCCGCCGGCGAGGTCCTCTGGTCCGGTGCCGGCTCGCTGCCGGGCAACGACGGCTGGGTGAGCCTGCACCTCGCCGATTCGGCTGAACTGACGCTGAACCCGTCCATCGACTTCGAACCCGGCGACGCGCAGCGACGGCTCCTCGAGCACCTGCAGAACAACGGCGGCGGCTACTTCTTCCGGCAGCTGACCGAGGTTGCCGGCGGCATGGATTCGGTGCTCAGCGACCAGGACGTGGTGGCAGCACTCTGGGATCTCGCCTGGGCGGGCCGGATTACCGGCGACACGTTCGCCCCCGTCAGGGCCCTGATCGCCGGCGGGCACACCGCGCACCGGCAGGTGGGGCGCGCCCCGCGGGCCCGCGCGCCGCGGCTCAGCCGGCTCGGACGGGCGCACGGCACCGGCCTGCTCGGATCGCCGGGACTCACCGGCGGCCGGTACGGATCCGTGACCGGCACCGCGCCCGCTCCCCCGCTCGCCGCAGGACGCTGGTCCGCGCTGCCCTCACCGGAGCTCGATCCCACCATCCATGCGCGGGCCACCGCGGAGCTGCTGCTGGACCGCTACGGCGTGGTCACCCGCGGCTCGGTCATGGCAGAAAACATCCTCGGCGGCTTCGGCCTCATGTACAAGGTCCTGGCCCGGCTCGAGGAAGCCGGACGCTGCCGCCGCGGCTACTTCATCGAACACCTCGGTGCGGCGCAGTTCGCCGTCCCGGCCACGGTGGACCGGCTGCGGTCCTACGTCGAGGACGCCGAACTGCACAAGGCAGAACCGGTGGCCCTCGCCCTCGCCGCGACCGACCCTGCCAACCCGTACGGCGCCGCGCTGCCATGGCCCGCGCTCAACGTCGACGCCGGCACCGGCCACCGCCCGGGCAGGAAGGCCGGCGCCCTCGTGGTCCTGGTCGACGGCGCCCTGGCGCTGTACGTCGAGCGCGGCGGCAAGACCCTGCTCGCGTTCAGCGACGACCCCGACGTCCTGGCCGCGGCCGGCACGGCCCTGGTGGGTGTGGTGACCCGAGGCGCGGTGGACAAGCTGATCATGGAAAAGGTCAACGGCCACGGCATCCTGGACACCCCGGTGGCGGCCGCCCTCGCCCACGCCGGGGCCTATTCCACCCCCAAGGGACTGAGGATCCGTGCCTGAGGGCGATTCGGTCTTCCGCGCCGCCGCGCAGCTGCACGCAGCCCTGGCCGGGAAGGAACTCGTCTCCTCCGACTTCCGGGTCCCGCGCTTCGCCACCCTCAAGCTCGGCGGCTGGACCGTCGCCGAGGTGGTGCCCCGCGGCAAGCACCTGCTGATGCGCGTCCAGGGCCCGACGCCCAGAGACCGGCTCACCATCCATTCGCACCTGAAGATGGAGGGCAGCTGGCAGGTCTACCCGCCCGGGGGCCGCTGGCGGAAGCCCGGCTTCACGGCCCGCTGCGTGCTGCGGACCGCCACGGCCGACGCCGTCGGGTTCTCCCTGGGCATCCTTGAGGTGGTCCGGACCGACCAGGAGGACACCATCGTGGGGCACCTCGGCCCGGACCTGCTGGGCCCGGACTGGGACGCGGCCGAGGCCGAACACCGGCTGCTCGCAGCCCCGGACGTACCGATCGGCGTCGCCCTGCTGGACCAGAGCAAGCTGGCGGGGATCGGAAACATCTACCGGTGCGAGGCCTGCTTCCTCGCGGGCGTCCATCCGGCGTCGCCCGTCTCGGCAGTGCCGGACCTTCCCGCCATCATCACCGACGCCCAGGTCCTGCTCTCCGCCAACCTCGGGCCGGGCCGGCGGACCACCGTCCTGAACGCCCGGGGCGTGCCGGTGGGCCGCACCGCCGGGCGTCCCGGCTACTGGGTCTACCGGCGCGAGCACCAGCCGTGCCTCAAATGCGGCACTCCGATCCGCCGCGGCGTCCTGGGCAAGGAGAACGGCGCCGGCACTGTCACCGAGGAACGGGACATCTACTACTGCCCCACCTGCCAGCCCCTGCCGGGCCCCGGATCAGAGGGCGCCGGCTGACGGGGCCCGCGGAAATCAACCCGCGGGAATCAATCGGCCGGGCCGCTGCCTGCCGTCACAGGGACCGCCGCCACAGGGACAGCCGTCCCGGCAACGGCGGCTTCCGTTTCAGAACCGGCCGCTTCCATTCCGGCCGCTTCAGCTCCGGCGGCTTCAGTTCCTGCCGCCGGGACCGGATGCGTTTCCGGAACGGTGAACCGCGGCAGCAGCAACTGCACCAGGGGGCCAATGGCCAGCGCGTACAGCACCGTGCCCACACCGACCGAGCCGCCCAGCAGCCAGCCCGCGCCAAGGACCACCACTTCAATGCCCGTGCGGCACAACCGGACCGGCCAGCCCGTCCGCCGGGCGAGGCCCGTCATGAGCCCGTCCCTTGCGCCCGGGCCCAGGCGGGCGCCGATGTAGCAGGCGGAGGCGATGCCATTGAGCAGCACGGCCCCGACGAGCAGGCCGATCTGGCCGCCCAGATGCGAAAACTGTGGAATCAGGGCCAGCCCGATGTCCGCGAAGACCCCCACCAGCACGGCGTTGCACAGGGTTCCGACGCCGGGCCATTGCCGGAGCGGGATCCACAGCAGCAGCACCAGGAAGCTGACAACAACCACCACCGTGCCGAGGCTGAGCCCGGTCCTGGCCGCCAGCCCCTGGTGGAGCACGTCCCACGGCGCCGTGCCGAGGCTGGCGCGGATGACCATGGCGAGGGAAATGCCGTAAAGAGCGAGGCCGATGAAGAGCTGGAGGAGTCTGCGGGTCAACATGGTCTCCATCCTCCACGAAAACTGGCCTTGCAATCCATATCCAGTTTGAGATACTGGCTCTATGTCCGTCTCTTTGACTCCGGGGTCGCTGGTCCGCCTGCTGGGCGAGTGGAACGTCGGCGCCGCCCCCGCTTACCGCGAGCTGGGCGACGTCGTCCGCCTGCTCATCCTCGACGGCCGTGTGGCCCTGGACGTCGCCCTGCCGAGCGAGCGCTCGCTGGCAGCGGCCCTTGGCATCAGCCGCACCACGGTGACCGCGGCTTACGCCCTGCTGCGCGAGCAGGGTTTCCTCAGCAGCGGCCAGGGCAGCCGGAGCCGGAGCTGCATCCCGAGCCAGGGGCCCTTGCATGCCGGCGGCCACGACGGAGCCCTGCGGCTGAGCGGCGCGCCCGGCCTGGCGGTACCGGACGGGATCCTGGACCTGGCTTACGCCTCCCTGCCGGCCAGCGGCGAAGTGGTGCACCGGGCCTTTGCCGCGGCCCTGACCGAATTGCCGGCCCTGCTGCCGGGCTTCGGCTATGACGCCCTGGGCGTGGGCCCGCTCCGGGAAGCCATTGCGGCCCGGTACACCGCCGCCGGGGTCCCGACAACGGCCGCGCAGGTCCTGGTCACCTCCGGCGCCCAGCACGCGCTGAACATTGTGCTCCGCACATTGGCCGGGCGGTCCGGGACCAAGGTGCTGGTGGAGCATCCGAGCTACCCGAACGCCCTCGACGCGATCCAGGCTGCGGGCTGCCGACCGGTCCCGGTGGCCATGCCTGCCGCGGCCCCCGGCGGCACAGGCCATAACGGTGGAGTCCCCGGCGGCCGGGGCCACAGCGCAGGCGGTAACGGCCCCGCCCACAACGGCCTTGCCCACAGCGGCGCAGGCGGCTGGGACCTCGAGGCCATGGAAACGGCGCTGCTCCAGCAGCGGCCCGCGATGGCGTACGTGGTGCCGGACTTCCACAACCCCACCGGCCGGCTGATGCCCGATTCCCAGCGGCGCCGGCTCGTGAAGGCGGCCGCGGCGTCGGGCACTGTGCTGGTGGTGGACGAGACGCTGCGGGAGTTGAACCTCGACGGCGCCGCGTCGACCCCCATGGCCGCTTTCAGCCCGGCGGTGGTCTCCCTCGGTTCCCTCAGCAAGTCGCACTGGGCTGGGCTGCGCACCGGCTGGATCCGCGCCAGCGAGCCCCTCATCCGGCGCTTCGCCGCTGCCCGCACCACCCTGGACCTGGGCGGGCCGGTGGTGGAGCAGCTGGCCGGGGCGCATCTGGTCAACGCCATGACGGAGCCGCTCCCCGACAGGCTGTCCGCGCTGCGCGAGAACCGGGACACACTGGTGGAACTGATTCGGGAGCACCTGCCGGGCTGGGAGCCCGAGTGGCCCGACGGCGGCCTGTCCGTCTGGTGCCGACTCCCGGCGCCGATCAGCACGGCATTGGCGGTGCTGGCCCCCGACGTCGGGATCCGGCTCGCCGCCGGACCCCGGTTCGGCGTCGGCGGCGCGTTTGAGCAGTACTTGCGGTTGCCGTTCACGCTTCCACCGGAGCAGCTGGAGACGGCCGTGCTGGCATTGCGTTCGGCGCAGGACCGGCTCGAGGCCTCCCCGCAGCTGCGGCGCAACCTGTCGTCCCCGCCGGCCGCGGCTATCGCCTGAATTCTGGGGCGCTTGCAGGCCTGCCCTGCGACGCCCGTTCATTCCTGCGCCCCGAGGTCGCCGGAAACGTCCCAAGTCGCCGGACCATTCCGGCGACTTCGGCCCGTTCCCGGCGAACTCGAACGTTCAGGGCATCGCCAGGCAGGATGCCCGTCGCGGGATCAGGCGTAGACCTTCGCCAGGAACCCGGTCCAGGCTTGGGCCGTCGCCCCGGCGTCCCCGCTGCCGCTGAAGTCGTGCACGGTCATGCCCACCGGCGCGCCGAACGCGTTGCGCCCGAAGAAGCGGTACATCGTGTCCGCGGTCCGCAGGCCGAGGAAGTTCTCGTTGGCGAAGTCGATCTCGCCGGCCAGCGGCCCTACGCCGTCGAGCTCCAGTTCCACCGTCTCCCCCGGAGCGGCAGTGTCGACGCCGAGGGCCCGCTTGAGCCGGTCGAAGCCGTCCGGGGTCTGCGAAGCGGCGGGTGCCTGGATGTCTGTGAAGACCACGGGCTTGCCGTCGAAGTACTTCAGGTACTGGCCCAGGGTGTGCAGATAGAACGCCGTGTGCTTGCTGGCGCCGTCATACTGCTCATCCCAGTTGTCCGCAAAGATGCCGCTGTGCACGTAGTGCAGCCGGGCCTGGCCACCGTCGAGCGGTTCCAGGACGTGCTCCAGCTGGTTGAACCAGCCATCCGGACCGTCCATCCGGGACACCAGATGGGAGGGGTATTCGTCCACGGTCCGGACCGCCGGCCATTGGTCTGTGGGGAACATCCATGCCGGGGTGTCCTTGGTGACGGCCTCCCACACCCGCTCAGGGGTACCGGGCAGTTCGGTGTCGTAGACGATTTCGAATTTCCGTTGGTCAGTCATTGTCCTGCTCCTTGGCTTGTGGGTTTGTTTGTGGGGTTGCTGTTTGTGGGGTTGCTGTTTGTAGGGTTGCTGTTTGTAGGGTTGCTGTTTGTGGGGTTGCCGTTTGTGGGTCTGCGTGCGCTGCCTTCGGCTGCGGCGACTTGAGCGCCGGGTGCAGCGCGACGACCAGCCGGTGCTTGCGTCCCTCCGGCCGGCGACCTGCCTGGGAACCTGCCTGCGGATCCGCCGGGGAACCTGAGGGGAGGTCACCGCCGTCGTGGTATTTGTCCACGAGCCTGGTCACGGCGACGCCGAGCTCCTCGGCGAAGGCCGCCCGGTCCGCCGCCGAACGGAAGGTAATCTCGCCGTCGATGGCAAAGGTGGCGAGTTTCTGCCGGGCCGCGGCCGCCCCGGCGATCAGCTGCCCCATCTCCTGGACCATGCGGGCAGCGAGTGCCAGCAGCCAGAAAGCGGAAAAGCGGTCCGAGAACCGGTGCGGGTCCGGCGCCACCGAGGCCAGCGCCGCCGGCGAAATCAAGTACGACGCCGCCGTCGCCCGCAGGATGCGTTCGGTCACGTTGCCGCGCCGCCGCTCCTCGACGAGCTCGACGAGCCCATGCCGCTCGAGCGCCTTGAGGTGGTAGTTCACCTTCTGCCGCGGCAGGCCCACCTTCGCGGCGAGCTGCGTCGCAGATCCGGGCTCGGCCAGCTCGCGCAGGATCCGCGTCCGGATCGGGTCCAGCGAAGCCTCCGCCGCGGCCGGATCCTCAATCACTCCGATGTCCAACATGCTTCCAGTCTGCCCGCCGACAATTTTATTTGTCAAGAACTTTTTTCTCGTCGGTGCTCGCGTGCGGGCAGCGGCGCATGGCGAGTTCGCCGGAAGCATCCGAGGTCGCCGGACCTTTCCGGCGACCTGGCACGGGTCCGGCGAACTGGAGCTTAGGGCGGCCGGCGGGAGAGGACGGCGGGCGGGCGGGGAGGCGAGGGACATAGACGCGGCAGCGCGCAGGGCGAGACGGGCACAGGGCGACGGCGCATCGCGAGTTCGCCGGAAGCGTCCGCGGTCGCCGGACCTTTCCGGCGACCTCGCACGGGTCCGGCGAACTGGAGCACGCGGGGCGGCGGGGCGGGGCTCGGGCGAACTGGGGCCGGGACGGGGTCGCGGCGGCGGCCGCGGGGGGACGGGGTCGCGGCGGCGGCCGCGGGGGGCGAGGGCTGCGCGGGGGCACAGGGTCGCGGGGACTGCGCGGGGGCGCGGGAGGCCGGGCCCGTAGAATGGTCGGGTGATGCAATCCCCCCTTCCCGTGCGCGACGGCGTCAATGCGACCCGTCTGCGCCTGCCGGACGAGGGTCCCTGGGAGACCGCGCTGGACTACATGATGCACCGCTGGGGGCACATCGATCCGCAGGGCATCGAGGACCGGTTCGACGCCGGCGAGATCGTCGGCGAGGCGGGGATCGCCCTGGACCGCAGCACCCCGATGCAGGACCACACGTTCATCTGGTACTACCGGACCCTGCCGCCGGAGACCCGGATCCCGGTGGAGCTGAACATCCTGCACCAGGACGATCACCTGCTGGTGGTGGACAAGCCGCACTTCCTGCCCACCACCCCCGGCGGGACGTACATCCAGGAATCGGCCCTGGTCCGGCTCCGGAACCAGCTCGGCCTCCCGGACCTGATTCCCATGCACCGCCTGGACCGCATGACCGCCGGCATCCTGTTGCTCTCCACGAACCCCGAGACCCGGGGCAAATACCAGGTGCTCTTCGAAAAGCGCCAGGTCCAGAAGGAATACGAGTGTGTGTCCGCCGCAGAGCCCGCACCGGGCCATCCCGCGGTGGACTTCCCTGTGGTGGTGCGGAACCGGATGACCAAGTCCCGCAGCTACCTGCTGGCCGAGGTTGTCGATGGCGAACCCAATGCGGAAACCCGGATCGAGCGGCTGCGCACGTTTGACGCTTCCGGCGCACCCGACGGCGCACCCGACGCCGACGGCGGCCCGCACCGCCGCGCGCTGTACCGGCTGGAGCCGCACTCCGGGAAGACCCACCAGCTCCGCGTGCACATGGCCTCACTGGGCCTCGGCATCGTCAACGATGCGTTCTACCCGAAACTGCTGGACAAGGCTCCGGACAATTACGCCAAGCCGCTGCAACTCCTGGCCCGCGGGATCCGCTTCGTGGACCCCATCTCCGGGAGCCCGGTGGAATACCGCAGCAGACTGGAACTCAGCGAGGCACGCTAGCGGCTGGAAGTGCGGTACCTTGTGCCCATGGACTTCGGAAATGCGGACAGCTGGGGCGCCGCGATCTATTTCTGGATCTTCCCCTTCGTGATCGGCGATGCGATTTTCCCGCCCGTCCCCTCGGAAATGCTGGTCATCACCGGCGGCGCGCTGTCCGCAGAGGGCCACATCAACGCGTTCCTCGTGGTGCTCCTCGCCGCGGTGTCCTCATGGCTTGGTGACCTTCTTGTCTTCCAGCTGTTCAAACGGCGGCTAAGCCACGTGCTCGACCGCTGGAAATGGGGTCTCCGGTTCCACGCGGCCGTGCATTCGGCGATCGCGAAAGCCGGCCGGTCCTCCACCTACGGCGCGATCATCGGCCTCCGCTTCATCCCCGGCGGGCGGCTGGCCACGACGGCCGCGGCGGGCATCGCCAACGTCTCCACCCGCGGGTTCAGCCTCTGCGCGGCCCTCGGCGGCCTGCTCTGGGCAGCCTGGTCCGTGGCGCTGGGCTATTTCATGGGCTCCGCCACCGGGCTGCCCTTCTGGGCGAGCTCCCTGATCGGCGTCGGCGTCGGGCTGCTGGTCGGAGCGGTCGTGGGCGTGATCGTGACGCGGCGCCGGGGCAGCCCCTCCCCCGTGGAGTCCGCCGTGGTTGACCCGGACGAGGAACTGGACTTTTAGACGGGTGCCCAGCGGCCGCGGCTGCGGCGCAGCACGGTCAGCGCACCGGTGAGCGCAACGCGTTCGACAGCGTCGCGCATCATGGCTGCCGACTCCAGCGCCTGGCTGTTTTCGGCGCTGTAGGCGGTGGCATCGACCAGGAAGCGCAGGTTCAGCTGCGGGACGCCGCCGGCGAGCTCAAGCTGGTGCGATTCGACGTGGTGCCGCGTCCCAAGCGCCTCGATGGCCGCGGCCATGACGGCCTCGGGAGCGGTGCCAGGCTTGAGCCCGGTGATCTTCAGTCTGGTCTGGAACGACGGCATGGAACAACCCTAGCCGCGCCGCCACGCTCCCTCACCTTCCGCACCCAAAACCCCAACGCTCCCTCACCGGGAGAGGGAGCGTCCGGGGAAGAACCGCAGGACCTGAGGGAGCGTTTGGAAATTCCCCGCAGAAGGTGAGGGAGCGTCCGGGGAAAGGCCGCCACACCTGAGGGAGCGTCGGGAGGGGGCTACCCGGTGTTGCGCAGCCCGGCGGCGACTCCGTTGACCGTGATCAGCATGGCCCGCTGGAGCCGTTCGTCGATCTCGGCCCCGGTCATGCCCTCCGCGGCCTCGGCCCGGACGCGGCGCAGCAGTTCCACCTGCAGGTAGCTGATGGGGTCGAGGTACTGGTCCCGGATCTCGAGGGAGCGCTTCAGGGTGGGCTGGGCATCGAGAATCACGTGCTCGCCGGTAAGGTTCTGGATCTCCTCGACCGTGAGATCATATTCGGCCCGGATGGCACGGAACAGGTGGTGCAGTTCCGCCGGCACCAGGGTGGAGACGTAGTAGCCGGCAATGTCCATGTCCGTCTTCGCCAGGGTCATCTCAACATTGGAGAGCACCGAGCGGAAGAAGTGCCAGCCCTCGATCATCTCCTTGAGCTGGGCCGAGTTACCGGCCTCGCGGGCGGCTTTGAGGCCGGAGCCCACACCGAACCAGCCCGGCACGATCTGCCGCGACTGTGTCCAGCCGAACACCCACGGGATGGCGCGGAGACCCTCCAGCCCGGCGCCGGAGTCGGGGCGCTTGGACGGACGGGATCCGATGTTGAGGGATCCCAGCTGCTCCACCGGGGTGGAGGCCATGAAGTAGGCGGGCAGATCGGGGTCATCAATCAGCGTGCGGTAGCGCGCAAACGCGGCGTCGGAGACGGTTTCCATGACGTGGCCGTAGCGCACACGCTGGTCCTCCGAGGTGCGCGGGGTGCGGTGCAGGGCCGAGCCCTGCAGCACCGCGGCCAGGGAGAGCTCGAGGTTTTCGCGGGCCAGCTCCGGCAGGGAGTACTTGTCCGAGATGACCTCGCCCTGCTCGGTGAACTTGATCTCGCCCTCGAGCACGCCGTTGGGCTGGGCCATGATGGCATCGTAGGTCGGCCCGCCGCCGCGGCCCACCGAGCCGCCGCGGCCGTGGAAAAGGCGCACGCGGACTCCGTGCTTGGCCGCCACGTCGCGGAGCTTGCGCTGGGTCTTGTAGATTTCCCACTGGCTCGTCATGACGCCGGATTCCTTGTTGGAGTCCGAGTAGCCGAGCATGATTTCCTGCACGTCTCCGCGGAGCCGGACGAGTTCGCGGTAGGAGGCATCGGAGAGCAGTCGGTCCACGATTTCGGCCGAGGCGCGGAGTTCGTCGACGGTCTCCAGCAGCGGCGCGAAGCCGATCTTGGCGTAGGGCGCCTCGCCGAACAGGCTGACCAGGCCGGCCTCGCGGGCCAGCACGGCCGCGGCCAGGACGTCGTCCGCGCCGCGGGTCATGGAGATGATGTAGGTCTCGATCACGTCGGGGCCGTAGGTGCGCAGGGCGCGGCGGATCTCCCGGAAGACGTCGTAGGTGCCGTCGGCGACGCCGTCGAGCTTGATCGGGTGGCCGGAGAGCGGGCGCCGGGACGCAAGTTCGGAGCCCAGCACCTCGAGCCGCTCGGCGCGGCTGAGTTCCGCGTACCGGACACCGGGCCCGCCAAGGCGGTCCATGAGCTGCCCGACGGCGTCATGGTGGTGGTCGGCGTGCTCGCGGATGTCGAGGGTGGCCAGGTGCAGGCCGAAGGAGGCGATGGCGCGGCGGACCCGGGACAGGGCGCCGTCGGCGGCGAGGGCCGCGTGGTGGTTCCGCAGCGACCGTTCGAGCAGGCCGAGCTCGGCGAGGAGCTCCGCGGTGGCGGTGTAGTCGCGGCCGGGCTCGTGCGCGGATCCGGCCGCGACCCGGCGGCCGGTGTTGATCAGCTTGGCCTTGATGCAGGTGAGTTTGAGCCGGTAGGGCTCCTGAGCGTTCAGCTCGAGCACGCGGCGGTCCAAGCCAGGCAGGTTCCCCAGGTCGACGTCGATCGAGTCCAGGAGCTCCTGGTCCGCCCCGGCCAGCGCGGTCGAGTTGGACAGGATGGAGATGAGCCCGTCGATCAGGCCGATGCTGATCCGCACGGCGTGCTGGTTCTGGATCTGGAGGATTTCGCGGGTGACGGCGGCCGTGACGTTGGGATTTCCGTCGCGGTCCCCGCCGATCCAGGAGCCGAAGCGGATCGGGGCCTTCTGTGGCGGCAGCGTGACGCCGTGCTCGGCAAGCAGCTCGGAGAGGTCCGAGAGCATTTCCGGCATGGCGTCGCTGAGGATGCCGGTGAGGTAATAGATAGCGTTCCTGGCCTCGTCCACGGGGGTGGGCCGGACCTGGCGGAGCTCGTCCGTCTGCCACATCTGGTCGATCACTTCGGACAGGTGGCGGTCCTGGCGGCGGCGCGCGGAGGTGCCCTCCGCCGTGGATTCGGACAGGATGTCCGAGAGCCGGCGGATTTTGTCCAGCACGGAGCGGCGGGAGGCCTCCGTGGGGTGTGCAGTGAAGATGGGGCGGACGTCGAGTTCGTTGACGACTTCCTGCAGCACGGAGTTGCCGGCCTGGTCCGCGATCTCCTCCACGGCCTTGGCGAGCCAGCCGTCCTTCTCCTGCCGGGTGCGCAGCCCGCGGACCCGGTGGACCTGCTCGGCGGCGTTCGCCAGGTGGAAGTAGAACGCGAAGGCGCGGACCAGATCGGTGGCCTGCTCCAGCGGCAGGGAACCGAGCAGTTCGCGGACCTGGGCGACGACGTCGTATGAGCTCCACGGCCCGGTAGCGTCAGCGCCGCCGCGGGCGGCTTCCTTGGATTCCTTGGTCAGCAGGCGCACCTGCTCCACCAGGTCCAGCAGTTCGGGGCCGTGCTGGCGGACCAGGGATTCGCCGAGGAGGGTGGAGACCCGGCGGACATCAGCCCGGAGTTCGGCGGCAAGATCGGTGTCGGAATGCATTGCAGTGTCAGCCATGGAAACTATCTTTCGAGGGTTCGACTTGGCTCGTACACTGCGCTGGATACTGTGAGCCCGATTACTTCTTCCCATGGGATGTTACCCGCAGGCACTCCCTGCTGGAATTCCGTCTCAGATAGTGTCAGGCCCCGCCTCGCCGTTCCGACGCCCTCCCCCMCGGACCCCCCGGGACCCCAACCAGTTCGCAGCAGGGGCCGTTCCGAGCTCCCGGAACGGCCCCTGCTGCGGGCTTGGCGGGTGAAGGGGTTAGCGCGCGATCTTGAAGTTGAACTCGCCGGTGCCCAGCGCGCCCCAGATCCGCAGCCAGATCGGCAGGATCATTTCCGCACCGCGGGCACTCGTGATGTCGCCGAGGTCGATCACGTCGCGGTGGCCGAAGCCCTTGAGGAGTTCCGTCACGGCCGCCTTGGCGCCGGCGTCGTCCCCGGAGACGAACACCGTGTGGTCACCGCCGGCCACCCGGGCCGGATCGACCATCACGGACGCGGTCATGGTGTTCAGCGTCTTCACCACCTTGGCCTCCGGGAAGGACCGCTGGATCTCTTCGCCGAGGCTGTCCGTGTTCACCGGGTTCAGCGACGGCGGCATGCCCTGCGAGAAGTCCAGCGGGTTGGCGATGTCCATGATGATCTTGCCGGCCAGGTTCGGGGTCCCCGCTGCGGCCAGCGCGGCCAGCGAGCCGGCACCGTTGGTGGCATTGACGATCAGCTCGCCGTCGGATGCCGCGTCAGCAAACGCGGCGACGTCGACTCCGGCGTTTGCGGCGTGCCACTCGGCGAACGGCGCGGTGCCCATCATGTCCGGTTCGGTCCGGGCGAGCGTCGCCTGCGGGTCGCGGGTGCCGATCACGACGTCGTGCCCCAGCCCTGCCAGTGCGCCGGCAATCGTGCGCCCCACCATGCCGGTTCCCAGTACTGCAATCTTCATGGCGTCCTCATTCTGAAGTCGTGGAGTAGACAGGTTCGTCTACGTGTGGGCATGACGCTATCAGACAGACCTGTCTACGGCAATAAGCGCGCGCCCGACGCCCCGCCCGCCTCATCTCAGCTGACAAAGTTTGAAATCTGTCAGCTGATTGTTTTATGGTCATGGCATGACAACTTCTACTCTCGGCACCCCCCGCACCCTGGGCTCCACCGGCCCCAGCACCGCCGCCATCGGCCTCGGCATGATGGGCATGTCCGATCTTTACGGCCCCGCCGACGACGCCGAGAGCGTCGCCACGATCCAGGCCGCCCTCGACGCCGGCGTGACCCTGCTGGACACCGGCGACTTCTACGGCATGGGCCACAACGAAATGCTGCTGCGCGACGCGATCCGCGGCCGACGGCGCGAGAGCGCCCAGATCAGCGTGAAGTTCGGCGTCCTGCGCGATGCCCGGGGCGGATGGAACGGCGTGGACACCCGTCCGGTGGCCATCAAGAACTTCCTGGCCTACACCCTCCGGCGCCTCGGCACCGACTACGTGGACATCTACCGGCCGGCCCGCCTGGATCCGTCCGTTCCGGTGGAAGAAACCGTGGGAGCACTGGCCGAGCTCGTGCAGCAGGGCCTGATCCGCCACATCGGCCTCTCGGAGGTCGGCGCCGACACCCTGCGCCGCGCCAACGCCGTCCACCCGGTCTCGGACCTCCAGATCGAGTACTCCCTCCTCTCCCGTGGCATCGAGCAGGACATCCTGCCGGTGGCCCGCGAACTGGGCATCGGCATCACGGCATACGGTGTGCTGTCCCGCGGCCTGGTTTCCGGCCACTGGCCGGCCGCCGGAACCGGGAACCGGCGCGACTTCCGGGCCCACCTGCCCCGGTTCTCCGGCGAGAACCTGCAGCGGAACCTCGAGCTCGTCGAACGGCTCCGCGAAATCGCCGACCGCAAGGGCGCGACCGTCGCCCAGCTCGCCATCGCCTGGGTCCTGTCCCGCGGCGAGGACATCGTCCCCCTCGTTGGCGCCCGCCGTCGGGAACGGCTTTCCGAATCGCTGGGCGCGGTCGATCTGCTCCTCTCCGCCGAGGACCTGGCAGCGATCGAGGCCGCCGTCCCCGCCGACTCGGCCGCGGGCACCCGCTACGACGCCGGCCAGATGGCCATGCTCGACAGCGAACGCCGGTGACCCCTGTAGCCGCCGTCCTGACCGAGGAGCGCATCCTCGACGCCGCCGAAGACGTGCTGCGGCGCTTCGGACCGGCCAAGGCCACGGTGGTGGACGTCGCGAAGGCCTTGGGAGTCAGCCACGGCAGCGTCTACCGGCACTTTCCCACAAAGGTGGCGCTGCGGGACGCGGTGGCCCGGCGCTGGCTGGACCGCCTCGCGGAGCCGCTGGATCCTGCCCGCGATACGGAGGGCCCTGCCGCGGAACGCCTGCTCCGCTGGCTCGAACGCCTCGCGGCCATCAAGCAGGGCATGGCGCTGAACGATCCGGAGCTGTTTGCCACGTTCGGCCAGCTGACCGCCGAGGCGCGGGAAGTGGTGGCGGCCCACGTTGACCACCTGGCCGCAGCGCTCACCGAGATCATTGCCGACGGCGTCCGCAGCGGCGAATTCGCCGTCCCGGATCCGGTGCCGGCCGGCCGTGCCGTCCTGCACGCCACGGCGCGGTTCCACCACCCGCTGCACGCTTCGGAATGGTCGGCCCCGGCCATCGGGGCCGAGCTGCGCGAGGTCTGGCGGCTGCTCGTGCGGGGTCTGGCCGCCCGCCCGTAGCCGCCGGATCAGGCGGAGGCGGGCCGGCGGTCCGTCGTTGACGAGGCACAGGGCGAATGACACTGCGGCGTAGACAGACTTGTCTGTGTACGATTGAGCCATGACCTCGCCAGCAGCCACCGCCGCCCCGGCTGCCCGCACCCCTGCCGGGCATGCCAGGGAGAAGATCCTGGCCACGGCCTTCCGGCTCTTCTACGCGCAGGGTTTCCGGGCCGCCGGCATCGACACGATCATCGCCGAGTCCGGCGTCGCGAAAGCCACTTTCTATAAGTACTTTCCCGCCAAGGACGACCTCATGCTGGCCTACCTGGAGAAGGTGGACGGCGTCTGGACCGGGCAGCTGCACGCCGCCGCCGAGGCCGCCGGCGAGGACCCGGCCGAGCAGCTCGTGGGCCTGTTCGATGCCCTGACAGCCGCCTGCCGGCGCGACGGCTACCGCGGCTGCGCCTTCATCAACGCGGCCGCCGAGTCGGCCGCCGGCACCCGCGTCCACGACCGGACCGTGGCCCACAAGCGCCAGATCCGCGCCTGGATCCGGGACCTCGCCGCACGCGCCGGCGCCGGGGACCCGGACCAGCTCGCCCGCAGCCTGACCCTGGTACTCGACGGCGGCCTGGCAAGCGGGGTGCTCGACGGCGACCCGGCCGCGGCCGCCGCAGCCGGAACCACCGCGGCCCAACTCGTGGCGGCCAGCCTCAAAACCCCACCCGCCACCAGCTGAAACCCCCTTGGAGGTGCCCATGACCACCCCTGACCCTGAAACCGGGACTGGCTCGAAGCCCACGCCTGATGCAGTGCAGAACCCGCAGCTGGCCCGCTGGCAACGCTTCCGGAACAGCCGCAACACGGCCCTCGCCAGCGAGCACGGCTGGCTCACGCTGACCTCCTTCCAGTGGCTGGAAGGCGAGCCGGCCGCCGTCGAGCTCGCCCCCGGCCTCTGGTCCACAGACGGCACCGCGGCGTTCCTCACCGCCGCCGCGTCCGACGGTCTGACCCTCGTCGAAACCGGCGAACCCGTGGACGGGACCATCAGCGCCGTGCTCGCCGACGAGGAATCACTGATGTGGGTCCAGTACGGCGGCGACGACGGCCGCCAGGTGGTGGTGGAGCTCGCCATGCGGGCGGACAAGTACGCCATCCGCACGCGCGACTCGCAGTCGCCGGCGTTCACGGAGTTCGACGGCGTGCCCACCTTCGACTTCCGCCCGGACCTGGTCATCGAGGCCAGGTTCGTGCCCTATCCCGAGCCTGTGGATGTCCCGATCGGCACGGCCAACCCGCTCGTGGACGGGGTCCACCGCTCGGTCGGCGAGCTGGTCTTCCGGCTTCCCGGCGCGGACCACGAGTTCCACCTGCAGGCCGAGGAGGAGAAGCTCGGCGCCCTGACGGTGACGTTCCACGACGAGACCAACGGGGAAAGTACTGACGAGTGGCGGAAGGTCTCCACCGCGAGGCCCCGCGTCGACTCCTTGGGAAATAGGTCGGTGGTCCTGGACTTTAACCGGGCCATCAACTACCCGAGCGCCTTCACCCCGTACGGCACCTGCCCCATGCCGGTGCGGAACAACAGCCTTGATGTGAAGATTGAGGCCGGCGAGAAGGAACCCGGCCTCTTCTGAACGGGTCTAAACGGTCTAAACGGTCAAAGCCGTCTTCTAGACGATCGCGGACACCCCGGTGATGGCGCGTCCCGTGATCAGGGTGTTGATCTCGAACGAGCCCTCGTAGGTGTAGATCGCCTCGGCGTCGGAGAAGATCTTGGCCATCCGGTAGTCGGTGACGATCCCGTTGCCGCCCAGCAGGGACCGGCCCATCGCGACGGTTTCGCGCATCCGGGCGCTGACATAGGACTTGGCGAGGGCCACCTGCGGCATGTCCCCGGCGCCGGCGTCCTGCAACTGGGCGATCCGGACCATCATGCCCATGCTGGCCACGGCGTTGCCCAGCATGGTGACCAGCTGCTGCTGGACCAGCTGGAACTTCGCCAGCGGGCGGCCGAACTGCTGGCGTTCGACGGCGTACTGCCGGGCGACGTCGAACGCCGCGAGCTGCTGCCCCACCCCCTGCCAGGCCACCATGATCCGGGAACCGCGCAGGAGCTCATTGGTGTCCTCGAAGCTGCTGATCCCGGCGAAGCGGTCCGTTTCGGCCACCCGGACGTCGGTGAAGACGATGTCCGCGTTCTGCACCGTGCGCAGGGCAATCTTGTTCTCGATCCGGCTCCGGATCACGCCCGGCAAGGTGGCGTCGACGATGAAGCCGCGGATGCCGTCGTCGGCCTCGTCCCGGGCCCAGACCAGCATGTAGTCGCAAAACGTCCCGTTGCCGATCCAGCGCTTGGCGCCGTTGAGCACCCAGGCGTCGCCGCCGCCGGCCGCGCCGCCGGGGACCCGGCGGGCCCGGGTTTCCATGCCGCCGGCAACGTCCGAGCCGTGGTCCGGTTCGGTGAGGGCAAAGGCACCGGTGATGCGCAGGCTTGCCGCGTCCTCGAGCAGGCGCGCTTTCTGCTCCTCGGAGCCGAAGCCGTAGAGCGACTCCACGAAGAGGTCGTGGTGGACCAGGAAGAAGGTGGCGAGCGAGGTGTCCACCCGGGTCATCTCGGCGATGACGATCCCGGCGAACAGGTTGCTGTAGCCGCGCTGGGCCGGGGCGCTGAGCTCCAGGGCGGCCAGCTTGGGCAGGATGTGGGCCGGGAATTCGGCCTTGTTCCACCAGTCCGTGGCGAACGGGGCAACCTCGGCGGCCAGGAACTCGCGCAGCTGCGCCAGCTTGGCCCGCTCCGCCGTGCTGAGCAGGGCTTCGTAGTCGAAGAAGTCCGCCGCGGGCAGCACAGTCCCGGCCATCTCAGACCCGGTCATTTCGGGCCCATGCGGATGGCACCGTCGAGGCGGATTGTCTCGCCGTTGAGCATGGCGTTCTCCACAATGTGCGCGGCGAGGTTCGCGTATTCGGCCGGCCGGCCCAGCCGCGAGGGGTGCGGCACCTGCTGGCCCAGGGAGTCCTGCGCCTCCTGGGGCAGGCCGGCCATCATGGGAGTCTCGAAGATGCCCGGCGCGATGGTGACCACCCGGATCAGCGAGCGCGCGAGTTCGCGGGCAATCGGCAGCGTCATGGCGGCGACGGCACCCTTGGAGGCGGCGTAGGCGGGCTGGCCGATCTGCCCGTCGAACGCGGCAACGGAGGCGGTGTTGATGATGACGCCACGTTCGGGGCCGCCGAGTTCCGTGGCGGCGGGCTCGGTGGCTGCCATGGCGGCCGCGGCGAGGCGGATCACGTTGAAGGTGCCCACGAGGTTGACCTGGATGACGCGGTTGAAGGCCTCCAGCGGAAGGACGCCGTCGCGGCCCAGGACCTTGCCGGGGGTGGCGATCCCCGCGCAGTTGACCACGATGCGCAGCGGGCCGAGGGCTGAGGCGGCGTCGACGGCGGCCTGCACCTGCGCCTCGTCCGTGACGTCGGCCGGGACAAAGACGGCCCTGCGGCCGCCTCCGGCAGCAGCTTCTCCGGCGCCGGCAGCGGCGGATGCGGTCAGTTCGGCGGCAAAGGCGTCCCCGGCGGAACCCGGCAGGTCCACGAGGACCACCGAGGCGCCGGCGTCGAACAGGCGCCTGGCCGTGGCCGCTCCGAGACCGGAGGCCCCGCCCGTGATCAGCGCGACAGTACCCTTGATGTCCATCCATCCTCCTTGATGTGGAACCGAACCCCGGCTGCGAAGCCTCGACGCGGGCGGCGCCTGCAGAGGCGGCACGCGGGGAACATTAGTTAGTGAATGTTAACTGGAATGCGGCCAATGCGCACCTTTGGGCCGCACACGCCGAGGGCACAGTCACGGTCGCGGTCCGGACGGGCTCCCGCGATTACGCTTGAGCCATGACCCGAGCCGACGCCTCCGCCCCCAACTGGTCCTTCCGCGCGGACGAGGCCGCCCGCTCGGTGACCAGGCTCTTCGGGCAGCGGCTCTTCTTCCTCCCCGGGACCCACATCGCCGCGATCCTCCGGCCCTCGGGCCGGCTGAAGAACCTGTCCCGGCCCTGGCACTACTGGTGGCAGGCACACTACCTGGACTGCCTCGTGGACGCCGGCCGCCGGGAACTGGGGTCCCCCCGGAATCCTGGAACCAAGTTCGACGGCGAGAACCGGCCCAGCGCCGGCCGGCTCGCCTCCCGGCTCGTCACGGGCATCCGGCTGCGCAATTTCCTCACGGTGGTCAACAACTACTACGACGACATGGCCTGGCTGGCCCTTGCCACGCTCCGGCTGGACAAGCTCGCCGAGGACACCCGCAAACACACCGGCCGGGAGCGCAACGCCAAGGTCCTGCAAAGCCTGACCCTGCAGTTCGACTCCGCTTCCACGGACGACCTGGGCGGCGGTACATTCTGGAGCACGAAGCGCGACTTCAAGAACACCCCCGCCACCGCCCCGGTGGCCCTCTATTACGCGCGGACCGGCAACCGGACCAAGGCGCAGTCCCTGCTGGACTGGCTGGATGCCAGGCTGTACGAGCCCGGCCAGGGCCTGTACCGTGACGGCCTCCGGATTTCCGGGACGGGCGAAGCCGTGCTGGAAGAGACCATCTACACCTACAACCAAGGGCCCGTCCTCGGCGCACTGCTGGAACTCGGGGGCGAGCCCAACCTCGGGCGAGCGGCCGCATTGGTGGACGCCGTGGCGGGCAACCTCACGCGGCCGACCCCGCTGCTGGGCCGCACCGCCGCGGTGCTGCGCTGCGAGGGGACGGGCGATGGCGGGCTCTTCACGGGGATCCTCGTCCGCTACCTGGCCCTCGCCGCCGTCGACGTACGCCTCCCGGCCGAAACCCGGGCCACGGCGGCGGCGCTTGTGAACGATACGGCCGAGGCCCTCTGGGAGGGCCGCCGGATCCTCCCTCCGCACGACCGCCTCGCGCGCCGCGGCAGCCATCTGGTCTTCTCCGACCGCACCGACGCGCCGGCACGCCGCAGCTACCCGGAAGGGGCCGCCGTCGAACTCTCCACGCAGCTGCAGGCCTGGATGGTGCTCGAGGCGGCCGCCTCGATCGCGCAGGCGTCCGCCCCACAACCCGGCGACAATTACGTCACGCAATAGTATCGTAATTGATGTGATCCTCATCACTTAAACCAGACTCAGGTTGGTCGCTTAGGTTTGGCTAACCTACAGTCTTTCTTAGTGAGCATGCCCTAACTTCCCCGCTCACGGGGGGCAGGGCACTACGACGACTTCCTTGTAGAAAGTAGCCCCATGAAGATCCGCACCAACGCGCTGGCGGGCATCGCCCTGGCCGCCACTGCCGCCCTGGGCCTGGCCGCCTGCGGCTCCGGTTCCTCCGCCACGGCCGGCAGCAGCACCGCCGCCAACGGCTCCTCCGCCGGTGAGATCACGGTCTATAACGCCCAGCACGAATCCCTGACCAAAGAGTGGATCGACGCCTTCACCGCCGAGACCGGCATCAAGGTGACCGTGCGCCAGGGCGACGACACCGAGATGTCCAACCAGATCGTGCAGGAAGGCCAGGCCTCACCGGCGGACGTCTTCCTCACCGAGAACTCCCCCGCCATGGCCCAGGTGGAAAACGCCGGCCTCTTTGCGGATGTGGACAAGGCCACCGTGGACCAGGTCCCCGCCGAATTCCGCCCCTCCACCAACAAGTGGACCGGCATCGCGGCCCGCTCCACCGTCCTGGTCTACGACAAGAACAAGATCAGCGCCGACAAGCTGCCCAAGTCCATGCTGGACCTGGCCAACCCCGAGTGGAAGGGCAAGTGGGCTGCCTCGCCGTCGGGCGCCGACTTCCAGGCGATCGTCTCGGCCCTGCTGGAACTCAAGGGCGAAGCCGCCACTGAGGCCTGGCTCAAGGGCATGAAGGAAAACTCCAAGCCGTACAAGGGCAACAGCACGGCCATGAAGGCCGTCAACGCCGGCGAAGTCGACTCCGCCCTCATCTACCACTACTACTACTACGGCGACCAGGCCAAGACCGGCGAGAACTCCAACAACGTCACGCCGTTCTACTTCAAGAACCAGGACCCGGGCGCCTTCGTCTCCATCTCCGGCGGCGGCGTGCTGAAGTCTTCCAAGAACGCCGCAGCGGCCCAGTCCTTCCTGAAGTTCATCACCGGCAAGAAGGGCCAGGAAGTGCTCCAGAAGGGCACCTCCTTCGAATACGCTGTCGGCTCGGACGTCCCGTCCAACGACAAGCTGGTTCCGCTCAAGGAGTTGCAGGCCCCCACCGTGGATCCCGCCAAACTCAATTCCGCCAAGGTCACCGAGCTGATGACCCAGGCAGGACTGCTGTAGCCGCAGTGACTAACAAGCTGGCGGTCCCCGGTCCCTCTGGGGATTTGACGACTGACACGACGACGGCGGGCAGGGGTAAACGCCCCCGCCCGCCTTTCGGCGTCTCTGTCGTGTCCATCATCGCGGTCCTCATCGCCCTGTTTTCCCTGGTGCCCTTGGCCTACGTGGTCTTCATGACAGCCTCCACCGGCTGGGACACCGCAATGGCCCTGATCTTCCGCCCGCGCGTGGGCGAACTCCTGCTGAACACGGTGCTGCTGACCGTGGTGACGGTGCCGCTGTGCCTCGTCCTGGGCGTCGGCGGCGCGTGGCTCGTCGAACGCACGTCCCTTGTGGGCCGCAAGTGGTGGGCCGTGCTGCTCGCCGCCCCGCTGGCCATCCCCGCCTTCGTCAACAGCTACGCGTGGGTTTCCGCGGTGCCGTCCCTTGGCGGGCTGTGGTCCGGGGTCCTGATCGCCACCCTGTCCTATTTCCCGCTCGTGTACATCCCGGCCGCCGCGACGCTCAGCCGCCTGGACCCGGCGATCGAACAGTCCGCCGCCTCCCTCGGCCTCGGCGCCTGGCGCGCGTTCTTCCGCGTGGTGCTCCCGCAGCTGCGCATCGCCATGACCGGCGGCGGGCTGCTGGTCGCGCTGCACCTGCTGGCCGAATACGGGGCCTTCGCGATGATCCGCTTCGACACCTTCACCACCGCGATCATGGTCCAGTACCAGTCCACGTTCAATGGCACCGCCGGGAACATGCTGGCCAGCGTCCTGGTGTTCCTCTGCCTCATCCTGCTGCTCGTGGAGGTCCGCAGCCGCGGCAGCGCCCGGTACGCCAGGATCGGCTCCGGAGCCCAGGCGCGCGCCTTGCGCCTGCCCCTGCACGCCTACCAGCTCCCCGCCCAGCTGTCCCTGATCGCCCTCACCGGGCTGGCGTTCGGGCTGCCGCTGACGTTTGTGCTGCGCTGGATCGTCGCCGGCGGCCCGGAAATCTGGGCTGCCGAGGAATTCATGCCGGCCCTCCTGCAGACCTTGGCCTACGGCCTCGCGGCGGCCGTCGCCACCACCGTGGTCGCGTTCCCCATGGCGTACCTGGCCGTGCGGCGTCCCGGCTGGTTCAGCAAGTCCCTGGAGCTGTCCAACTACATCACCAGCTCCATGCCCGGGATTGTGGTGGGCCTGGCCTTCGTGACCGTGAGCATCCGGATGGTTCCCAGCATGTACCAGACCTCAGCGCTGCTCATCGCGGCCTACGTGCTGCTGTTCCTCCCCCGGGCCCTCGTGAACATCCGCTCGGGGCTGTCCCAGGCACCGAAGGAACTCGACGAGGCCGCCCAGGTGCTCGGCAAGCCGCCGCTGCTGGCCTTCCTGCGCGTGACGCTGCGGCTCACGGCCCCCGCCGCGGCTGGCGGCGCCGCCCTGGTGTTCCTGGGGATTGTCAACGAGCTCACCGCCACCCTCCTGCTCTCGCCCAACGGGACCCGCACCCTCGCCACCGAGTTCTGGAGCAAGAGCAGCGAGATCGACTACGCTGGCGCCGCCCCCTATGCGCTGCTGATGATCCTGATCTCCGCGCCCATGACCTATCTCCTCTTCCAGCAGTCCAAGAAAGTAGCCGGACAGTGACCGATGTTTACCCGTCGCGTGAGGCCCCCTCGCGCCTCCCCGAGCCGCGGGTCGCGGCTTCCGTGGCCACCAGCACCAACAGCCACCTGGAAATCGACGCGGTCACCAAGAACTTTGGGCCCCAGGCCGTCCTCAAAGGCGTCAACCTCTCCGTCGCCAAGGGCGGAACGACGGCGATCGTGGGACCCTCCGGCTCCGGCAAGACCACGCTCCTTCGCCTGATTGCCGGCTTCGAGCACCCGGACACCGGCAGCATCTCGCTCAACGGGAGCAAGGTGGCCGGGGAGAACGCCTGGGTCCCCGCCCACAAGCGGCACGTCGGCTACGTCGCCCAGGACGGCGCCCTGTTCCCGCACCTGACGGTCGGGCAGAACATCTCCTTCGGCCTGGACGCCACCCAACTGCCCGGCGGGCGCCGCGGCGTCAAGTCGCGGGTGGGCGAGCTGCTGGAAATGGTCTCCCTGGACCCGGCCATGGCCAAGCGCCGCCCGCACCAGCTCTCCGGCGGCCAGCAGCAGCGGGTTGCCCTGGCCCGGGCGCTGGCCCGCAAGCCCGCGCTCATGCTGCTGGACGAGCCCTTCTCCGCCCTGGACGCCGGCCTGCGGGTGGCCACCCGCCGCGCCGTGGCCCAGGTCCTGAAGGACGCCGGCGTCACCACGATCCTCGTCACGCATGACCAGGCCGAGGCGCTGTCCTTCGCCGACCAGGTGGCCGTGATGCGCGGCGGCAAGCTGGCCCAGATCGGCAACCCGTTCGTCGTCTACACGCGCCCGGCTGACCGCGCCACCGCCGAGTTCCTGGGCGACGCCGTGATCCTGGATGCCTGGATGGAAGGCTCCCTGGCCACGTGTTCGCTCGGCGGGATCCCCGTGCGCCGCCCGCCGGCCCAGGGCCGGGTCCAGCTGATGCTGCGGCCCGAGCAGATCCGCATTTCCGAGGACGGCCCCATCCGCGGCACGGTGGTGGACACGGACTACTTCGGCCCCGAAACCACAGTGCGGCTCCAACTCCCCGTCCCGCCGGTCCTTGCCGCCGGCGCCATCCCGGACCACCGCTACCCCGGCGGCGGGGAAATCATCACGATCCGGCACTGGAACGCCTCGATCGCCCGCCCCGGCACGGAGCTGCGGCTTCGCGTGGTGGGCGAGGCCGTCGCCTTTCCGATGGATGAGCAGCCGTAACGTCGAGATTCGGCGTCCTGAAGCCACTGTGCCCCGAAGGCTCACCCGCGACGGGTGATTCCAGAGTGACTGCAGCGGCTGTCCGGGCGATGGGTTGACCGGTGATGCCCCGCGCACGAGAATGCGAACCATGAGTGATCATCGCGGCCTTTCCGAGCCGGCTCCGTTCACCGCCGATGACTTCGCCGAGCGGTTGCGGCGAGCAGCCCACGCCGCCCAGGATGCCGGGCTCGACGGCATCCTGGTCACTCCCGGACCGGACCTGCTGTACCTCACCGGGTATGCACCCGTGGCCATCACTGAACGCATCACCATGCTCGTGATCCCCGTCGACGCGGAGCCCGCCATGATCGTTCCGAGGCTCGAGAGGCCCGACGCGGAAGCGGCCGCCGGCGCCTCGAATCTGCGGATCACCGACTGGACTGACGGGAGCGACCCCTACACGGAATCTGCCACGCTGATGGCCGGCACCGGACGTTATGCCGTCTCTGACTCGGCCTGGGCCATGCACCTCCTCGGCCTGCAGGATCGACTGCCCAAGTCGTCCTACGTCTCGATGACGACCGCCCTGCCGATGCTTCGGGCGATCAAGGATGACGACGAGATCGAGCGGCTGGCGGCGGCCGGCGCGGCTGCAGACCAGGCGTACGAGGAGATCGTCACCGTGCGGTTCGCTGGGCGCAGCGAGACCGACGTCGGTTCTGATCTCGCCGACCTGCTTCGCCAGTTCGGTCATTCGCAGGTGGACTTCACCGTCGTCGGTTCGGGTCCGAATGGAGCCAACCCTCACCACGAGATCGGCCCGCGGATCATCGAGGACGGAGACATGGTGGTGCTCGACTTCGGCGGCCTCAAACACGGCTACGGATCAGACACGACGCGGACCGTGCACGTCGGCGAGCCCACCGCTGAGGAGCGCGAGGTTCACGACGTCGTCAGACTCGCGCAGCAGGCCGGGTTCGAGGCCGTGCGGCCAGGCGTCGAGTGCCAGGAAATTGATCGCGTGGCCCGGGCGGTGATCACTGAAGCCGGCTACGGCGACTACTTCATTCACCGCGTCGGGCACGGAATCGGGCTGACGACTCACGAGCCGCCGTACATGGTGGAGGGCGAAACCCAGATCCTCCAGCCCGGCATGTGCTTCTCGATCGAACCCGGAATCTACCTGCCGGGCAGGTTCGGCGTACGGATCGAGGACATTGTGACGGTCGTTCCCGACGGCGGACGGCGACTCAATCAGACCTCGCACGAGATGAGAATCGTCCACTAGGTAGCCGACCTGGTCCACGATCTGACGTGGCCTCGGAACGGGATCGCTTCACCTGCGGTGATTGCGAAGTAGATGACGGCGTCTCCCATGCACATCATGTGCTCGGCGCCGCCCTCGGCGGTCCCCTCCTCCGGCAATAGTCGTGCATGGAAGAATCGCACCATGAATGCGGAGCAGCGGAGGCGTGCTGAGGACACTCTGAGAGTCGTGGACGCCCTCGTGACGGCGATGGGTCGGCGGGAGGATGTCTTCCACGTGGTCGAGGATTCAGAGGACCTAGACGAAGCGATCCGTCGTCTGATGGAACTGTTGGAGCTGGATGAATTGTCCTGCCGGGTAATCCTGGACATGCAAGTCAAAGGGTTCACTCGCGAACGGCGCCGGATTATTGCTGCTCACGCGGAAGAAATCAGATCGAGCCTGTCGTCTGGCGGGCAACCATAGAAAGCCGTTATGCAGGGGCTCTCTGATTCCCATATGACCCGCCCGCGGACGGCTCCTGACGACCGGAGGGAAGCCGGCGGATACTAGGCGGTTTTCTCCAGGGGCGTCGATTGGACGTTCTCGCGTTCCTCCAGGGCTCCGGTTACTGAGGCTGTCAGGCTGTTGGCGATGTGGGTGCGGGCGAGTTCGGCCGCACCGGCGCCATCCCCGGCAATGACGAGCTCAAGGATCTGGTGGTGCTGGTTCAGGTCGATCGTGCGGGGCTCATCCCCGGAGGGGAGTTCGAGACCGACGCGGCGGTAGCGGTCGGATTTGTCCCACAGGTCATCAAGGAGCTTGATCATGACGTCGTTGTGCGAGGCGGCGTAGACGGCCCGGTGGAATTCCCGGTGAACTGTGATCGCTTCCTCGCCCCAGACCCGCGTGACAGGCAGGAGCTTCCCGGCGGCTGCGCGCATTGCTGCTATATCGGCGTCAGTCCGGCGGGAGGCTGCCAGTTCTGTTGCCGATGGTTCGAGTGAGAGACGGACTTCAAGGAGTTCCCGTGCCTCGGAGGCGCTCATGGTTGCCACCCTGGAATCCCGGTGGGTGTCCATGATGATCAGGCCCTCACTTGAGAGCCGGCGGATCGCTTCCCGCAGGGGGGTGATGCTCATTTGCATGTTGTCGGCCAGCTCGTACTGGGAGATGCGCGAGCCGGGGGCAAGGCCACCGGAGAGGATCAGCTGGCGGAGTTCGTTGTACGCGAGACTGCCCTTACTGGAAAAGACGTTCGTGGTGCTCATCTGCCGCTCCGAATCTCTTACCGAGGTGTGGCCCCCGCTGCTCACAGTGTAGTTCCTTGAAAACATCTTATAAGAAATTCCACGGGAAGGCTTGTGCCCCCCGTCACCCCTGGGCTAGCCTTTGATCCAAGGTCTTATAAGATATTCGCTCGAGGGGCTGATGTCCTTCATCGCTTGGGGTCAGTCTCGATGCAGGTCTTATAAGAAATAAGATTCCCACTCAGGAGAGATTCAAAGATGAAAATCGTTTCCGCCCACGTCGGCACCATTCCCATCAGTTCCTCGATCCGGAACGCCTTCATTGACTTCACCAAGATGGACTGCACGATCATCGCCCTCGTCTCCGATGTCTTCGTCGACGGCAAGCCCCTGGTTGGCTATGGCTTCAACTCCAACGGCCGCTACAACGCGACAGGCATCCTGAAAGACCGCATTCTTCCGCGCATCATGGATGCCCCGTCCGAAGACCTTCTCGATGAGGACGGCCAGCTCTCGCCGGAAAAGGCGTGGGACCTGATGATGTCCAACGAAAAGCCCGGCGGACACGGCGAACGCTCAGTCGCCGTCGGCGTCGCCGATATGGCCCTGCACGACCTCGCCGCGAAGATCGCTGGCGTCCCGCTCTACCGGTGGATCTCAGACCACTACGGCGACGGAAACCCGGACAAGGACGTCTTCGTCTACGCAGCCGGCGGCTACTACGCACCCGGCAAGAGCCTCGAGGACCTGCAGAACGAAATGCGCGGCTTCCTCGCCAAGGGCTACAACGTGGTCAAGATGAAGATCGGCGGCACCGACCTCTCCGAAGACCTTCGCCGCATCGAAGCCGTGATCGAGGTCCTCGACGGCGACGCTTCCCGCCTCATGGTGGACGTCAACGGCAAGTTCGACCTCGAGACCGCGCTGGAATACGGCAAAGCCATCGACCAGTACGGGCTGTTCTGGTACGAGGAAGTCGGCGACCCGCTGGACTACGCCCTGAACGCCACCCTCTCTGAGCACTACAAGAACCCGATCGCCACCGGAGAGAACCTGTTCTCCCTCCAGGACGCACGGAACCTGGTCCGCTACGGCGGCATGCGCCCGGACCGCGACTTCATCCAGGTCGACCCGGCCCTGAGCTACGGCCTGACCGAATACCGCCGGATCCAGGACATGCTCGCCCAGCACGGCTGGTCCTCACGCCGCTGCATCCCTCACGGCGGACACCAGTTCTCCCTGCATATTGCCGCAGCCCTCAAGCTCGGCGGCAACGAATCCTACCCGGGCGAGTTCCAGCCCACCGGCGGCTTCACTGACGATGCTGTCATCGTCAACAGCCGCGTGGCCCCGGGCGATCTGCCGGGCATCGGGCTCGAAGGCAAGGCTGAGTTCTACAAGGTCCTGAGCGCACTGCACAACTAAACCATCCGGCAGTGCCCCGGTCCCGGGCAGCACCACTGCCCGGGACCGCACCTCCCCAATTTTCTCAGTCTGACGTGCAAAGGAGCACCCACGATGTCGTCCCACACCATACAGAACCCGCAACACTCAGCCCAACCGCCCAAGCAGCGATCCCGGTTCGGCCGGCTGCTGCGCGAGCTCTGGTTCCAAGTCGTCCTGGGCGCCGTCCTGGGCATCGCCGTCGGCCTGCTCCTGCCGTCCGTCGGCAAACAGCTCACCCCGCTCAGTGACTGGTTCATCGCCTTGGTGAAGATGATCGTCATACCTGTGGTGTTCTGCGTGGTGTCCTTGGGCATCGCCTCGATGGACAGCCTGCGCAAAGCCGGCCGCATCGGCGTCAAGGCCCTGGGCTACTTCATCGCCCTGTCACTAGTGTCGATGCTTATCGGCCTGATGGTCGCCAACGTCTTCCACCCCGGCACGGGCATGAACATCGATCCGTCCAAACTGGACGCAAGCAAAGTGCCGGCGGCCGCCAACAAAGGCTTCGATGGTCTCGAATTCGTCAGCAACATCATCCCGGAATCACTGTTCGGGGCCCTGACCGGCCACACCATCATCGCCGCGCTGATGGTCTCCATCGTGTTCGGTGCCGCCCTGAACGTCTCCGGAGAATCCGGCGCGTTCCTCACCAAGGGCATCCAGGCCCTGTCCGTTGTTATCTTCAAAATCGTCAGCTGGGTCATGCGCCTTGCCCCCATCGGCACGTTCGGCGCACTCGCGGCCGTCGTGGCCAACTACGGCACAGCCAGCCTCCAGCAGCTGGGCTACCTCGTCCTGCTGTTCACCGGAACCTGCATCGTGTACGTCGTCGTGGTCCTGGGCGCTATCGCCCGTGCCTGCGGACTGAACATCTTCACGGTGATGCGCTACCTCAAGGCCGAACTGCTGATCGCCCTGAGTACCTGCTCCAGCGAAGCAGTCCTCCCGCAGCTGATCAAGAAGCTCGAAAATATGGGCGTCGGCAAGTCGACTGTGGGCATCGTGATCCCGTCCGGGTTCTCCTTCAACCTCGACGGATCCGCCGTCTACCTGACCATGGCCTCCGTGTTCCTGGCCCAGGCTGTCGGCATGGACCTGTCCTGGGAACAGCAGCTCGTCATGGTCGGCGTCATGATGCTCACCAGCAAAGGCACTGCGGGCATCGCCGGCGGCGCATTCATCGTCCTGGCCAGCACCTTGAGCTCCGTGGGCGGCATCCCGCTGGCCGCCCTCGCACTCATCGTCGGCATCGACCGGCTCCTGAACGAAGGGCGCGTCTTCATCAACGTCCTCGGCAACGCGATGGCAGCAGTGGTCGTCGGCAAATGGGAAAAGGACTTCGACCCGGAACAAGCCCGCAAAGCCCTGCACGCCTCAGGCCAGAAAAAGAACGAGATCGAGTCAAACACACCGACCGAAGTGGAAGCAGAAAAGATCGAGGTCCACTAACACCAAAGATCCCCAGGGCCGCCGCACAAGCCGCGGCGGCCCTGGCCCGCGTAGACCGGAAGCCACCGCCACCGACGGCCGCGCATCCGATCGAGCAAAGAGAGGACCCACCGGCACCATGGCTCCACGCATCCTGATCACCACCGACTACCTCCACCCCGGAGACACCGTTGACCAGCTCCTCCGGGAACGCGGTCTGGAACCGGTCTACTCGCCAGCCCGGGGGCCGCGGACCCTTGAGGAACGCTGCTCGTTGTTCGATGGCATGTCCGGCGCGATCCTCGCCAGCGAAACGGTCACGGCCGACATGCTCACCGGCGCTGGCGCTCTGCAAGTCATCGCGCGCAGCGGCGTGGGGTATGACTCAATCGACGTCGAAGCCGCCGCGGCGCGAGGGATCAGGGTCTGCAACGCCCCCGGAACAAACCACCACTCGGTCGCCGAACTGACCATCGGGCTGATCATCATGGCCGCACGCCGCCTCGTGGAGGTCACCGCCGCCGTACGTCAAGGCCACTGGCCACGGGAAGCCGGCCACGAACTGCACGGTTCCACCCTGGGCATCATCGGCTACGGCCCCGGCGGKCGCGCGACCGCGAACCTTGCTGTCGCCCTCGGCATGACCGTCCTGGTCAGCACCGCCCACCCCGACCGCGATAACACCGCGGTCCAGTTCACCGATCTCGACGCCGTCATCCGCGACGCCGACTACCTCTCCCTGCACACCCGCGGAGGCCAGAGCACAGGCAAACTCATCGACGCGCCCCGGTTGCAGGCGATGAAACCCACCGCCGTCCTCATCAACACGGCCCGCGGCTCACTCGTGGATGAAGAGGCCCTGGCCAAGGCACTTTACGACGGCACCATCGCCGGTGCCGCGCTGGACGTGCTCGAGAGCGAACCCCTGAACGGCGACAGCCCCCTTCGGGGCCTGAACAACGTGCTCATCACCTCCCACCTCGCCGGACAAACGATCGAGGCACGGACACGGGCCGGGCTGGCAGCCGCGCACGCCGTCATTGACGTCCTCGAAAACCGCGAACCGGCACACCCGGTGGACCGCTAACCCCGAATACCTAACAACGACAAAGAAGGATCCTGATGTCGAAACACCACCGCATCGCAGTCATTCCAGGCGACGGAATCGGCACCGAAGTCGTGCCCGAAGGACTGCGCGTCTTGGACGCCGCCGGCTCAGCGTTCGACCTGAACCTCACCTATGAACAATTCGACTACGCCTCGGCTGACTACTACACCCGGCACGGGAAAATGCTGCCCGACGGATGGTTCGAGGAACTGAACCAGTTCGATTCCATCTTCTTCGGCGCTGTCGGGTGGCCTGACGTCGTCCCCGACCACGTTTCACTGTGGGGCAGCCTCCTGCAGTTCCGCCGCCACTTCGACCAGTACGTCAGCCTGCGCCCGGTCAAGCTTCTGCCCGGCGTGCCCAGCCCTTTGGTCGGGAGGGTTCCGGGCGATGTCGACTTCTACGTCGTGCGCGAAAATACCGAAGGCGAATACTCCAGCATCGGCGGGAAGATCTTCGAAGGCACCGACCGCGAAACGGTGGTCCAGGAAACCGTCATGACCCGCACCGGCGTGGACCGGATCCTGAAGTACGCCTTCGATCTGTCCCAGAGCCGGCCCAAAAAGCACCTCACTTCCGCCACGAAGAGCAACGGCATCTCCATCACCATGCCCTACTGGGACGAACGGGTGCAGGCCATGTCCGCCGCGTACCCAGGGATCAAGGTGGACAAGTACCACATCGACATCCTGGCCGCTAACTTTGTCATGCACCCTGACTGGTTCGACGTCGTCGTCGCCAGCAACCTCTTCGGCGATATCCTCTCCGACCTCGGACCGGCCTGCACCGGAACCATCGGCATCGCCCCCAGCGGCAACATCAATCCCGAACGCAAGTTCCCCAGCCTCTTCGAGCCCGTCCACGGCTCCGCCCCGGATATCGCCGGCAAGGGCATCGCCAACCCCATCGGGCAAATCTGGTGCGCCGCCATGATGCTCGAACACCTGGGAGAACCCGAAGCTGCGGCCGCCATCACCACCGCTATGGAAACCGTGCTCGCCCGCGGGCAACAAGCCCTCACACCCGACATGGGCGGCAACGCCACCACAGAAGAACTGGGCACAGCGGTGGCATCAGCCCTGACCGCACCATGACCCCGTCAACCGGACCCGGCACCCGGCAGGCATCCTTCGGAGAGCGGATCGATATCAGCCGGCGGACCTTCCGGCGGCCGGCGGCCGACGCCATGACCTGTTAGGCGGTCGGCAGCGGGCTGTGGCGCATTGAGACCGCCCAGTGCCCGGCATAGGGTAGGCGGATGACTGTTCAGCCAGGCCTGCACCGCCAACACTGCTCCGTTGCCGCCCCCACCCAGCTGTGGCTCGATCCGGAAGGCCGCCTGGCCGGGGAGGTCAAACCGCCCGGAGCCGGTGACTCCGCTGATCCGGCCGGCTTCACCGGGCTGCTCCACGGCGACACCCGGATGCTCTGCCGGGCGCTGGTGCGCGTCAACGGCCTGGAACCCGAACCGGCCACCGTCGAGACGGAGCCCGGCGGCGTCCTGCGCGTCCGGGGCCTGGTCCGGGGCATCCCGGGACCCACGGAGGATCCCGCCGTCGAGCTCCTCCAGACCTGGACGGTGACGCCGGGCGTGGTGCGGCACACCCTGCAGCTGCGCACCTCGCTGGATTCCCTCGACGTCGAAATCGACGTAGCCCTCGCGGCCGACTTCACCGACATGGCCCAGATCCGCCTCAGCCGCTTCCGTGACCCGTCCGCGCCGGTCTCTGCCGATGAGTCCACGCTGCGCTGGCAGGAGGGTGGCAAGACCCTGGCGGTCGCGGCCCCGGGCGCCGTCACCCCGGAAGGCCACCTCGCCTGGCGCGGAACCCTGGGCCGGGGCCGGCCGTTCGAGGCCGAATGGCAGGCCGTCCTCACCGACCATGATGACGCCGTGGTGGCTGCCCGCCCGCCCGCGGCCAGGTCGCCGCGGACCGGACCGGCCGGGGCCCTGGGCCTGCTCCTGGATAACTCCCTCGATGACGTGGCCGGGCTCCGCCTGGCCACCCGCCAGCTGCCGGACGCCCCGTTCATCGCCGCCGGGGCGCCCTGGTACTTCACGCTGTTCGGACGGGATTCGCTGTGGGCTGCGCGGCTGTTGCTGCCTCTGGACACCGGCACGGACAACGGGCTGGCGGCGGGCACTCTGCGCGCGCTGGCTGCTTTCCAGGGCACCCGGACGGACGCGGCGGCCGCCGAGGAACCCGGCAAGATCCTGCACGAACTGCGGTCCAAGGAACTGGTGCTGGAGAGCCAGAACCTGCGCCTGCCGCCGGTGTACTTCGGGGCGGTGGATTCCACCCCGTTATGGCTTTGCCTGCTCGGTGAACTCTGGCGCACCGGCCGGGACGAGGACGCCGTGCGGTCGCTGCTGCCGAACGCGGCTCGCGCCGCGGAGTGGCTGCTCGCCGCCGGCTCCACCGGAGCGGACGGCGCAGCCGGCAACGGCGGGTTCCTCAGCTACCGTGACTCCACGGGCCACGGCCTGAGCAACCAGGGCTGGAAGGATTCCCGGGACGCCATGCAGTTCCGCGACGGCCGGCAGGCCGAGGGGCCTATCGCCCTGTCCGAGGTGCAGGGCTACGCGTACCAGGCAGCCATGGAGACGGCGGAACTGTTCGACGCGTTCGGGGAACCGGGCGCTCAGGCGCTGCGCGACTTCGCCGTGGCCCTCCGGATCAGGTTCCGGGAGCGCTTCTGGGTTGAGGACGACGGCGGGCCGTTCCCGGCCATGGCCCTGGACGGGCACGGGGTCCCGTTGGACATCCCGGGCTCAAACATGGGACATCTGCTGGGCACGGGCATCCTGGACGCGGCCGAAGCCCGGATCGTCGCAGACCGGCTGGTGAGCCCCGAGCTGTTCTCCGGCTACGGCGTGCACACGATTTCGCGGCGGGCCGCAGGGTTTTGGCCCTTCAGCTACCACTGCGGCTCGGTCTGGAGCCACGACACCGCCATCGCGATCCGCGGCCTCCTAGCCGACGGTTTCGTCGCAGAGGCACGCACCCTCGCCGACGGCCTGATCGCGGCGGCGGCCTCCTTCGGGCACCGGTTGCCGGAGGTGTTCGCCGGGGTGCGGGCCGAGGACTCGAGCGTCGCGGTACCGTATCCGGCGTCGTGCCACCCGCAGGCGTGGTCCTCAGCCTCGGCGGTGGTGATCGCCCAGGCGATGGGCGTCGGACTCTGACAGTCCCGCGTCCACTGGGCTATGCCCGGACGGGGCCGCGGCGGCGCGCAGCCCGTCGGCCAGGATAACGATCCCGGTAACGGCGAGCGCCAGGCCCATGGAGGCGAGCACGTCCGTCAGCCAGTGATACCCCAGGTACAGGCGGCTGAAGGCAACCACCAGTGTCCCGGCAGCCGCTGCCGCGAAGCCGAGCACCGACGTCGTCCGTTTGCCCGTCCGCGTGCCGCGGGCCGCCAGCAGCAGGTAACTGAGGACGCACAGGAAGACGCCGGCCCCGAAGGTATGGCCGGAGGGAAAGGACAGGGCGTCGTCGGGTCCCAGCATGAAGCCGCTGGCGGCGGGCCGGCTCCGGCCGACGTCGTGCTTCACCAGCGTGGACACCGCGAAGGTGGCCGCCATAGCGCCGACCAGCAGGGCTGGACGCCAGACTTCACGCTTGAAGACCGCCCAGGCCAGTGCCACGGCGCAGCCGATCACCGTCATCCACAGCGGCGACGTCACCGTGGTCACGGCCGCCAGGATGGCGGTGGCCAAGGGGGTCCGGGACGCCACGATTCCGTCGTGCACGGGCGCGTCCAGGTCAGCCACGCCGCTGTTCGACTGCACGGCGGCGAGCACGGTCCAGAAGATCGTCTCACCCGCAATTAACAGGCCCGCTGCCACGAAGAAGAGCCGTTGTTGGGACGGCAGCGGCAGGCGGGCAGGGGGTCGCGGGGCACGCTGGGCAAGGAGCATTCGCCCAATCCTGCCAGAGGCAACTCCCTGCAGCCAGCAAGGCCGCTGGGAATTCTCTGGGATGCGCCGCGGGCGAGCGCTACGGTTCCGGGGGCCGCCTGGTCTGCGGGTACGGCGTGTCGAACCTGGCCAGCATCTCCACGAACCCGGCGATCTTCCTCTCCCGGGTGGAGGCCTGCTTGACCGAGTTGGTGCGGTAGATCAGGGCATACCGGTTCACGGACGTCAGGACCTCGAACATCGCCTGCGCCCGCGGGTCCGCCGCGATGGCGGCGGCGAGGTCATCCGGGACCTCCGCCGTCGCCGCGCCCGAATAGGCGGCCTCCCAGCGCCCGTCCGCCTTGGCGGCGGCGACGGCCGCCTGCCCGGCGGGGGCCATCCGCCCCGCCGCCTCCAGGCGGTCAATTCGCTCCACGTTCCGGGCCGACCACACGCTCTTGGGTCCCCGCCGGGTCATCCGCTGGAATGAGCTTTCCTCGTCCCGGCGCCGCCCCTGCCCGTCGATCCAGCCGAAACACAGCGCCTCCTGCAGCGCGGCCTCGTAGTCCAGCTCCGTCACCGATCCGCCCTTTTTGTGCAGCACGAGCCACACGCCGGGACTCTGCGCGTGGTGCTGCTCCAGCCAGGCGCGCCACTCGGCGGCGTCCTTCACCAGCAGTTCCTCAAGTTCAGCAGCCATGGCCCCATTGTGCCCTGCTGTGCTGACCGGAGGGGTGCTTTGGTGGCACCATGTCAGGAGGAGCCAAAAACCGTCCCTCGCAAGGAGATCCCATGCTGCGCGTCCGCCCGATCCACTACACCTCCCGCATGGACCAGTGGGAGGGCCTGCTGTCCGCCCTCGGCATGGTGCGCACGGTCGACGACGGCGACTGGCAGGAGTTCGACGCCGGCTCGGGCCGCCTCGCGCTGCACCGGGTAGCGGCGGGTGCCGCCGGGGCTGATGCCGCTGCCGGTGCCGGTGCCGGAATGGTGCTGGATGGAAAGACTGACTTCGGCGTCGAGGTCGGGGATCTGGCGGAGTTCGCGCGCCGCACCAATCTGGCCGGCGCGGAGGACGGGACCACCCCGGCCGAGCTGGTCAGCGCCCGCCACGGCGATACCTGCCGGATCACGGGCGAGGACGGGTTCGGCTTCTTCGCGGACAAGGCCGCCCACGGCGCGCAGTGCGCGGACGCCGATCCTGCCCTCGCCGTCGTCGAAGTCTGGTTCACGCCCGACGCGGCCGCCGCCGCGCAAACCCTGCGGAACATGGGCGCCCGGCTGCGGCCGGCCCCGGACGACGACGAAACCGCGGATTTCACGGCGAAGAACGGCGGTGTGCTGATGGTCCGGCCCGTCAGCGGGGCCGCCCGGACCGGTCTGGGGTTTGAATACACCGGCGACCTCGCCGGCCTGCGGGACCGCCTCGCGGCCGCCGGCCACCGGGTCAGCCTGACGGAAGAGGCCTTCGGGCGGACCCTGCACGTGGCCAACCCGGACGCGGCTGACCTGCCTGAGAACCCCAACGGGGCGATGCTCTGGATCTCCCAGAAGACGGAAGGCGCCTGAGACGGCACTGGCCAGGCGCCTGGGGGGTTCCGCGGTGGCCGCGGAGGACCTGTGGACTTCAGCCCTTGGTGGCCGCGGTCAGTCTTCCAGCGCCCCGTTGCAGAGCCGGTTCACTACCTCGGTGAGCATCGCCAGACCAGCCACGATGTCCTCATCCGTGGTGTATTCGTGCTCGTTGTGGGAGATCCCGTCCACGCTGGGCACGAACAGCATCACCGTCGGGACAAGGTCCTTCATGTTGGTCGAATCGTGCCCGGCCAAGGTCATGACCGGCTTGTTCGCCAGGCCCAGGTCCGCCGCCACCTTGGCCGCGAGTTCCACGCCCTCTGGCTGGTAGGGGGTCACGGGCCACGTGTGGGAGTGGTTGCGCTCCACCGTGACGTTCGCCAGCTTCTCGATCCCGGCGATCCGCTTGTCCAGCAGGGCGTCCGCCTCGGCAAGGACAGCTTCGTCGGCGCTGCGCAGGTCCAGCAGCAGGCTCACCCGGGACGGCACCACCACGGGCGAGTTGGGGTAGACATTCAGCTGCCCGACGGACGTGTGCAGCACGCCGGGGTAGGTGTCGGCGAGTTCCCGGGCGGCGACCACCATCATGGACGCGCCCAGCAGCGCATCCTTCCGGTCGGCAATCACGGTGGAGCCGGTGTGGGCCTGCTCGCCGTGGACCACGAACTCGTATTTGTTGGCCGCCCAGTTGGAGTTCACCAGCCCGATGGTGATGCCTTCGCGTTCCATGCTCCGGCCCTGCTCAATGTGTATCTCGGCACAGTACGCGGCTTCGGGGCCCTCATAGCTGCCGCGGCAGCCGATCGCGTCCAGGGCCTCGCGGACCGAGACTCCGGCCGCGTCCGTGGTGGCCAGCGCGGTCTCGAGTTCGAGCTTTCCGGTGTAGACGGAGGAGCCCATCATGGACGGCTTGAAGCGGGAGCCCTCCTCGTTGAACCAGTTGACCACCGCGATGTTGAACCGGGGCTGCCCGGCTGCTCCGGCCGCGGCCCACTGCTCCACGAGCCGGAAGGCCGCGTGGGTTGCGGCGAGCACGCCGTACGCGCCGTCGTAGCGACCCGCCGTCGGCTGGGAATCCATGTGGGATCCCACCACCACGAAGGGGGCACCCGGCACGGCCTCATAGAGGCCCCACTGGTTGCCGACCCGGTCGAACCGTACGGTGAAGCCCTTGGCCTCCAGCAGGCCCGTAAGCCATTGCCGCTGCTGGCCGTCCGGCACGCTGGCGGCCTGGCGTTCCACACCGCCGTTCTCGGTAGCGCCGAATTCGCTCATGATGTGGAAGTCCCGCACGAACGCGGCGTCGCGGGTGCTGAAAGAGGTCTGAGTGGTCACGGTTTTCCCCTATGAACGATTGGTGGCTGTGCTGAAGAATGGACCGGTTGCGGCCGAATCGACCGCAACCGGGGACGTGAGGCCGGGGGTCCGGAACGTAAAGCTCCCCCCGACGGCGGTTGCCAGCACCTCGAGGTCGGCGATGCTGCCCGCGGTGAGCGGGGACCCGGACAGGACGGTGAAGTCGGCCAGCTTCCCGGTGGTCAGTGAGCCTTTGATGCCAGACGTGCCCGTGGCTGCGGCGGCTCCGGTGGTGTAGGCCGCCAGGGCCTGGAGCGGGCCCAGCCGCTCGTCCGGGTTCCCGAACACGGCCCCGGAGGCGGTGCGCCGGTCCACGAACGCCTGCATGCCGCGGAGCACGTTTCCGTCGGCCACGGGGCGGTCGGAGCTGCCGGCGAGTGTCACACCGGCGGACAGGAACGACGCCGCCCGATAGGCCCAACCGAGCCGTTCCGGGCCGAGGGACAGCGTCATGCCGTCCCCGCCGTCGGCGAAGAAGCTCGCCTGCGGGGTGACGGCGATGTCCGCGGCGGCCAGCCGTTGCAGCTGTTCCGGCCGGGTCATCGAGGCGTGTTCGATCCTGTTGGGCACGGTCCGGGGGCCGTATTTGGCGGCGCAGCCGGTGATGATGTCGATCGCGAGGTCAACGGCGCGGTCGCCGATGGCGTGCGCCGCGATCGACCAGCCGGCCGCGTAGGCGGCCTCGATCTTTGCCCGGAGCGCGTCCGGTTCGGCCTGGAAGTAGCCGGTGTTGCCGGTGTTGTCCGTCCCGCCGTGGCTGCAGTAGTCATGGCTGACCGCGGCCGTTTCGCCGAGCAGTGACCCGTCCAGGAAAACCTTCGCCGGGCCCAGGGACAGGAAGTCGCCGCCGAAGCCGCTGGCGATGCCCAGATCCAGTCCGGCCGGCGTGGTGCCCGGCGGGTGCTGCCCGCCGAGCGGGTGGAGGACATCCAGAACGGGCATCAGCTGCGCCCGGGCGTGGAGCCTGCCCGCGGAGGCCGCCCGCTGGTAGGCGGCCAGCTCCACAGGGCTGTGGCCGATCCAGCCGCCGCCGATCCCGGCCTCGGTGAAGCTCGTGATGCCCTCCGCGGCGTAGTAGCTGGTGGCCCGGTCCAGTGCGGCTTCGATCGCCTCGGACGAGTACGGCAGGATCAGCTGCTGGATCAGCTGCTGCGCGGTTTCCTGGACCAGCCCGGTGGGGCGGCCGTCGGCGTCGCGGACAATGACGCCGCCGTCGGGGTCCGGAAACGACGCCGGTTCGGCGCCGGCCAGCCGGAGCGCAGCCGTGTTGACTACGGCCATGTGCCCGGAGTTGTGCCGCATGAACAGCGGCCGGTTTCCCGTAATCCGGTCCAGGACGGTGATGTCCGGGAACTCGCCGCCGTGCTGCTGCTGGCTGAAGCCGGTGGCCAGCAGCCAGTCCGGTTCCGGCCCGGTCCCGGGCTCCGGCTCTGGCCCTGCCTCAGGCCGCGCGCTGTCTGCCGCCATGCCGGCCTCCAGCAGGGCGTAGAGCTGCGTCAGGCCGCGCGCGGCGGAGACGTCCAGTTCGCCCAGGCCGAGCCCGAACCAGGTGGTGTGGCAGTGGGCGTCGATGAAGCCGGGGGTCACGGTGGCGCCGCCGAGGTCCAGGACTTCGGCTGCGTCCAGGCCTGCCAAGTCGTCGTCGAGGCCCACAATCCGGCCCTGCCAGACTCCCAGCGAGGTGGCATGCGGGCGGCGCTCATCCATGGTGATGATGTCCGCGTTGCGCAGCAGCAGATCGAGTTTCAAGGGTTACCTACGCGGTTCTTTAGCGGTGGGAGGTGGTGACTGACTTGATGCGGGTGTAGTCCTCCAGGCCAAAGACGGAGAGGTCCTTGCCTGTCCCGGAGTGCTTGAAACCGCCGTGCGGTGCCTCGGCCGGGATCACCTGATGGCAGTTGATCCAGACGGCGCCGAAGTCCAGCTCATTGGAGACCCGGGTGACCACTCCGTGGTTGTTGGACCAGACGCTGGAGGCCAGCGCGTACTTGGTCCCGTTGGCCAGCTCCAAGGCTTCGGCCTCGTCCCGGAAGGGCTGGATGGTGACGACGGGTCCAAAGATTTCCTCGCAGACCACCTCGTCGGCCTGGAACACCCCGTCGATGACGGTGGGTTCGAAGTGGAAGCCGGCGCCCGTCCGCTTGCCTCCGGCCAGGACCCTGGCGTTCGCGGGCAACCGGGACATGAAGCCTTCTACCCGGTCAAGCTGGGCGGCGCTGTTCAGCGGGCCCAGGTCCGCGGCGTCGCCGCCCACCTGCAGCGCTGCGGCTGCCGCGGCGAGCGCGGCGCCGAACTCCTGGTGGATGGAGTCCTCGACGAGCACACGGGTCACTGCGGTGCAGTCCTGCCCGGCGTTGAAGAACGCACCGAGCGCGATCTCCCTGGCCGCCAGGTCAATGTCGGTGTCGGCGAAAACGATCGCCGGTGCCTTGCCGCCGAGTTCCAGGTGGACGTCCTTGAGGGTCTTCGACGCCGCGGACATCACCTGAGCCCCGGCCCGGGTGGAGCCGGTGATGGACACCATTTCCGGGATCTCGTGATCCACCATGGCGGCACCGGTCCCCCGGCCGCCGCAGATGACGTTGACGACGCCGGCGGGGTAGGCCTCCTGCGCCAGTTCGCCAAGCACCAGGGTGGACCAGGGCGTGGTGTCGGCCGGTTTCAGGACCAGCGTGTTGCCGGCGGCGAGCGCCGGTCCGATCTTCCAGATGGCCATCATGAACGGGTAGTTCCACGGGGTGATCTGGGCGACCACGCCGAGGGGTTCGCGCCGGACGCTGGAGGAAAAGCCGCGGACGTATTCGGTCTGGGCGGTCCCGGACACCACGCGGCAGGCGCCGGCGAAGAAGCGCAGCTGGTCGGCGCCGCGGAGGATCTCGATCTCGCGGGTGATCTGGCGCGGCTTGCCGGTGCAGGCTACCTCGGCGTCCAAGAGCCTGTCGACGTTGGCCTCGATGAGGTCGGCGAGTTTGAGCATCATGGCCTGGCGTTCGGCCGGGGTGGTCCGCTTGTAGCTCTGGAAGGCGGTGTGGGCGGCCTGGAAGGCGCGGTCTACGGTGGCGGCGTCGCTGTCCGGGGCGGTGCCGAGCTGGACTCCGGTGGCGGGGTCGAAGAACGGCAGGGTGGCCGCGTCCGAACCGTCGGCGGCACTGCCGGGGACGATCTCACCGTTGATGATGTTGTGCAGGGTGATCATGACAGGCTCCGGTCAGTTGCTGGCGGTCTTGGGCGAGCGGGTGGTGGGGTCCTGTGGGAGGTGCAGGACTGCCGGCAGCCCGGAGTCGACGGCACGGCGGAAAGCGGCGCCGAAGTCCTCTGCCTTCTCGACCCGTTCGCCGTAGCCGCCGTAGGACCGGGCCAGTGCGGCGAAGTCCGGGTTGGTCATGTGTGTGCCCGAGGGCCGGCCCGGGTAGTGGCCTTCCTGGTGCTCACGGATCGTGGCGAAGATGCCGTTGTCCACCACGAGGGCGATGAACTTCCCGCCGTGGCCCATGGCCGTGGCCATTTCCTGGCCGTTCATCATGAAGCAGCCGTCACCGGCCACGGAGATCACCTGGCGGCCGGGGTAGGCCAGGGAGGCAGCCACCGCCGCCGGGATCCCCATGCCCATGGCCCCGTTGCGGGGTGCGGCGAGTGAGTTCGCGGTGTTGTGCTTCAGGTAGCGGGCCGGCCACAGCGAGTGGTTCCCCGCCCCGTAGGTGATGACGGCGTCGTCGTCCATTTCCTGCTTGAGGATTTCCATGACGACGGCGAGGTCCACCCCCGTGCCTCCATCCGGCTGCGCCGAGGAGAATTTTTCGTAGTCGGCACGGGCCCCGGCCAGCCAGCCGGCCTCGGGATCCGCCGCGGAATCCGTGGCGGCGAGTGCGGTGGCGAAGGACGCGACGTGGGCCGGAATGTGCTGGTCCAGCCGGCCGAAGTGGCCCAGCAGATCGGCGCCGGGGTGGACGACGACGGTGACGGCATCCAGTCCGCGCTTGTAGCCGTCGGAGAGCACGTCGGCGCGGACGCAGCCGACGAAGACCAGCAGGTCGGCCTCGTCGAGGCGGCGGGCGTTGGCGTCGCTACGGGCGTAGCCGAGGTAGCCGGCGTAGGAGTCGCTGCCGTGCGGGACGGCGTCATAGGCGCGGAAATCCGCGAGCACCGGGATGCCGTGGCGGGCGGCCCAGCCGGCCAGCGCGTCGGAGGATGCCTGGTTCCAGCCTTCGCCGCCCACCACGATCAGGGGCTTCTTGGCCGCGGCCAGGCGCGTCTCGAGGCCGGCGAGATCGGCTGCTGCAGGTTCAGTCCGGGCGACGGTCCGGGGCTCCACCGTGGCCGATTCGATCGCGTGGACCAGCACGTCTTCGGGCAGGCCGATCACCACGGGTCCCGGCCGGCCGCTGAGTGCTGTGAAGATGGCGTCGTCCACCACGCGGGCGGCGGAGGCGGCGTCGTCGAGCGTCACGACTTTCTTGGCGGTGCTGCCGAACCAGGCGTTGATGTCGAATTCCTGGAACGACTCCCGGCCGCGGTCCGCGACCGGGATGAGGCCCACGAACAGGATCATCGGGGTGGCGTCCTGGTGCGCGGTGTGGATGGCGATGAAGGCGTTGGCTGCACCGGGACCACGGGTCACCATGGCCACGCCCGGAAGCTCCGTGAGCCGGCCTTCGGCTAGGGCCATGAACCCGGCGCCGCCTTCGTGGCGGGTCACCACGGTTTCAATGGAGGATCCGTGCAAGCCGTCCAGCACATCCAGGAAGCTCTCCCCGGGAACACCGTAGACGCGCTGGATACCGGCTCGTTCCAGCTGGGCAACAATCAGGTGCCCGGCGGTGGTTGTTGCACTCAATGCTTCATTCCCTTTTCTTCGATACTCAGTGCGGGGAGGAAAATGCCGGACAGCGCGGTCAATACGGACACCACCAGCAAGATGATGGCGCCGGGCCAGAATGAGTTGCCATTGGCGGCCACGAGGGCGGTGGCGATCAGCGGCACGAAGCCGGAGATGACGCCCGCGCTGTTGGAGGTGATGGCGACGCCGGTGTACCGGACCTTTGTGGCGAAGAGTGCGGTCAGGGCCGTTCCGGACACCGCGTAAGGGATGGACAGGGTGCACACGCCGATGATCATGGCGATGATGACCAGGGCGGGGTTGGCGGTGTCGATGGCCAGGAAGACCGGCACGGCGATGACGGCGGATGCGATGCCGCCCCAGAGGATGACCTTGCTGGCACCGTATTTCTCGCCCATGCGGCCAGCCCAGATCAGGGCGAAGATTTCGAAGACGGCAGCGAGGAGCGAGCCGAGAAGCAAGGTTTCGTAGGGCATCTTGAGCACCTTAGTGCCGTAGAAGACTACGAAGCTGGTGATGAGGTAGAAGCCGCCGATGCCCAGCAGCGCCGAGCACATGCCCACCAGGATCTGGCGCCAGCTCTTCGTCAGGACGCCGCGGATGGGGGCGTGCTCGGTCTCGCCAGACTCCATGAGGGCTTCGAATTCCGGGGACTCGCTGAGCTTGCTGCGGATCCACATCGAGATGGCCAGCAGCGGGATCGCCGCGATGAACGGGATGCGCCAGCCCCAGGCATCGAAGTTGGCTTGGCCCACCAGTTAGAGCATTCCGAAGAAGCCGCCGGAGGACAGGATGGTGCCGATAGGCGAGCCGAGCTGCGGGAGGGCAGCGTAGCGGGCGCGCTTGGCAACCGGGGCGTTTTCGACTGCGATGATCACCGCGCCGCTCCACTCGCCGCCGACGGCGAGGCCCTGCAGGATGCGCAGGGCAACCAGCAGGATGGGGGCCGCGACGCCGATCGTCATGTAGTTCGGGAGCAGGCCGATGAGCCCGGTCACGAGGCCGATGCCCACGATGGTGACCATCAGGATCTTCTTGCGCCCCACCTTGTCCCCCAGGGCCCCGAAGATGAAGCCGCCGATCGGGCGGGCCACGAAGCCCACGGCCAGGGTGGCAAAGGAGCTCATGGCCGAGACGAAGGGGTCCTGGGACACGAAGTACTGCGCGTTGAACACCAGCGCTGCGGCCGTCGTGAACAGGAAGAAGTCGTACCACTCCAGCGCCGTTCCGACGAGGGCCGCGAGGGCGACTTTCTTGGCCACGCTCTCATCGACAACCCGGGGCAACTGCGGACTGGCGGTGGTGGTGGCGTTGCTTGCGCTGCTTGCCATGATTACTCCAAATAATGCGGAAGGGATGGAACCGGCCGATAAGGCCGACGGGGTGTGACTGCGCTCACCCGGTTTCTCTTGTTCCATTCTGCCAGTACATTTCGTCCAAAAAACTAGCATTGCATCACGCATTTCCATGCCTAAAATGTGTGAATGCACAATTTTCATTCGCCGGGTGATTCCCTGCGCTGGGCCGAACTGGTGGAGCTGCTCCACGGGCGGCTGGACACGCTGGCCGAAACATTTACGGCGAGGGTCCGTGACATCCCCGAGTATGCCGAAAAACAGGTGGGCTCCGGCGATCTCGAAGTGACTGCGCGCGAAACATTCAGGCGCTTGGTGGACGGGCTGCGCGGACAGGAACTCCGGCAGCAGTCCACCCTTGGTCCGGCGATGGAGTCGCTCCTCGAATTTGCTGCCGATCTGGGCGCCAAACGCGCCCGGGCCGGCATCCCGCCGGAGGCGCTCATCTCGGCCGTCCGGCTGGACTTCAGCATCATCTGGGAAGGCCTGCTGCAGATCGCCGATGCCGAGGACGCCGCGCTGCTGGCATCCAGTGTGGACAGGGTCTGGCGCGTCGTGGACCAATTCGCCACGCGCACCCACACGAGCTATCTGACCGAACGCGTGCGGATGGCCCAGGAGGAGTCCAGCATCCGCCGCGAATTCATTGCCCGGCTCTTCAACCAGGCTAGCCCCACCGCGGAGACCGTCAGCCAGGTCGCCGCCGCCCTCGGCGTGGACTCGACCGCCCGCTTCGGACTCGTGGCGGCCAGTGGCGACGCAGCAGTGAGTCTCCGAACGGCCGCGACCAGCCTGGGCTCCGGGCAACAGACTCGCAGCCGGTTCTTCGTCCACGAATTCGGTGGGAACACCTACGCGTTCTGGCCGCTCCCGCCATACCGGGACGGCGCCCGGCACTCTGTTCCCGCCGCGTTGACCGACATCCCATGCGGTTATGTTCCGGGCGTCGCCGGGCTGCGGGCGCTGCCCGCGGCCGCCCGCACGGCCGGAAGCCTCGCCTCCCTGCTGCGGCCTTCCGATTCCGGGCCCCTGTCAGCGGAGGCCGCCTGGGCCCGGCTGGCCAAGCAGCAAATGCTCGACGTCGGCCTGGACCTGCTGGCCGACCTTGAGGCCGGCCTGTCCGGGTGCCGCGGCGGCGAACGGGAGCGGCTGAAAGAAACCGTCCAGCATTACTTGGAAACAGGGAGCATTACGGCGACAGCGCAGCAGCTCTTCTGCCACCGCAACACCATCCTCAACCGGATCAGCCGCTTTCAGGATCTGACAGGCGTGGACCTGGCGGTCCCGGCGCAGACGGCCCGGCTCGTCGTCGCTTGGGCGTGACGCCGGGGTTCGGGGACGGGATGGGGTAGAACTTAACCATGAATGTGCGCACCCCTGACCCGAATCCCGGCTGGCTCTCCGACGACGACCTGTTCGAAGCGCGGGGCAGGCTGCCGATGGTCTATGTCGAGGCCGTTCCGGTCCGGCTGGACCCCCTAGGGTTCGTGAACGAGGTCGGCACCCTCCTGCAGGCCGACGAGGACGGCACCATGGTCCGGTCCCTGGTGTCCGGCCGCGTTCTCTACCGCGAGACCATCCGCGCCGCCCTGCTCCGCCACATGGAGAAGGACCTGGGCCCGCTCGCCTTCCCGCAGCTTCCGGTCAGCCCGGTGCCGTTCACCGTGGCCGAGTACTTCCCGTCGCCGTCCCATACCGGCTTCACGGACGACCGCCAGCACGCCGTTGCCCTGGCGTACATCATTCCTGTGACCGGCGAATGCTCCCCACGGCAGGACGCCCTTGAGCTGACCTGGATGACCCCGCAGGAGGTCATGGGCACGGACGTGCAGCTCGAATTCAGCGGCGGCCGGGGGGCCCTGATCCGGCAGGCCCTGGCTTTCGCGGGAGTCGGCAACTAGCCGGTTCCCTTGGGCCCGGCGCCGGCCGGGGACTCTCGGGGGCTCCCCTGCGTCCCCGACTTCGTGCGGCCGATTTTGTAGACTGTTGGGCGGACCGCAAGAGAACTTTAAGGACTCCCGATGACCCACCCCCCAGCCTCCCGGAACTACAGTGAACAGCAGGCTGGATCTCTGCGGGCCGGTGACCACCTGATTCTGCCCGACGGAAACCGCTCCGCCGAGATCCATCGCGTGGATGTCGAAACCGACGACTTTGGGACTCCCGCCATGGTGTTGGCGACCCTCAGCGGTGGCGGTGTGCTGCGGATCGCGGCGGGATCACTGGTCCGCGTTACGGACGACGCCGGGGCCGGCACCCCGGCGTCCGACGGCGGCGCGACCGGCACGCCAGCTCCTTCCGATTTCGGCGCCCCCGCGCCGGACGAGGCTGAGCCGGTCGCACCTGGGCCCGACGCAGCTGAATCCGACACTGCTGGGTCCGACGCACCTGGCTCCGACGCTGCCGGGCCCGACAATACGGCGGCCGCCGCCGTCGTCGTTCCTCCCCAGCCTGTTGCGCCCCCCGCCGTGAGCGGACCCAGCGAAGCGGACCTGGCGCTCATCCCGGCACCCGACGGCACGCCGGAGTCGGTGGTGGAGGCCGCGGCCGAGGCCCATCCGGGCGCCGTCGGGGTGCTCCTGCTCAGTGAACGGCTCGCCAAGGGCATCAACACCAAGTCCGGGAGCTGCCTGAAGGATCTCAGCGACCTCGCGCACGAGCTCTTCGTCACCCTCAAGGACCCCGACAACGCCCTGGCGGTCGCGGACCTGCTCAACGTCCTGCCGTTCGACGGCAACCCCGACCGCTGGGCCTCCGTGGAGTCATCGCTGGCGCTCTCCAGCTACATCTGCCGCCAGCTGGGTCAGGACCAGCGCGCCGGGATCTACGAGAAACTGCTCCGCGCGCCGGAGGCCATGGAAACGGACCCGTTCAAGGCCAGGATCAACGCCAAGGTGCGCCAGCGCTCGCTCAACGAGCCCAACCTGTACGACAAGGAAATCTTCCGCTCGATCGACAACGCGAACCAGGATGCGGAACGCGACTGGCGCCTGCTGCGGCTCGAGGCGCTCCTGTTCCTGCGCGCGCACGGCGGCTCCGAAACGATCGGCACCGTTGAGCTGGAACGCCGGATCGCCAACGAGCTCGAATCGGTCCGCGCCTGAGGTCTAGCGTTGGGCCCTACCCGTGGCGGGCACGGAGTTGTAGATTCACCCCATGACGAACAATCTGAGCGTTGTGATCAATTCCGACGCGCAGCAAGTTTGGACCATGCTGCGCGAACCCGCCAAGATCGCCCAATGGCACGGCTGGGTGGCCGATGACCAAGAGGCCGAAATCAACGAAATCTACTTCGGCCCCAATGTGGTCGAAGGCGCCGACCACACCTCCCTGGTGGTCGACGGCGGCGACGTTTTCACCCTGAAACCTGTCCCCACGGGCACGGAGGTCAGCGTCACCCGGGCGGCAATCGACCACAATTCCGAGTGGGCGGCCTGGGACGAGGACATCACCCAGGGCTGGCTGACATTCCTCCACCAGTTGCGCTTCTCCCTGGAACGGCACCCGCACGGCAAGCGCCGGACCTTCTTCTTCTCCGTGCCCGGCTCCGGCGGTTCCGCGATAGAGAAACTGGGGCTCAATGATGTCCCGTCGCCGGGGGACCCGTATTCGCTCACCCTGCCCACGGGCGAGGAAATCTCCGGCAAAGTGTGGTTCCGCAGCAACCACCAGGTGGGCCTGACGGTCCACAACTATGCCGAGCACGGGGACGGCCTGCTGATCGTGGCGGACCAGCCCGCCATCGCCGACGTCCGGCCCGACGGCGGATCCCTCGCAATCGTCTCCACCTACGACCTCGGGGCCCACCAGCTGGAGGCGGTCCGCGACTACTGGGACAAGTGGCGGGCTGAGAACTACCCCACATCGGATCCCGTCCACTGAGTCCTGAGCTGCGTTAGCTGGCACACTTGAACCGTGCCAGCCAATCCTGACTTCGCGTCTTCGTCCCCCGCGCCCGCCCGGCAGTCCGAATTCTCCTTCCGCGTGGGCAAACGCCTGAGCGAGGCGTGCCCGCCGTCGGCCGGGCAGGTTGCCGCCAACGGCGGTGAGTTCCTGGGCCGGACCGGCACCATCGCCACCCCGCACGGGGAGATCCAGACCCCGGCGTTCATCGCCGTCGGCACCAAGGCCACGGTCAAGTCCGTGCTGCCGGAATCCATCGCCGAACTCGGCGCGCAGGCGGTGCTGGCCAACGCCTACCACCTGTACCTGCAGCCGGGCGCGGACATCCTGGACGAGGCCGGCGGCCTGGGCGCGTTCATGAACTGGCGCGGTCCCACGTTCACCGATTCCGGGGGTTTCCAGGTGATGAGCCTGGGCTCAGGGTTCAAGAAGGTCATCGACATGAAATCGGTGGACAATTCGGGCCCGGACGACGCCGTCGCCCCCGGAAAGGAACGCCTGGCCCACGTGGACGAGGAAGGCGTGTGGTTCAAGAGCCATCTCAACGGCGACCGGCACCGCTTCAGCCCCGAGATCTCCATGAACGTCCAGCACCGGATCGGCGCGGACATCATGTTCGCGTTCGACGAGCTCACCACGCTGCAGAACTCCCGCGGCTACCAGGAGGAGTCCCTGGAGCGGACCCGGCGCTGGGCCGAGCGGTGCATCACCGAGCACTTCCGGCTCACGGACGAGCGCGCCGGTAAGCCCTACCAGGCCCTGTTCGGGGTGATCCAGGGCGCCCAATACGAGGACCTGCGCCGCAAGGCCTGCCGCGACCTCGGCGCCATGAACTTCGACGGCTTCGGGATCGGCGGGGCGCTGGAGAAAGAGAACCTCGGCACGATCGTGCGCTGGTGCAACGAGGAGCTGCCGGAGAACAAGCCGCGGCACCTGCTGGGCATCTCCGAACCGGACGACATCTTCACGGCCATTGAAAACGGCGCGGACACCTTCGACTGCGTCTCCCCCACCCGGGTGGCCCGCAACTCGGCGTTCTACCACCCCACCGGCCGGTTCAACCTCTCCGGCGCGAAGTACAAACGCGACTTCGGCCCGCTGCAGGAAGGCTGCGACTGCTACGCCTGCCTGAACTATTCGCGGGCCTACATCCATCACCTGTTCAAGGCCAAGGAGATGGTCTCGGCCACCCTGATCTCGATCCACAACGAGCGCTTCGTGGTGAAGATGGTCGACGACGCCCGGCTCGCCATCGAGGCAGGCAAGTTCTTCGAGTTCAAGACCGAGACCCTGGCGAACTACTACTCCTAGGGCGTCCCGGCGTCCACGGCGTCGAAATCGCCGGAACCGCGCGAGGTCGCCGGAAGTTTGCGGCGACCCCGCAACGTTCCGGCGACCTCGAGGTTTTCCAGAGTACGACGGCGGCCCGCTACTCGGGTGCCGGGCCGTCAGGCCGTCAGTTGGTGAGGTGCAGCGACGCCGCGAGTGCCGAGTCGGCGTCCCTCAGGACCTTGGCCGCCACCTGGAGGCCCTCGATCCGGCCCAGGGAGACGTCCTCGTGCTCGATGTTGACCAGCATGTCCGGGTCCACGTCGTAGAGCGCGCGCAGGAACTCGGTCCAGTAGGCCGTGTCGTGCCCGCGGCCCAGGGCAACGAAGTCCCAGGCGGAGTCCTTGGGCCATTCGTTGGCCCACTCGTCGCCGCCGAGGTTGGTGCGGTTTTCGTCCGGGGAGAGCCGCCGGAAGCTGTTGTCGAGCACGCCGTAGAGCGCGGCGTTCGCGGTATTGATGCGGACGTCCTTCGCCGCGGCCTGGAAGACCAGCGGGCCGAGTTCGCGGACCACCGCGGCCGGATCCATCTGCTGCCAGAACAGGTGCGAGGCGTCCAGCTCGACGCCGACGTGGGTCGCGCCTGTGAGCTCGATGAGCTTGTGGACATCGGCGGTGTTGAACACGATGTTCTGCGGGTGCAGCTCGAGGGCCACCTTCACGCCATGGTCGGCGGCCAGCCGGTCGGTTTCCTTCCAGAAGTCGGCCGCGATGCCCCACTGGTAGTCGAGCACGTCCAGGGCCGCCGAGTTCCAGGCGTTGACCACCCAATTGACCGTGGTGGCCCCGGGTTCGCCGCCGGGCAGGCCGGACATGGTCACCACACGGTCCTGCCCCAGCCGCTGCGCCAGGCGGATGGAGCGACGGATGTCCTCGGCATGCTTCCCGCCGATCTCATGCTTGGGGTGCAGCGGGTTGCCATTGCAGTTCAGGCCGGCAATCGAGACCCCGGTGCCCTCGAAAATCGCGAGGTAGTCATCGCGGGCCGCATCGCTTTCCAGGATCTGGTCCATGGTGGGGACGTGGACGGCCGGCAGGAACCCGCCCGTGTTGATTTCGATGCCGGTCAGTCCGAGGTTGGCGATGACCTTGAGGGCCTCGGGAAGGGTCCGGTCGTGCAGGATTGCGTTGTAGACGCCGAGTTTCATAGCGTGATTTTCTTTCCGTTGTTGAGGGCGGATTCGGTGACTGCGTCGAGCAGCTCCATGTTGCGCACGCCCTCGTCGAACGTGGCGCAGCGGGGCAGGGAGTCCGCCTCACTGAGGCCGGCGACCTCCTCGAGGAAGGCCCTGGCCTGGTAGCCGAAAGCGTCGTTCTGGCCGAACCCGACGCTCGGCGCGTCCATGGCCAGCCCGCCCGCGATGTAGGGATGTCCGGGTCCCAGGATCACCTGGCGATAGCCGTTTTCGTTGGCGGGACCGTCGTTGAGGAACAGTTCGATCTCCGCGGGGCGGCGCTGGTCGAACCGGGCGGCGCCGTTCTCGCAAAAGACTTCGAAGATGAGGCTGTTGGCGTGACCTGCGGCGACCCGGGAGACCTCGAAGCCGCCTGCACCGTTCTCGAATTCGGCGGAAAACACCGCGTAGTCGTCGTTCTCGACCGGCTCGAACGTGTCGCTGACCGCGGAGTGGTCGTGGCCCATGACGGCGCCCAGCGGCAGCGGCCGCTTGTCGATCACGGTGCTGAGGCGTCCGCCGCTGATGGACTTGATGTCGCCGCAGAGGAACTCAGCGACGTACGTCAGGTGGCTGCCGACGTCGGCCAGCGCCCCGGAACCCGGGCCGCCTTTGTAACGCCAGCTCATGGGCGCCGACGGGCTGAACCCGTAGTCGGTCCAGTAGCGGCCGCTGAAGTGCAGGACGTTCCCCAGCACGCCGGCGCGGATGAGGTCCCGGATGTAGGCGATGCCCGGCGTGCGGCGGAAGGTGAACCCGATGCGGGCAATCGAACTGGCACTGCGGGCCGCCTCGGCCATGGCGCGGGCGTCCTCAATGGAGTCGCTCAGCGGCTTCTCGCACAGCACGTGCTTGCCGGCGGCCAGCAGGCCCTCCACGACTTCGCGGTGGAGGGAGTTCGCGATCACGACGCTCACGACGTCGATGTCATCGGCCTCGGCGATCGCCTGCCACGAGGTGTCATGGCGTTCGTAGCCGAAACGCTTCGCGGCCAGGGAACCGAACTCGGCGTTGACGTCGCCGATGGAGACCAGCCGGATAGGAGGAAGAACCGGGCTGTAGAGCGCCGACGCCGTGCGGTACGCGGCCGCATGCGCTTTTCCTGCCATTCCGGCGCCGATTACGGCAACTCCCAAACTGTCAGCCATCGATTTCTCCTTTGAAATTCGGTCAGGCCGACGGCCCGACGATAGAAATTGGAGCGCTACAAAATCTGGCACCGAACAAAAGCGTAGCTATGTGCATATGTCCTGTCAATGGTTGACCGGTTATCCTCGGATGAGACGTGAAAGGCCCTGCAGATGTCGTTGAATACCCCCAGAACCCGCCGCCCGACGATCTACGACGTCGCCAAGAGCGCCGGCGTCTCCCCGTCATTGGTCTCGCTCGTGCTCCAAAACCCGTCAAAGGTCAGCGAGAAGCGTCGGGAGGCCGTCCGGGCGGCAATGTCGGAGCTCGGTTACCGCCCCAGCCGGGCGGCGACCACGCTCGCCAGCAGCCAGACGAAAAGCATCGGGCTGGTCATTGACGACTTCCGGAACCCCTGGTTCGTGGACCTCCTGCGCAGCATGGAATCCGTGTTCTCCCCCCACGGCTACCAGGTCACCCTCGCGGATTCCCGCCCGGGCGAGAACCGCATCACGGAGGCCGTGGACGGCCTTCTGTCCATGCACGTGGAGGGCCTCGTCATCGCCGCCGAGCCAAGCGAGTCCATGATGGCCGGCACTTGGGTTCCCGCCGTCGTCGCCGGCTGGCGGAACGGCGTTCCGGCCGGCGCCGGGCTCATCACCAACGACGACGACGGCGGCGGCCGCATGGCGGCGGAGCACCTGATCGGGCTCGGCCACACACGCATCGGACACCTCTCTGGTTCCGGCGGCGCCGCGGCCCACCGGCGGGAGGGCTTCCGCCGCCGCATCCTGGAGGCCGGCATCGAGGTCAGGATCGCCGGTGAATCCCGCGGCACCTCTGAGGAGGACGGCTATGCGGCCGCCTGCTGGGTCCTTGACCACCACCCCGACACCACCGCCCTGTTCGCCGCCAATGACACCATGGCCCTGGGCGCCTTCGCCGCAGCCAAGGCCCGGGGCCTGTCCATCCCGGAAGAGCTCTCCGTGATCGGCTACGACAACTCCCCGCTGGCCAAGTCGCGGTATCTGGACATGACCTCGGTGGACAACCGGAGCGACATTGTCGGGTCCGGCGTCGCAAGCGTCCTGCTGGCACGGATCCAGGACCCGGCCCTCGAGCCTGAGCGCCAGCTGATCGAGCCGGACCTCATCGTCCGCAGCACCACCGCCCGCGTTCCCGGCTGAAGCCCGCTGAATTCGCGGGAAACCACCGAGTTCGCCGTAACTTTGCGGCGCCCTCGCCACGTTCCGGCTAATTGGGCGGCGTCCAAAGCAGCCGTCCCCCAAAGAAGCCAAGGTGCGGCGCTCTCGTGTTATCCACATAGCGACGGCGGGGCCTCCCGCCTGCTCCTGCAGCGGCCGAAGCTGGTGGCATGACGCATAACCCCGTGTTGGAGCTGCCGCCGGCCGGTAACCTCTGGCGCACCGAACAGCTCCTGGATCTCGGCTTCAGCTCGCGCGCCATCCGCTCGCTCCTCGATTCAGGCACTCTCGTCCGGCTCCGGCACGGCTGCTACATCCGCGCCAGCCTCTGGAACGCCCAGTCGCCTACTGTCCGGAGCCGGCAGCTCATCTACGCGCACGCCCACGGAACGCGTACGACGTCGACAGGAGCCTTCCACTACAGCCACACTTCCGCAGCGCGCCTCCGCCTCCTCCACCTGTGGGAAGTGGATGACATGATCCATGTCCTCCAGAAGGTACGGCCCTCGAACGAGCGACACGGCAGGGACGTCCGCTGCCACACGCGCCCCTTCGCCGACCACGACGTCGCCGTGGTGAACGGCCTCCGGACCACGTCCCTGGAGCGCACGACGGCCGACTGCGCCATGCTGCTGCCCTACAGGCAGGCGTTGATCCTCACCGACCACGCACTTCGACTCGGCGCGGACCCGGGCGCCCTGCAGGCCATGGCAGATGATCTGGACGGCCGCCGGGGCATTCGGACTTTCCGCCGCGTCCTGGCCGCGGCCGATCCTCGCTCCGAATCTCCCGGTGAGACCCTGACCCGCGACCTGATCCTGCGGCTGCGGATCCGACCACCTGAGCCGCAGCTGGAAGTGTCGAGCCGCGCCGGGCGCCATCGCCTGGACTTTGCATGGAAGGAGGAAAAGGTCGCCCTCGAGTTCGACGGCAAGATCAAGTACTTCGACTACAGGCCCGCGGCCGAGGTGCTCTTCGAGGAACGGCGCCGGGAGAAGGCCTTGGTTGAAGAGGGCTGGCGGTTCGTCCGCGTGGAGTGGAAGGACCTCTTTCGCGAGCAGGAATTCAAGCACCGTCTGCTTCGTGCGCTGGCCGGCCGCCGGTGCCCCTGAGCGTCGAATGCGTTGCGGCGCCCGGCACCCCGCACCCCGCAGACTCGAATTCGCCGGTAGCGCGCCACGTCGTCGGACACTTACGGCGACACCGCGGGTTTCCGGCGAATTGGGCGGCTGCTGGCTCCGAACCGGCCGGCGCACGGCGGCGGAGTCCTAGGCGCCGTAGCTCGGTTCGCGCTTCTTGACCCAGCCGATGGCGAGCGAGGTCAGCGGGACGAAGGCGAACTCCACGAGGGTCTTGTAGAGGAAGCCCACGAGGACGTAGTTCACGAACATCGCGGCGTCGGTAATTCCGATCACGGATGCGGCGATGCTGCAGAAGATCAGGGTGTCCACGAACTCACCGGCCACGGAGGAGCCCATGATGCGCGCCCACAGGGACCTTTCCCCGGTCCGCGCCTTCATCTTCACCAGGATCCAGGAGTTGATGGTCTGGCCGGCGAGGAAGGCCAGCAGCGATGCCAGCACAATCTGCGGGACCGGTCCCAGTGCGCCTTCCAGAGCTGCCTGCTTGGCGGAACCGTATTCGTCGTCGAACCCCGGCAGGGCGATGATGACCCAGTAGCAGAGCGACGCGAAGACGGACAGCGCAAAGCTGGTGATGATGGCCTTGCGCGCCACTTTGAAGCCGTAGACCTCGCTGATGACATCGCCCAGGATGTACGCCAGCGGGAAGAGGAAGAAGCCGCCGTCGGTGATGACGGGGCCGATCGCCACGCCTTTGGACGCCCCGATGTTGGACAGGATCAGTACCACGGCCATGACAGCGAGCATGATGCCGAAATGCGGGGAGCCGATCGAGGCGAACCTTGGTGCGGCTGACGCCGGGAAGGTCTTGGCGGAAGTCATGGGTATTCCATTCGTAGTGGTTCGCTCGGCGGCCCACACCCGCAAAGGGAACACGCTGGGCGGCCGGCTGTATTAGCACTGGACGGTCCCGGTAACACAAGCAGCCGGAACCGCCTCCATTCTCGCACCCGACGGTTCGGGCACGGCGGTATGGGGGCGGCGGCATGGGAGTCTGGGCGGCGGCCAGGAGCCGCGAGTTCGCGGCAAGCCCTCGAGCTCGCGGTAAATGTACGGCGACCCGGCGCGCTTCCGGCGAATTCGAAGTCGCAGCGCTTCCGCACTGCCCATCCTATGAAGCTTGCCCACACCCTGTGAACGCTCCGGGCGTGGTGGCAGGATGGGGCCAAGGAGGAGCCCCATGCCTGACACCGCAGTTTCCACGCGCGCCCTCGTCAAGCGGTACCGCGACGTCACCGCCGTCGACTCGCTCAACCTCGACGTCCGCCGGGGCGAGATCTACGGGTTCCTCGGCAGGAACGGGGCGGGCAAAACGACCACCATCCGCATGATGCTCGGCCTGATCCGGCCGAGCAGCGGGGAGGTGACCGTCCTGGGCAAGCGCATCATCCCTGGCGAGACCGCTGTGTTCGCCCGCGTTGGCTTCCTCGTCGAGACCGCGACCGCCTACCCCAACCTCACCGTGCGCGAGAATCTGGACATCCAGCGCCGGCTCACCGGCTCGCCGCCGCGGTCGGTCGCCGACTCGATCACGCTGCTGCGCTTGGATCCTTATGCCGATCGGCGCGCCGGGCAGCTCTCGCTCGGCAACAAACAGCGTCTAGCCCTCGCCCGCGCACTGCTGCACTCCCCCGAACTGCTCGTGCTCGACGAGCCCGCCAACGGCCTTGATCCGGCCGGCATAGTCGAGATCCGCGAGCTGCTCCGTTCGCTCGCCGACAATCGCGGCGCCACCGTCTTCATGTCGAGCCACATCCTCGCCGAGGTCGCTCACCTGGCCGACCGCATCGGTATCGTCCACGACGGCCGTCTCATCGAGGAGTCGTCGCGCGACGAACTCGCCGCGAAGGCGCGCGCGTTCGCGACCGACGCCTACACCCCGGAAGAGCGCGAGCAGGCGCTGCTCACACTGGATCTGGAGCGCTACTTCCTGGCGCGGACGGGCGATGCGCGCGGTGCCGATGGCCGGAGGACCGGCGCTTCGTCCGAAGGCGGCGCGGTTTGATGTTCGGTCAGGTTCTTGGCACCGAGTTCATGAAGCTCCACCGTGCCAAGGCGACGTGGGCCACGCTGGCGGTGCTCGCGATCATGCCGCTCGGTATTGCGCTTTTCATGTGGATCGTGCGCGAACCGGGGCGGGCGGCCCAGCTGGGGCTTCTGGGTACCAAAGCGAGCCTTGCCGGGCTTGAGGCGACGTGGCTCCAATACTTCTACATGCTCACGCTGGTCTTCGGTGTCGGAGGGATGCTTCTGCTGACGTTCATCGTCGCCTACCTGTTTGGCCGGGAATACGGTGATGCCACTGCCAAGAACATGCTCGCGCTGCCCGTGGCCCGTCATTGGTTCGCCGTCGCCAAGCTGGCGGTCGCGGCCGTGTGGTGGATGGCGCTCATCGTCATAGTCCTCGTCGAGGCCATGGCGATCGGACTGGTGTTGGGGCTGCCGGGGTTCTCGGCGGAGTTGGCCGCGGCGGGAATCGCACACGTGCTCCTCGCTGCGACGATCTCGTTCCTGCTCGCGCCTGTGGTCGCCTGGATCGCAGTGTGGAGCCGAGGCGAAGTGGCCCCCATCGCTTTCTCGCTCGTGATGCTGGCCCTGGGCAATCTGTTCGGCAAGACCGGCTGGGCGGAGTGGTTCCCTTATTCGATCGTCCCGCTGCTGATCGGCATGGTGGCCGATCCTGTCGGCTCGCTCCCGCCAGGCAGCTATGTTGTGCTCGCGGGAACGTTCGTGGCGGGCACCGCCGCAACGATCCTGCAGCTGCGGTTCGCAGACAACGCCCAATAGCGTGGGCCCGGGCCGCCGTCGCCAAGTCGCCGTGAACATACGGCGACCCGGCGCGTATCCGGCGATCGAGGACGGCCTGCGGCCTGCCCTAGCGGCGCGAGGCGTCGATGAGGTCCTTGTCCTCGTCCCTGCCGCCGTCGCCCGGACCACCAGCAGCAGCCCCCGGGGCCGCGCCCGGACCAGCAGCCACCCAGGCGTGGCCCTGTTCGTGATCCAGGTGCGTGGACTTCTTGTTCTTCAGGGCGAAGATGTAGACCAGCAGGGAGATGCCGATGGCCACGGTGACGTAGGTGAAGAACAGCTCTTCCTGTCCGGTCTTCTGCAGTGCAGCGCCGATGAGCGGGACGGTGCCGCCGAAGAGAGAGTTGGCGATCGCGTAGCCCAGGCCCACCCCGAGGGCACGGATGGACGCGGGGAAGAGCTCGGCCTTCACCAGGGCGTTGATGGACGTGTAGCCGCCTACGATCAGCAGGCCGCCCATCATGAGCAGGAACGCGGTGATCGGATCCTTGGTACCGGCGAGCGCGGACAGGAGCGGCCAGGTAAACAGGACGCCGGTGATGCCGAACCACAGCAGCAGCGGTTTGCGGCCTACCTTGTCCGAGATGATGCCGTAGACAGGCTGGAGCAGCATGAAGATAAACAGTGCCCAGAAGTTGATGACCGACGTGTCCGTCTTGGCGATGCCGGAGGTATCGTTCATGAACTTCAGGATGAAGTTGGTGTACGTGTAGAACGCCACCGTGCCGCCAAGGGTGATTCCGATGCAGATCATGAGCGGCTTCCAGTAGCTGGTGAACAGCAGCTTCATGGTCCCGGGCTGCGCCTGGCCTCCCAAGGCAGGGGACTTTGCGGCCTCGAGCTGTTCGGCCGAGACGGTTTCCTCCATGGAGCGCCGCAGCCAGAGGACCACCAGCGCGGCCACGCCGCCCACCGCGAACGGGATGCGCCAGCCCCACTCGGTCAGCTCGGCCTTGGGCATGGCGTTCTGCAGGACCACAAGGACCAGCAGTGCCAGCATCTGGCCGCCGACCAGGGTGACGTACTGGAAGCTGGAGAAGAAGCCGCGGCGCTTGGAGGTGGCAGCCTCGGACATGTACGTGGCGCTGGTGCCGTACTCACCGCCCACGGAGAAGCCCTGGATCACGCGGATGAGGACCAGCAGGATCAAGGCCCACAGGCCGATCACGTCCTGGGTGGGCAGCACCGCGATCGCGAAAGAGCCCGCGGACATCATGGTCACGCTCAGTGTCAGCGCGGCCTTGCGGCCCTTGCGGTCGGCGTAACGGCCAAAGAACCAGGCACCGATCGGGCGCATCAGGAACGACGTCGAGAAGACGGCCATCGCCTCGAGGCCGGCCTGGAGCTCGTCCTTGGAGTTGAAGAAATGCGCCTGGAAGTAGGCCGCGAACACGGTGTAGACGTAGAGGTCGTACCACTCGACAAGGTTGCCGGCCGAGCCTTTGAGGATGTTGCCGACGGCTTTCCGGGTCTGGGCCGCTTCGGTCAGTTGGGTGCTCATCAATGAACCTTCCTGGATCCGGCGCCGCCGGTAAGCAACACCGTCCGCCACCCTAGCCCGCGTGATCCGGAACACTCAGGTTTTGTTCATACTGTTCATGGAACGCTTGTTCATGAGCACAATGCGCGCGGTTTTGGCGGGATGGCAGGATGGGACCATGACTTCTACCGCATTCGATTCCACCGCCCTGGCGGATGGCGCTGCTGCTTCCGATACAGCTACCGGGCCCGCCTCCTCCCCCGCCGTCGCGCTGACCATCGCAGGCTCCGAAGCGACCGGCGGCGCCGGCGCGCAGGCTGACCTGAAGACGTTCCAGGAACTCGGCGTCTTCGGGATCGCGAACCTGACCTGCATCGTGTCCTTCGACCCCAAGGACAACTGGAACCACCGCTTTGTCCCGGTGGACCAGCAGGTCATCGCGGACCAGCTGGAAGCGACGACGGCGGCTTACGGTGCCGCGTCCGGCGCGCCGGCTGTGCTGGACACCGTCAAAATCGGCATGCTGGGCAGCCCGGCGACGATTTCGACCGTGGCCGCGGCGCTGGCGGCCGGGCAGTTCGCCAACGTGGTGCTGGATCCGGTGCTGATCTGCAAGGGCCAGGAGCCGGGCCACGCCCTGGACACCGACCAGGCGCTCAAATCCCACATCCTGCCGCTGGCCACCTTCGTCACGCCCAACCACTTCGAGGCCGAGTCGCTCTCCGGGCTGGAGATCACCGACGTCGAATCCCTCAAGGCCGCCGCGGTCCGCATCCATGAGCTCAGCGGCGCCGCGGTGCTCGCCAAGGGCGGAGTGCGGCTCGAAGGCCCCGACGCCGTCGACGTCTACTATGACGGCGAAACCCTGGAAGTCCTGTCCGCCCCGAAGGTGGGCGAGGTGGCAGTCTCCGGCGCCGGGTGCTCATTGGCCGCGGCGGTGACGGCCGAGCTCGCCAAGGGCGCGACGCCGCTGGCCGCCGCCCGGACGGCGAAGGCGTTTGTGACCGCCGGCATCCGGAACCGCGTGGCCTCGGGCGCCCCGTTCGATGCCTTGTGGCAGGGCGGCCCGCGCTAACTCGTTGCTGGGATCATTGGAGGAAACGGCAATGGCACAGCACTTTGAGTCCGTGGAGGAATACATCGCCTCGTTTCCTGCTGACGTGCAGGAGGCGCTGCAGGAGATCCGGCGGCACTGCCATGCCGCGGTACCAGGATCAGGGGAGATGATCAGTTACGGCATCCCGACGATCACGCTCGGGGGCAAATACGTCGTCTATTTCGCGGGCTGGGCGCACCACATCTCCGTCTACCCCGTGCCCGACGGCGACGAATCGCTGAGCACGGAACTCGCCCCCTACCGCGCAGCGAAGGGCAGCCTGAAGTTCCCGTTGCGGAAGCCTGTCCCGTACGAGCTGATTGGAAAAGTGGCGGCGGCCTTGGCACAAGAGCGCCGGAGCGGGACGCCCTAAGCCGCCGAGTTCGCCGGAGTCCCTCCAGTTCGCCGGAAGTTTGTGGCGAACTGGAGGGCTTCCGGCGATGTGGGTGCCGGTAGGCCACCCGTCAGCGCGGGTCCGCGACCTTCCCCATGAAGACCGGGAGCCCGGTTTCGGTGTGCACGACCTGGTAGAGGAACGGCCGGTCGAAGTCGATGGTCTGGTCCGGGAGGGGCCGCACACCGGTCACGGCGCCGTTGATCTGCGTCACGGCGGCGGCCACCGTTCCCTTCTCGGCAACGGTGATGTCGGCGGCCTGGGCGGCCTGCGTAAGCGTCAGCTTCGGCTGGATGGCGTCGAAATCTTCGGTGGTCACCAGGGTCCCGGCCAGTCCCAGCGCTTCAAATACCTTCCGCAGGTCGAAGGTGCTCTTGTGGTCCCACTTGGGCAGGGAGATCAGTGCGGAGACCTCCTGGGCCGTGTCCAGGGCCGCCGCAATTGCCGCCAGCTTGGCCGCCGTGAGGGTCTCCGGCCCAACGCCTGGACCGGGCAGCACCAGCCGCATGGCAAAACCTTCTGCGTATGGCAGCTCCACCGCCCGCCAGCCAGGGCCCTCCGCATAGGCCAGCTGCAGCGAGTTGTACATGGTCGGCACGCTGATTTCCTCGCCACCTGAGGTCGTGAAAGGCCCGTCCGAGGTGTCGTTCGGGTCGAAAGGAGACTGCCACGCCGCGGCGAAGTACAGGGCATTGAGGAGGCTGAACGTGTTGTCGCGATCGTACTCCGCGGGTGCTTTCTTGATCCGGCCGCCTGTGTTCCGGTCCACCCAGGCATCCAGGGCCGGCCTCGTGGCGGCCTCATCCCGGAAATCCACGGGGTACACCCCGGTGCCGTAGTGCCGGGCAAGGGTTTCCAGGTAGTTCCTCCCGGTTGGTACATCCTTGTCCACAAACAGACCGTTGGCCGCATGCATGACCGGCTTCCGGGGCGGATCCTTTTCGTCGACCGAGCCGGGATCACCGTCATACGCCGCCAGGGACTCGAGCAGGGCGTTCATGGCCTCATCCCGGTTGCCGTCCGGGAGCCCCAGCACCTGGTCCATTTCGACGGCGGTCTCCCCGGACGCCCCTGCCCGCAGCATGGCGAGCGCGATCAGCAGGCTGCCGGGGGACGACACCACGTTCCCTTCGGCCCCGTCACCGCCGTCGGCCAGCAGCGCGGCTCCCAACGTCAGGGCGGAAGCCCGGAATGCCTGGAATTCGGCAGCGTACGCGGCGCGGTCCACCGGAACCCGTTCGACGCCGTCGGCCTTCACAAGCCCTGGTACCGGGGGCGCACAAGCCGTGAGCACCGCGATGGTTCCCGCCGCCACAATTTTCGCCACGCGGTGATCTTTCATGGCCACACCTTTCGCCTCGATGGGTGCGCAGTTCGCCGGAATGTCTCCGGTTCGCCGGACATATCCGGCGAACCGGGCAGCTTCCGGCGAACTCGCCGGGCCCCTAGCGCCGCGGGACGTTCCGCAGGTTGCTCCGTGCCATACTGACGGCCTCGCCGGCACCCCGGTTCAGGACCACTTTGGACATGGCCGTGGCGAAGCCCAGGACCTGCGCGCCCTTGATCTTCGGCGGGAGGGACAGCGCCTTGGGGTCCGTGATGAGCTCCACCAGCGACGGGCCGGGGTGGGCGAAGGCTTCCCGGTACGCAGCCTCGATGCGGGACGGATCCGTGACGCGCTCGGCGTGGTAGCCCAGGGCCCGGGCAACGTCCGCGTAGTTGGCGTCCGGGACGTCGACGCCGAAGTCCGGGAGCCCGTCCACCAGCATCTCGAGTTTCACCATGCCCAGGGTGGAGTTGTTGAAGACCACCACGTTCACGGGCAGCCGGTGCGCGGCGACCGTGATGAGCTCGCCCAGCAGCATCGACAGGCCGCCGTCGCCGGAGACCGAAACCACCTGCCGGCCGGGGTAGGCCAGCTGGGCGCCGATCGCGTGCGGCAGCGCGTTGGCCATGGACCCGTGCAGGTACGAGCCGATCAGCCGGCGGGTGCCCAGCGGGTTGATGTACCGGGCGGTCCAGACATTGCACATGCCGGTGTCCGCCGTGAAAATCGCGTCCCTCGCCGCCACCTGGTCCAGCAGGGAGGCAGCATATTCCGGGTGGATCGGCTGTTTCGTCCCGACGTTGCGGGTGTACGCCCCCACGGCCTTGTTCATGAGCCGGTCGTGCTTCTTCAGCATCGCATCCAGGAAACGGCGACTCTTCTTGGCCGTGACCAACGGCATGAGGGCGGCAAGGGTGGGGAGGACGTCGCCGTGCACTGCGACGTCGACGTCGGTCCGCCGCCCCAGTTTGTGCGCGGCCCGGTCCACCTGCGCCGTCCGGGTTCCGGGGAGGAACTGGTCGTACGGGAAGTCCGTTCCCAGCAGGATCAGCAGGTCCGCGTCCTCGATGCCCTCGGCCGCGGCGCCGTAACCCAGCAGCCCGGTCATGCCGATGTCATAGGCGTTGTCGTACTGCATGAAGTCTTTGCCGCGGAGGCTGTGGCCGATCGGCGCCGCGATCAGCCCGGCGAGCGCAATCACCTCGTCGTGCGCGCCCTCGACGCCGGCACCGGCAAAGATGGCCACCTTGCCGGCGGCGTTGATGGCGTCGGCCAGTTCCTGCACACTCGCGGGGTCCGGCATCAGCGCCGCCGGCCGGAAGGTCGCCGGGGCCGGCGTTTCGGCCGTCGCCTCCAGGCCGGCGATGTCACCGGGAAGGGTCACGACGGCGACGCCCCTTAGGCCGACGGCGTGCTGGATGGCGCTGTGCATGACGCGGGGCGCCTGCTCCGCGGTGCTGATCAGCTCGGAATAGACCGAGCACTCGTTGAAGAGCCGGTCGGGGTGGGTTTCCTGGAAGAAACTGCTGCCGATCTGCTTGCTGGGGATGTGCGAGGCGATGGCCAGCACCGGCGCCCCGGAACGGTTGGCGTCATACAGGCCGTTGATCAGGTGCAGGTTGCCGGGCCCGCAGGAGCCGGCGCACACCGCGAGCCGGCCGGTCAGTTGGGCTTCCGCCGCCGCGGCGAATGCGGCCGCCTCCTCATGCCGGACATGGATCCAATCGATACCGCCCTGTTGCGAGCCGCCGGTCTTGCGGACGGCGTCGACAATCGGGTTGAGGCTGTCCCCCACAATCCCGTAGATCCGCTGCACGCCGGCAGCCTGGAGTTGTTCGATGAGCTGGGTGGCAAGTTCCTTGGCCATGGGCGCACGCTCCCGCGAGATAGATCGATGAGCTGACACAGGCCAATATAGTCTGCCCTGCGGTCAGCCACGCCCAAGGGGACGCTCCCTCACCTTCTGCAGCAAACTCCCGGACGCTCCCTCACCTGATGTGCGGGAGCGACGCACCGAAAGCCGCAGGAAATGAGGGAGCGACGAGCAGTAACGGGCAGGATCTGAGGGAGGGTCCAGGAGGAACCCGCAGGAACTGAGGGAGGGTCAGCTCCCCGAGTGCGCCTGCAGGAAGGAGTAGACCTCGGTCTCGTCCACGCCTGGGAAGGCGCCCGGCGGCATGGCCGCCAGCAGGTGGGAGTGGGCCCGGGCCGAGGGCCAGGCGTTCCCGGCCCATTCGGCGGTCAGCGACGCCGGCGGGCGGCGGCAGCAGCTTTCGTCCGGGCAGGTGGACTTGGACCGCTCGGTGGTGTCGCGGCCGCGGAACCACTTCACGTGCGCATACGGGACACCCACGGACAGGGAGAACTCCCCGTTCGCGGAGCGTTCCGTCCGGGCCGTGCACCAGTACGTCCCGGCCGGGGTGTCAGTGTACTGGTTGTAGGCGCTGAACTTGTCCGGGACGTCGAACACCACCCGGGACGTCCAGTTCCGGCACGAGAACTGACCCTCGATGGCGCCGGTGTGGTCCTGCGGGAACGTCACGCCGTCGTTCTCGTAGGCCTTGTAGATGATGCCGCTCTTGTGCGTCTTCTGGAAGTGCGTGCGGATGCCCAGGTGCTGGGTGGCCAGGTTTGTGAAGCGGTGCGCGGCGGTCTCGTAGGACACCGCGAAGGCATCCCGGATGTCCTCGACCGCGATTTCCTTGGCCTGCTTGGCCTCCTGCAGGAATGCCACGGTAGCCTGCTCGGGCAGCAGCAGCGCGGCGGCGAAGTAGTTCGTGGCCACGCGCTGCATCAGGAAATCGCCGTAGTTGTTCGGCGTCTGGTGGCCCAGGACGTAATGGCCCAGCGCCTGCAGCAGCACCGAACGGGGGTCGTGATCGCTGCGGGCGTTCTGCGTGAGATAAATTCGGCGGTTCTTAAGATCAGTCACCGAACGCGTGGAATGAGGGAGATCACCCACATGGTGGAGGCTGAATCCGAGATGCCCGGCGATGTCCGAAATGACGTGGTGGGACAGCGGACCGCTGGTGTGGCCCACCGAGGCCAGGACCTTCTGCGCCTCGGCCTCATACTCGGGGAAATAGTTGTTCCTCTCGCGCATCATCGCGCGCAGTTCACCGTTCGCGCGGCGGGCCTCCTCCGGCGTCGCGACCTGCTCATTGAGCCGGCGTTCAAGCTCATGCTGCAGGCCCACCATGGACTCCAGCACATCCATCGGAAGCCGCGAACTGATGCGGATCTTGGGCAGATTCAGGGACTCATAGATGGGGCTGCGCTGGTACCGTTCCAGCTCGATCTCCAGCGCCGCACGCCGGTTGGGCGGCTCCGCGCCGAGCAGTTCGTCGATGCTCACCCCGAGTGCCGCAGCAAGCTGCTGGAGCAGACCCAGCTTGGGCTCGCGTTTGCCGTTTTCCATCAGACTCAGCTGGCTGGGGGCCGTCCCGACGGCGGCACTCAGGTCGTCGAGCGTGAGCCCTGCCGCCTTGCGCAGATGCCGGACGCGCCGGCCCAAGCTGATGACATCCACCTCCGGCGCTGCGGGCGCGGACGACGCAAGGGCTTGGCGGTTCCAGCTGGTTGAGTGCATTTCTTGAGAATACGCGAAGAAGTGCATTTCTTTCCATAGCTTTGGTCTAGAAACCCCTTGGAAAGTGCAGAAAAGTAGAACTCACGGAAAGATTCACTATCCGGGAACAACCAACCAGGCTCTGCAGAGACGCAGACTGACCGGCCCCGGACCCACCAAGGAGACAAAGATGACTGCAGCATTTGAGCCCACCCAGCAGACGCCCGAACAGCAGGCCGCCGCACTGGAGCTCGAGTGGGCCGCCAACCCGCGCTGGGAAGGTGTGACCCGGGACTACAAGGCCTCCGACGTCATCCGCCTCCGCGGCCGCGTCTCCGAAGAACACACCCTCGCCCGGCGCGGCTCCGAAAAGCTGTGGAAGCAGCTCACCGAAGAGCACAAGACCGGCGGCTACACCAACGCCCTCGGCGCCCTGACCGGCAACCAGGCCGTGCAGCAGGTCAAGGCCGGCCTCCGCGCCATCTACCTCTCCGGCTGGCAGGTCGCCGCGGACGCCAACAACTCCGGCCACACCTACCCGGACCAGTCGCTCTACCCCGCCAATTCCGTTCCCACGGTGGTCCGGCGCATCAACAACGCCCTGCTCCGCGCGGACCAGATCGAGTTCTCCGAGGGCATCCAGACCGTCGAGGACTGGATGGTCCCGATCGTGGCCGACGCCGAGGCAGGCTTCGGCGGCCCGCTGAACGCCTACGAGCTCATGAAGTCCATGATCCAGGCCGGCGCCGCGGGCGTGCACTGGGAAGACCAGCTCGCCTCGGAAAAGAAGTGCGGCCACCTCGGCGGCAAGGTCCTGATCCCCACCCAGCAGCACGTCCGGACGCTGAACGCGGCCCGGCTCGCCGCCGACGTCGCCGGTACCCCGTCGGTCATCATCGCCCGCACCGACGCCGAGGCGGCCACCCTGATCACCTCCGACGTCGACGAGCGTGACCAGGAATTCATCCTCCGCGAAGGCGGCCAGCCGGTCCGCACCCCGGAGGGCTTCTACAAGGTCCGCAACGGGATCGAACCCTGCATCGCCCGCGCCAAGGCCTACGCCCCGTACTCCGACCTCATCTGGATGGAGACGGGTACCCCGGACCTGGAACTGGCCCGCAAGTTCGCCGAATCCGTCAAGGCCGAGTTCCCGGACCAGATGCTCTCCTACAACTGCTCGCCGTCGTTCAACTGGCGCAAGCACCTCGACGACGCCACGATCGCGAAGTTCCAGCGCGAACTCGGCGCCATGGGCTTCACCTTCCAGTTCATCACCCTGGCCGGCTTCCACGCCCTGAACTACTCGATGTTCGACCTCGCCCACGGCTACGCCCGGGAAGGCATGAGCGCGTACGTCGAGCTGCAGGAGAAGGAATTCGCCTCCGAGTCCCGCGGCTACACCGCCACCAAGCACCAGCGCGAAGTCGGCACCGGCTACTTCGACGACATCGCCACCGCGCTCAACCCGAACGCATCCACCCTGGCCCTGGTGGGATCCACCGAAGAAGGCCAGTTCCACTAGACACCCGACGGCGGCGCTTCCGCCATCGGACCGAATACTCCTCCGCGTGCTATTCCCCATTGCCGCCTTCGACACTACACACGTCGACTGGGCGGCAATGGGGCCCCTTTTACGCACGCTTCCGGAGCATCCGGCCCGCCGCCTCGTGCGCACGTCGCCAACCGCCGTCGAACTTGCTTCTTCTCTAAGGAGATTTGAAATGAACAGCTTCACTGACAACTTCACTATCAACGGGATCACGTTGACCGCGCAGCCGATTTGCCGGCAGGGCGAGGTCCTCACGCCGGACGCGCTGGCGTTTGTTGCCAAGCTGCACAAGGCCACGGCAGGGCGCCGTCGGGAGCTGCTGCAGGCACGGCAGGAACGCCGCCAGCAGATCTCCAATGGCCAGGACCCGCGGTTCCTGCGCGAGACCGAGTCCGTCCGCAACGACCCGAACTGGCGCGTCGCTCCCCCGGCCCCGGGCTTGGAGGACCGCCGCGTGGAAATCACCGGGCCGGTCGACAAGAAGATGACCATCAACGCGCTGAACTCCGGCGCCAAGGTGTGGCTCGCGGACATGGAGGACTCCTCCACGCCGTCCTGGCGCAACGTGATCCAGGGCCAGCTGAACCTCACGGACGCGCTGGAACGCCGGATCGACTTCACCTCGCCGGAGGGGAAAGAGTACAAGCTGCGCCCGGCCGGGGAACTGCCCACAGTCGTGGTCCGCCCCCGCGGCTGGCACCTGCCGGAAAAGCACATGCTCATCGATGGCACGCCCATTGCCGGCGGGATCGTGGACTTTGGCCTGTACTTCTTCCACAACGCCCGCCGCCTGATCGCCCAGGGCAAAGGCCCGTACTTCTACCTGCCGAAGATCGAGAACCACCTCGAGGCCCGGCTGTGGAACGACATCTTCATCATGGCGCAGGAGCTGCTGGGCATCCCGCAGGGCACCATCCGCGCGACCGTGCTGATCGAGACGATCACCGCGGCGTTCGAAATGGAGGAGATCCTCTACGAACTCCGGGACCACGCCGCGGGCCTGAACGCCGGCCGCTGGGACTACATCTTCTCCCTGATCAAGAACTTCCGCACCCGCGGCCCGCGCTTCGTGCTCCCGGACCGCGGCCAGGTCACCATGACCCAGCCGTTCATGCGCGCCTACACAGAACAGCTCGTCCGGGCCTGCCACAAGCGCGGCGCCATGGCGATCGGCGGCATGGCCGCGGCTGTCCCCAACCGCAAGGACCAGGATGCCAACGCGATCGCCTTCGAGAAGGTCCGCGCGGACAAGACCCGCGAGGCCGGCGACGGCTTCGACGGCTCCTGGGTGGCGCACCCGGACCTGGTGCCGGTCTGCCGCGAGGTGTTCGACGCCGTCCTCGGCGAGCGTCCGAACCAGCTCGAGCGCCTCCGTGAGGACGTCACCCCGGACGACCGCGCGCTCCTGGACATCTCCACGACCACCGGAACCATCACCGAACAGGGCATCCGGAACAACATCGAAGTCGGCATCCGCTACATCGAGTCGTGGCTGCGCGGCAACGGCGCCGTGGCCATCCACAACCTGATGGAGGACGCCGCCACCGCGGAAATCTCCCGCTCGCAGCTGTGGCAGTGGATCTTCGCCCGCGCCATCACCGACCACGGCGACGTGATCACCCGGGAGTGGGTGGAGGACATGCTGGACGAGGAATTCGCCAAGCTGGAGCGCTTCGAAGGAGACCGTTTCGCCGACGCGCGGGACATCTTCGAGGAAGTCACCCTCAGCACCGAGTTCCCGGCCTTCCTGACACTGCCGGCCTACGACCGCTTCCTGCACGAAGCGCGCGACGGCGCCGGCGTCGCCAGCGGGGACCCCGCACTGCTTCCGGCGTAGGACTCCGCGTCCCGGGCAACCGGGTCCGCACAGATTTCCGTTGGCTGGGCTGCCAGGCCCTTCGCAACAGGCACCCCGAAATCCGGGTGGCAGTCCAGCAACGGAAAATCCCCCCGTACTCGACAACGGCGTCGAGACGACAGGTAAGGCCCATGTTCCCCGCGAACATGGGCCTTACCTGTCGTCTCGACTGAAATCACCCCGGCGCGCGACAGCGAATCAGTGGGGCTTCGGCACCCGCCGCAGTGACAGCGAGGTGCCCAGGATGAATGCGGCCACCGAGCACAGGATCATCAGCAGCGGGCCGGTCCAGGCGCCGGTGGTCCCGTGGACGTAGCCCAGCAGGGTCGGCGCCACTGCCCCGAAGGAGTATCCCGTCCCCTGGACGACGGCGGACATCCGGGCCGCCGAGGCCTGGTCCCGCGCCAGCCGGATAATGGCCAGGAAGATTAGCGTGATGCCGCCGCCCTGGGCCACACCGCCGAAGGAACACCACAGCCACCACAGCTCCGGTGCGAGCAGCAGGCCCACGGGTACGGTGAGCCACAGCAGCCCAAGGGCGAGGCCCACCGCCGTCGTACTGGCGAACCGGGCCGCCAGCGGCACGCCTAGTCCGCCCACAATGGCCAGGATCTGGAAGAGCGAGGACCCCGCCCCGGCGGCTGCCGGCGACATGCCGAGTTCGTCAGAGAGCAGGCTTGGCAGCCAGGCGGTCACTCCGTAGTACGAGAACGCCTGCCCGGCGAACCCGAAGGTCAGCGCTGCCGTGATCCACCGCGAGGTGAGCTTGCCGGGCCGCCGCGGGTCCGCCGCGGGGATGGCAGCAGGTATGAATGCCCGCCGGCCAACCGCAATCACCCACACGGCGGCAGCCGCCACCGCGAACAGGCCACTGGCGGCAATCGCGGGCCGCCAGCCCAGCAGGTCAGCCAGCGGCGCCGACACCATGGAGGTCAGGAACGAGCCGATGTTCAGTGCCGCGGTGTAGGTGCCCATTGCCGCGCCTTGCCGGGCGGGGGTGAAGTCACGGCGGATGATCAGCGGGACCACGATGTTGCCGATCGTGATGGCGACGCCGAGGATCACCGTTCCCAGCATGACCAGGGCACCACCGCCGGCCGAGCGGACCACGACGCCGAAGAGCACGCCGAGCAGGGTCAGGGTGATGGCGAACTCGGGCCCCAGCTTGCGTCCGGCCAGCGAGGCCAGGGGCGCGGCGAGGGCAAAGCACAGCACCGGAATGCCGGTCAGGAATCCCAATTCCACCGGGGTAAACCCGAGATCGTCCTCCAGTTGGGCGATCACCGGGGCAACCGCCACCAACGGGCCGCGCATGTTCAGCGCGATCAGCCCGATCGCGAGCATGAGGAGCCAGCCGCGCGGCGCCCGGGCCACGCCGCTCATGGGGTGGGCCGTTGCCCGGCGGCCGGGCAGAAATATGCTTTCATCAGTCCCATTGCTATCACGGGCCCCTGCCGCACCCGCGGAATGTGACGTTTCCGGGGCGGGGCTATTGGCCCGCGAAATAGATCTTGCGAAGCGTCTCGGTGACGGTCCACGACGTCCGTTGACCTTGGCGCAGCCGTACGACGTCGCCAGTTGCGACGTCCAAGGTGCTTCCGTCGTCGAGGAACACGAGGCGGGCCTTCCCGCTCAGGACGACAAAGACCTCCTCGGCCTCGGTATCAGTGGCAGTGCCCGGGGTCATTTCCCATATGCCGACGCCGCATCCCGCCAGGTCCTCAAGCTCGCGAACCGCTGTGCTGGGATTGCCCAGAACAACCTTGTCGGCGGAAAGCGGCTCGTGTTTCAGGTCAAGACCGAGTGCCGCTGTGTGCTCGGCCGCTGAGTCCGTCATTGCTGGGTCTCCTCTGGTGGGGTCAATGGGGGTGTCTAGGAGTCGAAACCCAGCCCCACGGCGTCGAGCGTCTTGAGGATAAGGTTCCGCTTGCCCGCATTGTGATCGGCCCGGTCCATCGACCAGCGGGTCAGGTTGATCCCAATCGAAGCGAAGGGCTCGGGCGGGAACGGGAGCGGGCGTTTGCGCACCATCTCAAGGCGCGTCCGCTCGGTTTCCTGCCCGCCCAGCAGGTCCAGCATGACATCGGCGGCAAAGCGGGTGGATGCGACACCCAGGCCCGTGAAGCCTGCGGCATAGGCCACCCGTCCCTTTCGGGCCGTACCGAAAAAGGTGCAGAACTGGGTGCTGGAGTCAATGGCGCCTCCCCACTTGTGGCTGAACCTCAATCCCTCAAGCTGCGGAAACGTCGTGAAGAAGTGGCTGGCCAGCTTCCTGAACGTCTCCTCCCGGTCCTCGTACGCCTCCTTCACCTGGCGCCCCGCGTAATAGATGGCGTCGTAGCCGCCGAAAAGAATGCGGTTGTCCTTGCTCAAGCGGTAGTAGTGGAATTGATTGGCCATGTCGCCGATGCCTTGGCGTTCCTTCCAGCCAATGGCGGCGAGCTGTTCGTCCGTGAGCGGCTCGGTCATGAGCGCGTAGTCGTAGACCGGCACGGTCATGAAGCTGTTCCGTTTCAGGAGGGAGGGGAAGACATTGGTGGCCAGGGCTACCTGCTTGGCCCGAACGCCGCCGGATCCCGTGTGCACGCGGACGCCGTCAGGCAACTCCTCCAGCCCGCTGACGCGGGACTCTTCGAAGATTTGCACGCCGAGCTCCGTCGCCGCCCGCGCCAGTCCCGCGGCAAGTTTGGCGGGATGGATCATGGCGGCCCCGTCCTTGTGCCAACGGCCGGCGAGATAGGTTGGCGAATTCACCGACGCGCGCATCGCATCCGTGTCAAGGAAAACCCCACCCCCGCCGTCGCTCTTAAGCCATTCAACATGGTGCGGTTCCACGGCCACGTTGAACTCGCCCGTGCGCTCGAAGTCGCAATCGATCTGATAACGCTCAACGGTCTCCTGGATCCCGTCCAGGTTTTCCATGCCCAGGCGCTCCAACTGGTCCAGTTCCTTGGGCCAGCGGTTCTTGCCGTTCTCATAGCCATGCGTCAGGCTCGCAACGCAGAACCCGCCATTGCGGCCGGACGCGGCCCAGCCGACGCGTTGCGCCTCGACGACAATTACGTCAAGTTCCGGATTGCGTTCTTTGGCCCGCAGGGCCGTCCACAGGCCTGTGTAGCCCGCGCCCACTACAACGAGATCGGCTTGAAGCTCACTCTCAAGCTGGGGGTACCGAACCACGTCATCGCCCAGATCGTCGATCCAGAATGGTCGGTGCACGGTGTCTGCCAAAGCCTGCTCAACAATTGCCGAGCCCGGGAAGCTCCGCTCAAAAACGGTCGTATGCACTGGAATCTCTCCTATTTGTGAGTGCTTTGTGAGCACTTTGCGAGTGCCCGAGGCACCTGGGTTGGTGGCACACGTTGGTTGTACAGGCGCCGGCATAGATGTCGAACTAAGCGGGCTGCTCTTCCCAGAGGGCCCTCGGCCGTGAGTCGAGGAGCGTGCGGGTGTAGTCGCTGGTGGGAGCAGACAAGATCTTCGCCGTGGGCCCTTGCTCCACGATCTGGCCTTGCTGCAGCACAAGAAGCTCCGCGCACAGCCTGGAAACCACCGCGAGATCGTGGGTCACGAAGAGAATGGTCAGGCCCAGCTGCTCCCGCACTTCCTCCACGAGCTCCAGCACTTGCGCCTGGACCGAGACGTCCAGGGCACTGGTGGCCTCGTCCAGGACCAGCAGCTTGGGCCGCGCGGCGAGAGCCTTGGCAATCGCCACCCGCTGCCGCTGTCCGCCCGAAAGCGCCCGCGGTTTGGAGTCGAACCGCTCCGGGCCGATGCCCACGCGTTCGAGAAGCTCACGGGCGCTCTGCACGGCGTCTGCCCGCCCCTGTCCCTGGTGGAGCCGGAAAACATCTGCCACAGCCTTACCCACAGCGATCCTCGGATCCAGGGAAAGATAGGGATCCTGGAAGACAATCTGCACGTCTTTGGCCAGGAGCTTGCGTTCACCCGCCCGGAGCGGACGTGGCGCCCGGACCCGGCCGTTGATCGCGAGTTCGCCCTCATCGGCCGTCTCGAGCGCGACAATCATTCGCGCCAACGTGGACTTGCCCGAACCTGACTCGCCCACCACGCCCAGGGAGCCGCCAGGGGCAAGGGTGAACGTGGCGTCGTTCAGGGCGGTCAGCATTTCCCCGCCCGGCAACTCATAGCGCCTGCCAAGGCCCTTGACCGAGAGCAGCGGCATGGTGCCGTCGACGGCGGGGGATGCCGGGATCTTGTCTATCTCGATGCGGGGCGTGGCGCCGACCAGCTGGCGGGTGTAGTCCGCCTGCGGGCTCATGAACACTTCGCGAGCCGCGCCATGCTCCACAACTTCGCCCTTGCGCAACACGTAGACGCGGTCGCACAGGGAGGCGGCGAGGTTCAGGTCGTGCGTGATGAACAGCATGCCCATGCCCCGTGCCTGTTGCTGCTCGCGCAGCAATTCGAGAATCCCGGCCTGAGTGGTGACATCAAGGGCCGTGGTCGGCTCGTCGCACAACAGTAATTCGGGCGAATCGAGCAGCGCGGCCGCAATCATGACACGCTGCAGCATGCCGCCGGACAGCTGGTGCGGGTACTGCCGCATCATTTCTTTGGTCCGCCTCAGACCCACCTGTTCCAGCTGCGTGAGGGCCCGCGCGACGGATTCCTTCCGGCTCAGCCCGCGCCATCTCACCAGCGTCTCGGTGAGGAAATCCCCCACCGTGCGTACCGGGTTGATGCCTGCGCGCGGGTCCTGGAAGATCATGGACGCATGGTTGCGGCGCAGTTGCAGCAACTTGGCCGCGGGTGCACTCGTCGTGTCCAGACCCTGTACCTTCACGGAACCGGAGAGCCGGGAGGTGTCCGGGAAAAGGCCTAGCGCGGCCCTCGTGGTGAGCGACTTCCCGGAACCGGACTCGCCCACCAGGGCGACGGCCTCGCCGTCGTCCACGTGCAGCGTAACCTCGTTCAGGAGCGGGCCGCGGCCCGGGAAGTGCAGCGAGAACTGTTCAATTTCAAGGAGCTTGCTCATGAAAGCTTGCCTCCAATCCGGTCGGAGAGTTCCTCACCGATGACGTTGATCGACACGACAATAAGTACGACGACGAGCGCAGGCAGGAGGGCCGGCAGCACATGGCCGCCGAGCAGCGCGCCCCGGGCCTCCTCGATCATGGCGCCCCAGTCGGAGGTTGGCGGCTGGATGCCGAGGCCAATAAACGACAGTGCCGCGAGATCGGCGAGCACATAACCGAAATTGAGCGTGGACTGGGCGCCAACGGTGGGGACCAGGTTTGGCATGACCCGTCCCAGCACCACCCAGGGAGTCCGGAATCCCAGTACCCGGTAGGCCTGGACATACGGTCGGCCCCGTTCGGCGACCACCAACTGCTGCGTCAAACGCGCCACGTACGGGATGTAGCTGATGGTCATGGCCAGTATCGGCGCCATAAGGCCCTTGCCGAAGATGGCAATGGCCAGCATGGAGAGCAGCAGTGCGGGGAAGGCGAAGAGCAGATCGAAAATGCGGGTCAGGATCCTGCTGATCCAGCCGTCCGTCCATCCGGCTGCCAGGCCTAAGAGCAGGCCCAGGACCGTGGACGCTGCCACCACAATCAACGGGCCCATCAGCGACGTTCGCCCCCCGAACATGAGCCGGCTGAGGAGGTCGCGGCCCAGGGCATCGGTGCCGAGCCAGTGGGCGCTGCTTGGCCCGCTCAGCACGCTGGAGAGATCGACGAAGTCCGGATCGTACGGCGCCATGACCGGGGCGAGGAGGGAGAGCAACACGACGACGAGCGTCACCGTCACTGCCATCCAGCCCGTGACCGACAGGAGGCTTCCGTAGCGCCGGGTCCTCAGGAGGGGAAGCGTTCCTGTGAGAGTCATCGGGACTCCGTTCCTGCGGCGATCCGCGGGTCAATGAGGGGTTGGATGAGATCAACGACCGTGTTGGCCAGGACAAATGCCGTGACAACGATCATGACGATCGCCTGAACCACCGCGAAGTCGAGCCGGTCGATCGACTGGACCAGAAGCTGGCCGATCCCGGTCAGGCCGAATGTCTGCTCCACGATGGCGCTTGAGACCAGAAGGCCGGCGATCAGTACACCGCTCACTGTCAGAATGGGGCCCAGGGCGTTGCGGAGCACGTGCCGGAACACCACGGAACTGCGTGTGAGGCCGCGGCTGGTGGCCACCTCCACGTGTTCGCGGATGAGTTGTTCGTTCATTGAGGAACGCGTCACCCGGGCCATGAAGGCAATGAAGGTCACGCCCAGCGCCAGGGCAGGGAGTGTCAGGTGCCAAAGCCGGCTCGGCCCTTCATCACCGCTGCCGAAGGAAGGAAACCACCCCAACTGGACCGCGAAGAGGGCGGTCAGAGCAATCGCCGCAACGAACGGCGGTATGGCACCGGCTGCCGTGACCGTGATGAGGATGAAGCGGTCCCAGCCGCCCTTGTTCAAGCTTGCGAGCATGCCGGCAATGAGGCCCAGGCCTGTGATGAAGACGGCGGCCAGGGCCACGAGTTCCAGCGTCACGGGCAGGCGGTTGAGCAGCACATCGCTCACGCTCTGGCGGTAGGTCAGCGAGCGGCCCCAGTCACCGTGGAGGATGCCTCCGATCCACGTGACATACTGCTCGATCGGAGGCTTGTCCAGGCCGAACTGTTTGGTGATCTCCGCGAGGGCCTCCGGTTTGGGGCTCCGGCCGCGCAGGAGGAAGCGCGCCGGGTCGCCCGGCAGGACAAAGCGGGAGAAGAACACGATCAGTGAGGCGAAGAACAGGGTGATCAGCAGCGTTCCTACCTTGCGGAGCACCAGGGCTAATGGTGCCGCCGTCGGGCTTTTCTTCGTTGCGGGGGACGGTGGGGCGGGTGGTGCTGCCAGTTGGGTCACAGCCACGGCTACCGGCCTCCAATCGTTGCTGCCCAGGGGTAGTACATGTAGTTGATCGACGGCGTCACGCCCGTGATGCGCTTGCCGAGCCACAGTGCGGTGACGGTCTCATAGAGCGGAGACCAGACCACGTCCTGGCTGGCGATTTTCGCCGCCTGGGCCGTGAGCCGGTTTCGCTCGGCGTCGTCTTCGGTGCCGACCGCGCTGTTGATGAGTTGGTCGTACTCGGCGTTGGACCAGCCACCGTAATTGCTGAAATCGCCGGTACGCAGCACGGAGTACATTTCAAGGGGTTCGGCGCTGGAGAGGTACCAGGACGTCTCGAAGAGATCGACACCCTTGCGGGCCTCGGGGTCGGAGAACAGCGTCGTGTACTTGTCATTGGACATGGTCTGAATCTCCGGTGCCAGGCCGATTTCCCGGGCAGCGGAAGCAACGGCACGCGAGGTGATGTCGAAGGCCGCGGTGAGGGACGCCGTCGCGTAGACGAATTTCTTGCCTGTAGCGCCGGCTTCCTTGATGAGGCGCCTGGCCTCGTCAAGGTTGTAGTCCTGTTTGTCGGGCGATTCGAAGGCCGAATTGACCGTGGAAGGCTGGGCACCCACCCACACGTTCCTGGTGGTCAGCGCATCGGTCGTCTTGCCGTAGCCCTGTTCTGCCGCCTGAAGGAGCGCCTCACGGTTGATGGACATCATGAGGGCCTTGCGGACCCGGACATCGCCGAAGACGCCGTTGAGATTTGATGTGACCAGGCTTTGCACCGAGGTGTCGTTGCCGAAGTAGACGTTTCCGGCGTCGGTGTTGGCCTTGAGGATGTCCAGTGCGTTGGAGGGAACCTGCCAGCTGCCATCGATCTCGCCGGTCTGCAAAGCGTTAACCCGGGCATTGGCGTCGGGGAGGATCTTAAAGGTCATCTGCTTCGCCTTGGCCCTGAGGCTTGGATCCCAGTAGTCGTCGAAGCGCTTGAGCGTGATGCCCTCCCCGGCCTCCCAGTGGTCAAATTCAAAGGGGCCCGTGCAATTCACGCCTGTGGTGGCGTTGCCGTAGTCCGCGCCGTCCTTGGCGAGGGTCTTGGCGGATTCCACGACGCCGGGCGCCCCGACCAGCGCGGAGTTCAAGGCGTAATCCGGGACACTGGTGGTGATGGTGACCTCGTAGTCGCCGGTCTTCCGGATGTCGGCCACTCGTTCAAAGGAGGAAGCCCAGAAGGAACCGACCTTCTCATCGACATGCCGCTTGAGCGAGGCCACCACGTCCGCGGCCGTCAGGAGGCTGCCGTCGTGGAAGTGGACTCCCTGCCGGATGGTGTATACCCAGGTCAGGTCGTCAGGGTGCTCAAATTTGGTTGCCAGCCCCGGCGCAGAGGTCAGGTCGGGGTTCCAACGGAAGAGCGATTCGCACATGTTTGCCAAGACCTGGTTCTCCGGGTAGTCGAACGCGTAGGCGTAGTCGAGCGAAAACGGCTCGGCGTAGAGCGCCCAGCTGAACTGGTCAATTTCCTTGTTGGGTTTGGGCGTCGAATTGCTCAGGGTGAATTTGGCGGCGACGGTGCCGCCCGCAGTTGTGCCGCACCCGCTGAGCATGAGACCAATGGCCGAGCAGCCGGCGACGACGGCGCCCAGCCGTCGACGCGATGTGCGTGTGGGAGCCATGCGCATCCTTCCTCTAATCATGAAAGGCGTCCCGGTTCTATGACGGATCCAGCCGGGCAAAGACGCGCTCGCCGGCAATCCAGGTTTCGTCAACTTGGGCGGTATGCAGTTCCTCCGCGGGAATGTCGAAGAGGTTCCGGTCAAGGATCGCCAGGTCGGCGAGGGCCCCGGGGCGGATGATGCCGGTGTCCGAGTCCATGTGGTTGATCCATGCGGTGCCCTGGGTGTAAGCATCAAGGATCTGCTTGAGGGAGAGTTTGTGGTGTTCCGGGCCGAGCGGTTGCTGCGAGCCACCTGGCTCCACTCTGTTCACGGCAACGTGGATGGCCAGGACGGGGTTGGGCGACGAGACTGCCCAATCACTTCCCGCGGCAAGATGTGCCCCTGCCGCCGCGAGTTCGCCGAAGGGGTAGTGCCTTTCCTCAGCATCGGCCTCCAGGAAAGGTAGCGTCAGTACGTCCAATTGTTCTTCGTGGCAGGCCCAGAGTGCTTGGAGGTTGGCTGCTGCCCCGAGGGCCGCGAAACGCGGCACGTCCGCCGTGCGGACCACCTGAAGGTGGGCGAGATGGTGGCGGTTAGTGCCGGGGCCATTGACAGTGCGTGCCTGCTCGACGGCGTCGAGCGCATTGGTGACGGCGCGGTCGCCCAGTGCGTGGAAGTGGACCTGGAACCCGTTGGCGTCGAGGTCTGTGACGAACTCCCGCAGCTGCGCAGGGTCAAAGAACTCGATGCCGTGGTTGTCCGTGTGGTGTCCGTGGCGATCGCGGTACGGCGTGTGCATGGCGGCTGTGAAGTTCTCCGCCACCCCATCCACCATGACCTTCACCGTTGCCGCGGACAACCGCAGCGGATCGCAGGCGTCGGCGACACGATCGCGGCGCGCCAGGATTTCGGCGAGCTGTCCCCGGCCGGCTGAGCGGTCCCACCACTGCGCTGCCCGGACGCGGACCCGGAGTTCATCGGCGTCGAGCGCCTTGAGGTAAGTCTCCAGGGTGTCCCCGAATGGGCTCTGGGAGGTACCCACCCAGGCATCCTGCCACGCCGTGATGCCATAGGAGAGCATGAGCTCCTGCGCCCAGAGCAACCCTTTGTAGGCCTGTTCCGGTGAGATGCCCGGGTGCACGTGGTCAAAGAGTCCCATCGCACCCTCATGGATGGTGCCTGCGGGGTAGCCGTCGGCCTCACGTTCGAGACGGCCGCCGTCGGGGTCCGGCGTCCCGGCGTCGATCCCCGCCAGTTCAAGGGCCTTTGTATTGGCCCAGGCCCCGTGGTGGTCCCGGTTCTGGACCAGCACCGGGCGGTCAGACACCACCGCGTCCAGCATCTGCCGGGTGGGCGTTCCACCAGCAAAGCAGTCCATCGACCAGCCCGCGCCGAGGATCCACGGCTCGTCGGGATGTGACTCGGCGTAGCCGCGCACCGCGGCCACTGCCTCCTCGGCACTGGTGGTCTGGGTGAGGTCGCACTGCAGGTGTTCGACGCCGGCCATGATCGGGTGGACGTGGGCATCTTGAAACCCGGGGATGAGGAGGCGTCCGCGCAGATCCACGCGGATTGTGGCGCTGGTGGCCAGCGAGGCTAATTCCGCGCCGTCCCCTACTGCCAGTACACGCCCGCCGGCAACAGCCAGGGCGGCGCGGACAGGGCGCTCGTCCTCGCCCGTGTATATCCAACCGTTCTCAAAAATCGTCTCAGCGCAGGCCATGGGTTCCCTTCCTCGCAAACTTCTGGTGTCCTGCGTCACACTATGTGGCCATCAACAGAATGTCAACGACGTTGACAACGGCAATGACAATACCTTTGACTAGGAGTGCCGGGACTCGTGTACCGTGGGGATCGCACGCAGGGAAAAGAACTTCAGGAGAGGCGGTGATACGTGGCCCAGCCCAGGCCCGGTCGAGTCGAGGAACAGCCCACGGACCGGCGAGTACGTCTCGATGCAGACATGATCGTCGACGCCGTGCTGGAACTTGCACGGGACGAACCCCAGTCCCGCTTCACGTTCAAAAGCCTCGGCGAGGCACTCGATGTGAACCCCACCGCCATGTACCGCCACTTCCGCAACCGGGACGCGATCCTGCGCGCGGCGCTGGACAGGCTCTTCTCCATGGCGCTTGAAGAAGCAAACGCTTCAGACGCGCCCCTGGACTGGCGGCCCCGCCTGGAGCGCTACCTCCACACCCTGATCGAAGTCTTCATCAAGTACCCGTCGATTGGCTGCGACGCCTTTGCCACCGACACCTTCGGCCAGGGTGAACTGCACTGCATCGAATTCGTCCTCGGTTGCCTGCGGGACGCCGGTCTATCCGGGGACCGGCTCGTGCACTACTACGGCGCGCTGGAGAGCTACACTCTGGGGCACGGATCCGGCATCGCCCAGGAAGTGCTGGCCAAACCGAGCTCTGACGGCCACGAGCCCTGGCTCCAGGCGGTTGCAGTCGCTTCGGTCAGCGGCTTCCCGCTGATCGAGGAACACCGCGATCGACTCCTGGGGCTTGACAGCCTGAACGTCTTCGCCGCGGGCCTCAGCGCCATTCTCGATTCCGCCGAGCGCGAGGGCACCCGCTAGCCGGGAACCCTCCAACAGGGGGTCCGGTAGTAGGGAGCCGCGTCACGGGCGTCGCCCCGGCATCAACTACCCATCCATCCCCCGAGGGAGCATCATGTACCAATTCATCAACGGCCGCACCGAGCAGGGCACTTCCACCCACACGCACGACGTCGTGAACCCCGCCACCGGCGGGGTGGTGGCCACCGTAGACCTTGCCAGTGCGGCCGACGTTGACCGCGCTGTCGCGGCAGCCCGCGCGGCCTTCGCCACGTGGGCCCGCACGGCACCGGGCGAACGGTCCGCGATACTGCACCGTTTCGCGTCGATCCTGACGGAGCGAGCCGAGGAATTCGCCCGGGTGGAGAGCAGCCAGACCGGCAAACCCCTCCGGTTGACCAGGGGTTTTGACGTCCCGGGCACCATCGACAACATTGAGTTCTTCGCAGGCGCCGCGCGCCACCTAGAAGGCAAGGCAACGGCCGAGTATTCGCCAGATCACACCTCCAGCATTCGTCGCGAACCCATCGGCGTGGTGGGCTCAATTGCACCCTGGAACTATCCCCTCCAGATGGCGGCATGGAAAATTCTTCCCGCCATCGCCGCCGGCAACACCATCGTCCTCAAGCCGGCCGAGATCACACCCCTGACGTCAGTAATGTTCGCCCAGGCGCTCAACGACGCCGGGCTGCCGCCAGGCGTCGTCAACGTCCTGGTGGGCACCGGCCCCGAAGTGGGCGCGGCACTGATGCGCCACGAAGGCGTAGACATGGTTTCCTTCACCGGCTCCACCGCGATCGGCCGCACCGTGCTGGAAGCCGCGGCCGTCAACACCAAGCGGGTTCATCTCGAGCTGGGCGGCAAGGCGCCGTTCGTGGTCTTCGAGGACGCCGACGTGGACGCCGCAGTGCACGGCGCGGTCGCCGGGAGCCTGATCAACTCGGGCCAGGACTGCACGGCGGCCACACGGGCCATTGTGCACCGTTCCATCTATCAGGAATTCGTGGACAAGCTCGCGACGCGTTTCCGGGACATCCGCCTGGGCTTGCAGGACGACGAGGGCGCGGACCTCGGTTCCTTGGTCTCAGTCAAGCACCGCGAGCACGTCGCGGGAATGGTTGAGCGTGCCCGCGGCTATGCGAAGGTGCTCACCGGCGGCGAAATCCCCAGCGAAGGCGTCCTGGCCCGTGGTGCCTTCTACCCGCCAACGCTCATCATTGACGCCGCCCTGGACAGCGAGATCGTCAAGGATGAAGTGTTCGGCCCGGTGCTGGTGGTATTGCCTTTCGACGACGATGACGAGGCCATCCGCCTGGCCAACGACACTGTCTACGGGCTGGCGGCCTCCGCTTGGACCAGCAATGTGCACCGGGCCATGCGCGCGACCCGGGAGATAAACGCGGGCTGCGTGTGGGTCAATGACCACATCCCGATCATCTCCGAGATGCCGCACGGCGGCTTCAAGCAGTCCGGCTTCGGCAAGGACATGTCCGCCTACTCCTTCGAGGAATACACCCAGGTCAAGCACGTGATGTTCGAGCTGAGCGGCAGCGCGGAAAAGGACTGGCACCGCACCATTTTCCAGCTGCGCTGAAAATTCCGGGCCGGGGCCGGCGGGCCCTAGCCCGTGGCCTGCAGGGTCGCCTCAATGACGGCGGGCGAGAGTACGTGCTGGGTGACCATCTGGCTGGCACCGAGGATCGCGGCCTGGTCCCCGGCCCGGGACACGCCGATCCGCAGGTGGGTCGTGGCCAGGGGCAGCGAGCGCCGGTAGACCACCTCGCGGACTCCGGCCATGAGGTGCTCCCCGGCCTGGCCGAGGCTTCCGCCGATGACAATCATTGAGGGATTCAGCAGGTTCACGACCGTGGAGAGGACGTCGCCGAGGTCCCTGCCGGCCTGCCGCAGCGCCTGGATGGCCCGCAGGTTGCCCTCGGCGACCAGGCGCAGCACATCACCGCCGTCGTGCGCCGGCAGGCCCTGCTGCGTCAGCGCCTTGGCGACGGCAGGCCCGGACGCCAGGGCTTCCAGGCAGCCGTAGTTCCCGCAGCGGCACAGCACGTCATCGCCGCGCGGAACCCGGACGTGACCAAGGTCGCCGGCCGTCCCGTTGGCCCCGCGCTGGAGCTGGCCGCTGCTGATGATGCCCGCCCCGATGCCGGTGGCCACCTTGATGAACAGGAAGTTTTCGTCGTCGGGCCAGTGCGCCGTGCGCTCCCCCAGCGCCATGATGTTCACGTCGTTGTCCACCAGGACCGGCACCGGGAGGGACCGCTGGACATGGCGGACGACGTCGAACCCGTCCCAGCCGGGCATGATCGGCGGCTTCACCGGCATGCCGGTGGCGTGCTCCACCGGCCCCGGGAGCCCGATCCCGGCGCCAGCCAGATCCGCGGCGCCCCGGCCGGCCCCGGCGAGCAGCCGCAGCCCTTCATCGACCACGCGGTCCAGGACAACCACCGGGCCGTCGGCGACATCCTGCGCCAGCCGGTGCTCGGCGAGTACCTTCCCGCTGAGATCCGTAACGGCGATGATCACGTGGGTGGCCCCGACATCCACGGCCAGGACGACGCGGGCGGCCGGGTTGAAGGCAAAGCGCGACGGCGGCCTGCCGCCGCTGGAGCTCGCCTCCCCCGCCGGGCCAACAAGGCCAGAGACCATCAGCGCGTCGACGCGGGAAGCGACAGTGGACCGGGCGAGCCCGGTGGTCAGGGCCAGCTCCGCGCGGGTCCGGGCCTTGCCGTCGCGCAGGAGCTGGAAGAGGTCTCCGGCGCGGGACAGGCTGCCGCCGGCCCCGGGGGCTGCGGGCTCGGTGCCGGTGGGCGTACTCATGAGTAAGTGATAGCACGGAGATCTTCTGCATGTCACGCTTCACAAAGATCGACACGTGGTTTCCACCTTTTGCTTGACGCCCGGCAAAAGCTTCCCTAGCTTAGAGCCATCGTGTTCCTCCGCTCCAGACAAATCATCTCGCTGCCCATGGGCGTGCAGTCCTTCCTCGCGCAGAATCAAACGGAGTGGACGCCCCCTTCCCGCTGTCAGGGCTGTCCCTCTCACCTTCGAAGCCGAACTCGTGCAAAGGAATCCCGTGTCTTACTCAATCCAGCTGTACACCCTCCGCAACGCCCTCCAGGAAGACCTGCCCGGCACCATCAAAAAGGTCGCCCAGCTCGGCTTCACCCAGGTTGAGCCCTACAACTTCGTGGCGACGGCCGCCGAGCTCGGCGCCGCCCTGAAGGAAAACGGCCTGACCGCCCCGTCCGGCCACGCCCCGCTGCTGAGCCAGGACCAGGACGAAATCTTCGCCGCGGCCAAGGAGTTGGGCATCAGCACGGTGATCGATCCCTACCTGCCAGCCGAGCACTGGCAGTCGGCCGAGGACATCCAGGCCACCGCAGCGAAGCTCAACGCCGCGGCCAAGAAGGGCGCCGGGTACGGCATCCGCGTCGGCTACCACAACCACGCCTGGGAGCTGGAGTCCAGCATCGAGGGCCAGACCGCGCTGGAGTACTTCGAGGGACTCCTCGACCCGGAACTCGTCCTGGAAGTGGACACCTATTGGGCGGCCGTCGGCGGCCAGGACCCGGTGCAGCTGCTGCAGCGCCTCGGCGACAGGGTCAGGTTCATCCACATCAAGGACGGCCCCGTCTCCACGGACACCAAGGCGCAGCAGCCGGCCGGGCAGGGCAAGATCGCCGTGCGGGACGTCATCGCCGCGGCGCAGTCCCTGGAAGTCGGCGTCGTGGAATTCGACGACTACTCCGGCGACATCTTCGACGGCATCGCCCAGAGCCTGGGCTACCTGCAAAGCGGTTCCGCCAACGCGCAGGGCGTGAATGCATGAGCGCCGCAGCGAACCGGGTAACGGTGAACCAGGTATCACCGAACCGTGCCACCGGCCGCGGCCCGGTGGGCGTCGCCGTCATCGGCGCCGGCAACATCAGCAAGCAGTACCTGGACAACCTGACCGTCTTCCCCGACCTTAAGGTCCACGTGATCGCCGATCTCTTCGAAGAGGCGGCCGAGGCGCGGGCCAAGGAATACGGCATCCCGGAGTGGGGCGGGGTGGACGCCGCCCTGAACCACCCCGACGTCGAAATCATCGTCAACCTGACCATCCCGGCCGCGCACGTGGAAGTGGCCACGGCCGCCGTCAATGCCGGCAAACACGTCTGGACGGAAAAGCCGTTCTCGCTCGACCGCGATTCCGGCGTGGGCCTGCTGAAATTGGCCGACGCCGCGGGGCTGCGGCTGGGCTGCGCCCCGGACACGTTCCTGGGCGCCGGGCTGCAGACTGCGCGGCGGCTGATCGAACGCGGCGACATCGGCACCCCGCTGACGGCCATGACCACGTTCCAGACGCCCGGGCCGGAATCGTGGCACCCCAACCCCGCATTCCTCTTCCAGCACGGCGCCGGTCCCCTGTTCGATATGGGCCCGTATTACCTCACGGCCCTGGTGCAGACGTTCGGCTCCGTGCGCCGCGTGGCCGCGACCGGTTCCAAGGCCAAGGAGGTCCGGGTCATCGGTTCCGGGCCCCAGGCCGGCGAGGAATTCACGGTCGAGGTCCCCACCCACGTCTCCGCCATGGCCCAGTTCGAGTCCGGCGCGTCCTCCCACAGCGTGTTCAGCTTCGAGTCCCCGCGGCTGCGGATGGGCTTCGTGGAGATCACCGGGACGGAGGCCACCATCTCGCTGCCGGATCCGAACTACTTCGACGGCGACATCAGGCTTTGGCGCGCCGGCGACGAGGAATGGACCGTTATTCCGGCCACCGGCCCCAGCCAGGGCCGCGGCATGGGCGTGCTGGACATGGCCCGCTCCATCCGCGCCGGCGTCCCGCACCGCGCCACCGGCAACCTCGCCTACCACGTCCTGGACACCATGGTCTCGATCTCCGAGTCGGTCGGTTCCGGCACGTTCATCGATGTGGAAAGCTCGGCCCCCACCTCCGCAGCCCTCCCCGAGGACTGGGACCCCGCCGCTTCCACACTCTAGGGACCAGCAATGAATTCCCACGAAACCACCCCCGGCCGCGCACCCGGTTCACGTTTGGGAGTGGCCATGATCGGGTACGCGTTCATGGGCAAGGCCCACTCGAACGCCTGGCGGAATGTTGCCAGCTACTTCGACGTCCCGGCGTTCGAACGGTGCGTCCTGGTCGGCCGCGACCGGGACGGCGTCGCCGAGGCGGCCGCAAAGTACGGCTGGGCCGAGTCCGCCACGGACTGGCGCGAGGTGATCGCCCGCGATGACATCCAGATCGTCGATATTTGCACGCCGGGGTTCATGCACGCGGAAATCGCCATCGCCGCGCTGGCCGCCGGCAAGCACGTCCTGGTCGAGAAGCCGCTGGCCAACACCCTCGCCGAGGCCGAGGCCATGGCGGAGGCGGCCCGGGCCGCGCAGGAGGAAGGCGTGCAGTCCATGATCGGCTTCAACTACCGCCGGGTCCCGGCCCTGGCGCTGGCCCGGGAGCTGATCGCGGAGGGCCGGCTCGGCGCCGTCCGGCACGTCCGCGCCGCCTACCTGCAGGACTGGCTCGTGGACCCGGACGTGCCCATGACCTGGCGGCTGAACAAGGACACCGCCGGCTCCGGCGCGCTGGGCGACATCGCCTCGCACGCGATCGACCAGGTGCTGTTCCTCCTAAGCGAGCCGGTCACCGAGGTCTCCGGCCGGCTGCACACCTTCACCCGGCAGCGCCCGGGCGCCGCCGGGCTCGAGGAGGTGACGGTCGACGACGCCGCCTGGGTCATGCTGACCCTCGCCTCCGGGGCCATCGCCTCCGTGGAGGTCTCCCGGGTGGCCACCGGACAGAAAAACTCGCTGAAGCTGGAGATCTATGGTGACAAGGGTGCCTTGCTGTTCGACTTGGAGGACCTAAACGAGCTCGGCTTCCTGGACGCCACACTGCCGGTCCGCGAGCAGGGCTTCCGCCGCATCCTGGTCAGCGAACCCGAGCACCCGTACCTTGAAGCATGGTGGCCGCAGGGCCACGTGATCGGCTGGGAACACACGTTCACGCACGAGATCCGCGACTTCCTCGTCGCGGTGGGCACCGGAACCCAGCCGTCGCCGTCGTTCGAGGACGGCCTGAGCGTCCAGCGGATCCTCGCGGCCGTGGAGGAAAGCGCCGCCGCCAAAGGTTCACTCATCCAGCTGACCCCGTCCGCACGGACCACCCAGACCACTACCGAAGGAGCCTGACATGCCCCGCCCGTACACCCTGTTTACCGGCCAGTGGGCCGACCTGCCCTTCGAGGAAGTCGCCCGCCTGGCCTCCGGCTGGGGCTACGATGGCCTGGAAATCGCCGTCTCCGGCGACCACCTGGACGCCTGGCGCTGGGACGAGCCCGGCTACGTCGAGTCCAAGCTGGCTGTGCTTCAGAAGTACAACCTCAAGGTCTGGGCCATCTCCAACCACCTCAAGGGCCAGGCCGTGTGCGATGACCCGATCGACTTCCGGCACGAGGCGATCGTCGGGGCCAGGGTCTGGGGCGACGGCGACCCCGAGGGCGTCCGGCAGCGCGCGGCTGAGGAAATGCAACACACCGCCCGGCTCGCCAAGGCCCTCGGCGTCGACACCGTGGTCGGGTTCACCGGATCCTCGATCTGGCAGTACGTCGCGATGTTCCCGCCCGTGCCGGAGAAAGTCATCGAGGCCGGCTACCAGGACTTCGCGGACCGCTGGAACCCCATCCTGGACGTCTTCGACGACTGCGGTGTCCGCTTCGCGCACGAGGTCCACCCCTCCGAGATCGCCTACGACTACTGGACCACCGTCAGGACCCTCGAGGCGATCAGGCACCGTGCGGCCTTCGGCCTGAACTGGGACCCGTCGCACTTCATGTGGCAGGGCATCGACCCGGTCTCCTTCATCTGGGACTTCAAGGACCGGATCTACCATGTGGACTGCAAGGACACCAAGCTGCGGCCCACCGGCCGGAACACCGTTCTGGGCTCGCACCTGCCCTGGGGGGACCCGCGCCGCGGCTGGGACTTCGTCTCCGCAGGCCGCGGGGACGTGCCCTGGGAATCCTCGTTCCGGGCACTCGCAGCGATCGGCTACGACGGCCCCATCTCGATCGAATGGGAGGACGCGGGCATGGACCGGCTCCACGGCGCCCCCGAAGCCCTCGCCGCGCTCAAGAAGTTCGACTTCCCGGCCTCGAACACCTCCTTCGACGCCGCCTTCAAGCAGTAAGAGACCGGCCGGAAAGCGGCAATAGTGAACGCTCGTTCACTTCTTGACGGATCAGAACCGGTGCTGTAACAGTTAGCTCGTGGAGGGCGCATCGATGGAGAACCACAACGAAACTGATGCCGTGAATGCTTCCGAGGCGCTCCATTCCGGCTCTCCGGCTCCCCCGCCAATCCTGGAAGTCCGCGGACTGACCAAGAGTTTTTTCGGCGTACCCGTACTGGAGGATGCCCATCTCAGCCTTCACCGGGGCCAGGTACACGGGCTCGTGGGGGAAAACGGCGCGGGCAAGTCCACCCTGATGAAGGTGCTGGCCGGGGTGTACCAACCCGACGCCGGAACCGTACTCCTGGACGGCCAGGAAGTGACTTTCAGCCATCCCACGAAGGCACACGAAGCGGGGCTGTCATCGGTGTTCCAGGAGTTCAACCTCCTCCCCGACCGGACGGTGGCCGAGAACATCTACCTTGGCCGGGAGCCGCGCCGCGGACTGCTCGTGAGCAAGACCCTGATGAATTCGCAAACGGCGGAGTTGCTTGACTCCCTGGGGATCGCCGCCATCCGGCCCAGCACGCAGGTGCGGAGCCTGACGGTGGCTGAGCAGCAGGTAGTGGAGATCGCGAAGGCGGTAAGCTACGACGCCCGGATCATCTCCATGGACGAACCCACTGCGGCCTTGGCCGGCGCCGAGGTCGGACTTCTCTACGAGATAGTGGCACGCCTCCGTGAACGTGGCACGGCCATCCTCTACGTCTCCCACCGGCTCCGCGAAGTGTTCGACCTTTGTGACGTCATCACCGTCCTGAAAGACGGCAAGGTGGTCAGCACCCTACCCGCCTCCAAACTCGACGACGCCCAGCTGGTCCGGCTGATGGTGGGCCGGCCCATCTCGGCGTTCTTCCCGGACAAGTTACCCCGGGAGGATCTGACGCCAGACGGTCCCGAGGAGAAGCCGATCCTCGAGTTGCAAGGCGCCGGAAACGGCCAGCTGGACGGGATCAGCCTCAGTATCCAGCCCGGCGAGATTGTCGGCCTGGCAGGACTTCAAGGGTCCGGGCGCACGGAATTGCTTCATGCCATTTTTGGCGCAGCACCGTTCACCCGCGGAACGATGAAAATGGCCGGTGGGGAGCTGCTGCCCAAGTCGCCCCGCCAAGGCGTGCGGGCCCGGATGGCCCTGATCACAGAGGACCGCAAGGCTGAGGGCCTGAGCCTGAACCAGTCCATCCTGGACAACGCACTCAGTGTCATCAGGTCGGTCTTTCCGCGCCGCACGGGAGCCGTCAGGACAGAAATCCCGGGCGTATTCTCCTCCCTCGAGGTTATCGCGCGGGACCTGGACCAGGAGGTGCAGTACCTGTCGGGCGGCAACCAGCAAAAAGTGGTCCTCGCCAAGTGGCTGGCTATCCGCCCCCTGCTCGTCCTGCTGGATGAACCCACCCGTGGCATTGACGTGGGAGCCAAGGTGGCGGTGTACCGGCTGATGCGCCAGCTCGCGGCGGAGGGCAAGGCCATTTTGATGGCCTCCAGCGAGCTTCCGGAGGTTATCGGAATGTCGGACCGGATCCTTGTCATGCGTGATGGCCGGCTCGTCGGCGAACTGCCTGCCGGTACGTCGGAAGAAGCCATCCTCCAGCTGGGAACCGGCGCCAGGACAGCACCCGAAGGAGAGGCATGAAACAACGAGCAAGCTTCTTCCAGAGACTGTCCTCCACGCAGATCGTCTACCTGGTGGCGCTGGTGACACTCATCCTGGGAGTGTTGCTGGTGAACTCCATCGGGCGGAGTTTCTTCAGCCCGGGAAATATCTCGAGCATCCTGACAGGAACCAGTGTTCTGGGCTTCATCGCGATCGGCCAGACACTGGTCATCCTGGCAGGCAGCCTGGATCTGTCAGTTCCCTACGTCACCAGCCTGGCCAGCCTCATCGCTGCCGGGGTGATGGCCAACAATCCAAACAACGTCTTGTCCGGAGTCCTGCTGACGCTGGGCACCGCAGCGGTCATTGGACTCGCGAACGGGCTGATCGTCGCCCGCCTGAATGTGCATGGATTCATCGCCACGCTTGGTGTGGGCCTGATCATCAGTGGCTTCCTCGCCACCAATTTTAAGGGCAGCTTCGGCGAGACACCGCTTGCGTTCCGCCTCGTCGGAGCCACGGGGATCGGCCCGGTCCCGATCTCCACGATCATCATGCTGGCCTGCGCGGGCCTGGCCGGCCTGCTCCTGCACCGCACCCGCGTCGGCCACCACCTGTACGCTGTCGGCGGCGACATTGCCGTCGCCCGTACATCCGGAATCCGCGTTGACGTGCCGGTCATTACGGCGCATGTCATCTGTTCAGTACTGGCGGGAATGGCAGGGCTGCTCCTTGCCAGCAGGCTGGGCGTGGGCAGTCCCACTGTGGGTTCCCAGGGCGGCTACGACCTGCTCTCCATCGCAGCAGTTGTGCTCGGGGGCACGTTGCTCTCCGGCGGCAAGGGGACTATCACCGGCACCCTCGGCGGCGTGCTGATCTTTGCCATGTTGGACAACATCATGTCCGTCATGCAGGTCAACCCGTTCCTGAAGGATGTGGTCAGGGGCGTAGTCATCGTCGTCGCCGTCGCCGTCTATGCCCGTCGCCGGATCGTCAGCAGACCGGAACGGTTCCCCGCAAAAGGGTCCGTGGAAACGCCCGCGGCCCAGCCTGTGCCCGTGGAGGGGCCATGAGTACGGCTTTGAACTCCGAGCGCAGCGCCATTCTCAAGCAGAACCGTGCCAGCCGTTCCGAGCGGCTCCTGCGCGCCGTGCGCACCCCCGGCGGCGCCGTCTTCGTCCTGCTGACCGGCCTCCTGGCGACGATCATCGTCCTAAACCCGTCCTTCGGGGAGCCGGGTTCCTTCATCCGGTTCGTCGGCAGGACTGCCCCCATTGCCATTGCCGCCATCGGCCAGTACTTCGTCATTGTCGCCGGGGAATTCGACCTGTCGATGGGATCGGTCGTGACGATGCAGGTCATCGTTGCCGGCAACCTGATACGGCAGGACGATTCCAAGGTGATCCCCGTGCTGGTCCTGATGCTGGTGCTGGGCGCCTTCATCGGACTGGTGAACGGATTGATCACAACCTTGCTAAAAGTCCCGAGTTTCATTGTCACGCTGGGCATGATGCTGGCGCTTCTCGGGCTGGTCCTCTACTGGACCGGCGGCGCGGCCCAGGGGAACCCTGCGGACAGCTTCCGGCAGATCGGGCGCGGCGGCATCCAGGACGTTCCGGTTCTGGACATCATTCCGTACCCGGTCATTATCCTGACAGCGGCGGCGGTCGCGGGGTTCGTCCTGATGCGCCGCCCCTACGGCCGCATGCTTATCGCGGTCGGGGACAATCCTTCGGCGGCCGCACTCGCCGGCTCGCGCGTCTGGTGGGTGCGGACGCGGGCCTTCATGATGTCTTCGCTGTCGGCCACCGTGGCCGGCATCCTGCTCGTGGGTTACGCGGGCGTGCATCCGTCGGTTGGGCGCGGGTACGAGTTCACGGCGATTACCGCCGTCGTCCTCGGGGGCGTTGTGCTGGGCGGGGGGCGCGGCTGGGTCCTGTCCGCCGCGGCGGGGGCGTTCGCCCTCGAGTCCTTGTTTACCCTTCTGAACTTCATGGGTCTCCAGGCGACGTGGCGGGACACGGTCCAAGGAGCAATCATCATCATCGCCGTGGCCGCAGCATCCAGGTCGTGGCAGCGCAAGCGCAAGGGGGCCAGTTCCGCTGCCCATGACGAACAGCACCAATTGGCCGCAGCACCCACGCCCGCCGAGGGCACCGAACAAGGAGGAAGAGTCTGATGCGCAATAACTCTGTCCGCGCGATCGCCCTTGCCGCAGCATTGCCGCTGGTGGCCCTGACCGGATGTACCACCGAACCATCCGCCACCCAAACGACAGGGACTGGCACCGGCTCTGCGGCGGCATCCAGTCCGGCAAGCAAAGACTGGTTTGACCAGTCGCTCTACGACACACAGAACCAGCAGCGGTCGGCAACCTTTGAAGGGAACCCGGAGCAGCCCTATCTGCAGTACATCGCGGGCCCGATGAGGGACACGTCCAAGTTCAAGGCCCCGGGAGCGCACAAGGTCTGCTTCGCCAACGCCTCCATCTCCAACCCCTGGCGGCAAACCGGGTGGATCACCATGAACCAGCAGCTCAAGGCACTCCAGGGCACCGGCGTCATTTCTGAAATGGAGACCCGGGACGCCAAGGACAATGACAACACCCAAATTGCCGACATTGACTATTTCATCGCCGAGGGCAAATGCGATGCGTTCGTCATTTCACCTAATTCCACGGCCGCCCTCACCCAAGCCGTTGAACGTGCCTGCGAGACAGGCAAACCCGTGGTGGTGTTTGACCGCGGTGTAGAGACTGACTGCGCCACCACGTTCATCCACCCGATCGGTGGGTTCGCCTGGGGCATCGACACCGCCACTTTCCTGAGTGAAAGGCTTCAGTCCGGGGACAAGGTGGTTGCCCTTCGCATCCTCCCGGGTGTGGATGTCCTGGAGCACCGCTGGGCGGCGGCCAAGAAGATCTTCGAGGAAAAGGGAATTCAGGCCAAGGACTACTTCACCGGCGCCGACCCCACGAAGATCAAGAACATCATCTCCGATGAATTGGCCACAGGTGACGTCAAGGGCGTGTGGATGGACGCCGGAGACGGTGCGGTGGCTGCCCTCGAGGCCTTTGAGGATGCCGGCAAGAAGCTGCCCGTGATGACCGGCGAAGATGAGATGAGCTTCCTGACCAAGTGGAAGCAAACCGGGATCGACGCCATGGCCCCGGTCTATTCCAACTTCCAATGGCGGACCCCGCTGCTGGCCTTGGAAAAGGTCTTCAAGGGCGAGCCGATTCCGGCCGAATGGGTCCTGCCGCAGAAGCCCATCCTCAAGGACGAACTGGACCAGTGGCTACAGCGTAACCAGGGCATGCCCAGCGGGCACTACGCCAAGTTCGGCGGCGAGGACCTGGCCGGCTACCCGGAGGTCTGGCAGAAACGGCAGATTCCCTGACGCAGCCCCCGCGGTCCCGCGATATACCCCCTCCCCGCGGGACCGCCGCGTCTGGAACAGTCGGCAGGACAAACAGATGGAAGGAGACAGCTTGGAGCGTCTGACCGGAATCAGCACCTGGGTCTGGGAATCCCCCTTGACCGACTCCAACCTTCCCGGGCTGTTGGCGAAAATCGCCACCATAGGGTTTGACGCCGTCGAACTGCCGCTGGAAAACGAGGGCGATTTCACGTCCGCAGCAGTGGTGGAATCCCTCGAGAGAAACGGGCTGAAACCGTTCGTGGTGGGGGCCATGGCACCGGGGCGAGACCTGGTGGCGGCGGATCAGGCTGCCGTGGAAAGGACCCAGGCCTACCTGTCAGCCTGCATCACCATGGCCAGCAGCATCGGTTCGCCTACTGTCTGTGGGCCGTTCTACTCCCGAACTGGCCGGGTCTGGCGAATGTCGCGGGAGCAGCGACGGGACGCCTACGCGGAGCTGCGCCGAAACCTCCAGCCGGTCGCGGCCCGGGCTCAAGAGGCGGGCGTGGTGCTTGGCATCGAACCCTTGAACAGGTATGAAACATCGCTGATTAACACGGTGGACCAGGCACTTGAGGCCCTTGGACCGCTGCTCGGGAACGGAGTCGGCCTCGCGTTGGACAGCTACCACCTTCACATCGAGGAGCGTTCGGTGGCCGCGGCGGTCCGGACCGCCGGAGAGCATCTGGTGCACGTGCAAGTCTGCGGCAACGACCGCGGCGCGCCCGGTGGGGACCAGACCGATTGGAAAGGCTTCCTGCAGGTCCTGAATGAAGTGGGCTACACGGGGCCCCTCAACATTGAAAGTTTCACGGTCGACAATGCCGCCATTGCCGTCGCGGCGTCGATCTGGCGTCCCCTGGCTCCAAGCCAGGACGAGTTGGCTGAAAGTGGCCTGGCTTTCCTGCGCAGCCTGTGAGTGCGCTGCAGGGCATGGCGACCACCACCGCTAGAGTCTTCTAGGGACAGCCAACGCCGCTGGATGCGCCGTTTGACGGCGTTGGCCGGAGAGAAATTCACCATCTGCCGGGAGATCCCCCATGACCCACATACTCCGAACAGCCACCGCGGACGACGCCGGGAGGCTGGCAGCGCTTGCGGCCGTCACCTTCCCGCTGGCGTGCCCGCCGGAATCCCGGCCGGAGGACATCGCGGCGCACCTCGCCAATACCCTGAGCGAGGCCAACTTCCGGGCTTATCTGGCAGATCCGGCGGTCACGGTGCTGGTGATCGACGCCGACGGCGACCTCCGCGGCTACAGCCTGCTGGTGGCCCGCCCCGCCCGGGACCCGGAGGTGGCCGCGGTCCTGAGTGAACTGCCGTGCACCGAGCTCAGCAAGTGCTACGTCCACCCGGAGCACCACGGGCTCGGCGCCGCGGCCGAACTGATGCATGCAAGCATCGGCGCGGCCGCGGCGGCCGGCGCCCGCGGGCTCTGGCTCGGCGTCAACAGCCAGAATGCCCGGGCCATCCGGTTCTACGAAAAGTCCGGCTTCCGCAAGGTCGGCACCAAGTCCTTCCAACTGGGCACCACCGTGGAACACGACTTCGTGATGGAGCGCCCGGTTGCGTCGTGACGAAGCCGACAGGCCGCCGGGGAATGGACCCGGCGGCGGCGCGGTTGTTGCGGGCATGAAGATTGAGATCTGGTCCGACGTCGCCTGCCCCTGGTGCTACATCGGCAAACGCCGTTTCGAAACCGCCCTCGCGGCCTTCCCGCACCGTGATTCCGTGGAGGTGCAGTGGCGCAGCTACCAGCTGGACCCCACGCTCCCGGAGCACTACGACGGAACCGAACTGGACTATCTCAGCACGCGCAAGGGCATGGCTCCGGCGCAGGTATCGCAGATGTTCGAGCACGTTGCGGCCCAGGCCAAGGGCGAAGGGCTGAACTACCGGTTCGACGCCGTCGTGGTCGCCAACAGCTTCACGGCCCACCGGCTGATCCACCTCGCGGCCGCCCATGGCAAGCAGGACGCTGCGAAGGAACGCCTGCTCAGCGACCACTTCGAGCACGGCAAAGACATCGGCAGCCAGGAGTACCTGACCGCTCTGGGCCTTGACCTCGGACTCGACGCCGGCGACCTGGCCGAACTGTTCAGCACGGACACCTACGCCGACGCCGTCCGCAACGACATCGCCGAGGCCCGCGCCCTGGGCATCAGCGGCGTCCCGTTCTTCGTGATCGACCGGAAGTTCGGACTCTCCGGCGCCCAGCCCGCCGAAACCTTCACCGCCGCCCTCGAGCAGGCGTGGCAGGACAGCCACCCGCTGGTCATGGTGGGCGCCGGCGCGGAAGCTGCGGATGCCACCACCGATTCCCACGCGGAATCCGGCGCCTGCGGCCCGGACGGCTGCCCCGTCTGAGCCCGGCATCGTCGAAGTCGCCGGAGACTCCCGGACTCGCCGGAAGTTTCCGGCGACTCGGGGCGTTTCCGGCGAACTCCCGGCACTGGCGGCATCCTGCGGCTTCGGGCGGCCCGGCCTAGAGTTGATCATGGACACTTCGGCCGGACCGGACGGACCCCGGACCTCCCTTTTTACCGACCACTATGAGCTGACCATGTTCCAGGCGGCCCTCCACTCCGGGGCCGCGCACCGCCGGTCCGTCTTCCAGGCCTTCGCCCGGGGACTGCCGGCCGGGCGCCGGTACGGCATCGTGGCCGGCACCGGCCGGCTCCTCGAGGGGATCGCGAACTTCCGCTTCGACGAGGACGACCTCGCCTTCCTGGCCGCCACCGGCGTGGTCCACGAGGACACCCTGGAGCACCTGGCCGCCTTCCGGTTCTCCGGCGACATCTGGGGTTATCCGGAGGGCGAGGCCTACTTCCCGCACTCCCCCGTCCTGATCGTCGAATCGACGTTCGCCGAGGCCTGCGTCCTGGAGACCTACGTCCTGTCAGTGCTGAACCATGACAGCGCTATCGCCTCGGCCGCATCCCGGATGACCAGCGCCGCCGGCGGCAGGCCCTGCATTGAGATGGGCTCCCGCCGCACGCACGAGGAAGCGGCCGCCGCGGCGGCCCGCGCGGCTGTCATCGCGGGCTTTTCCGGCACGTCCAACCTGGCCGCCGGACGGCGTTACGGCCTGCGGACCATCGGCACCGCGGCCCACTCCTTCACCCTGCTCCACGACTCCGAGCGCGACGCCTTCGCGGCGCAGCTTGCCTCGCTCGGGTCCGGCACCACGCTGCTCGTGGACACGTACGACGTCGAAGCGGCCGTCCGCACCGCCGTCGACCTCGCCGGAGACAAACTTGGGGCCATCCGGCTGGACTCCGGAGACCTCGTGGCCCAGGCACGGTGGGTCCGCGAACTCCTGGACAGCCTCGGCAACGTGCACACCAGGATCGTGGTGACCTCGGACCTGGACGAATTCGCCGTCGCCGCGCTCCGCTCCGCCCCGGCCGATTCCTATGGCATCGGCACGTCCCTGGTGACCGGATCTGGGGCGCCAACGGCCGGGATGGTCTACAAGCTGGTGAGCCGGGCTGGTGACTCCGGTGAGCTGGCTGCTGTGGCGAAGACCTCGAAGGACAAGATCAACATGGGCGGGCGCAAATTCGCCGTGCGCCGCCTCGACGACCGCGGCACCGCCACCCACGAGGTCCTCGGCGTGGACCACCCGCCGGCCGCCGGAAGAAACGGACGCCCCCTCCTGCAGCAGTTCATGAAAGACGGCGAAATCCAGCCCGGCTGGACGGGCCCGGACGCGGTGGGGCGGGCCCGGGACCGGCACACGGCTTCCATGGCGGAGCTGCCCCGGGTGGTGGACAGGCTGCAGCCCGGCGAGCCGGCCATCCCCACTATCTACGAATAAAGCCCGCTAAGGCGACGCAAGACCCAAAGTCCGTTCGGGGAGGACGGCGACCTAGTCTGACGTCCGGTGCAGGACAAAGATGCCGCCGTAGGCGGGCTGGTCCAAGCGCTGCCGGTCGCTGTCGGTGTATTCACTCAGCACAGCGTGGATGCGGGTGGTGAGGTCCTCAGCATCTTCCTCGGAGAGGTGCAGAACGAAGCGTGAGAGGCTGGCGAGCGCTTCCGGTCCTGCTTCTGTCAGCTCTTCCCGGAACGCCTCGAGCGGGGCCAGCGGACCGGCGGGACCGGCTTCACTCAGTGCGGTGTCGAGCTTCCAGGACCGCCCCGTGGAACGATACGGCTTCTCCAGCGCGCCACTCTCGCCCGTGCGGACCCCGGCAGGTTCAAGGAACCCCGTTGAGAGCAACTGCCGCACGTGATAAAGCACCGTTCCGGGATCCTGGCCCAGCCGGTCGGCGAGTTGTTTGTTGGTCAGTTCGTGGAGCCCGCACAGGCGCAGGATCCTCAGGCGCAGCGGATGGGCCAGCGCCTTAATTTCCCGGGCGCTCGCGACGGGTCTTTTTTGGTCCGCCCTCGACTGCTCTGGGTCCGTCATGTCCCAATCCTACAATCCGATGTACTGGATTCAATCACCTTGAATTTCCTCAATCACTGTGGAATGGTCCACCTATGACTAGTCACGCTGCGCAGGTGAAGGAACGGCATCGTGCGCCGCTGGGTGCGTCCTACTGGAAGCTGTGGACCTCCTCCGGGCTCTCCAACCTCGCGGACGGGGTCTTCAAGATCGCGCTGCCGCTGCTGGCCATTCAGTTCACCCAGTCACCCACCCTGGTTGCCGGGCTGAGCGTCGCAGCGACGCTTCCCTGGCTCCTCTTCGCCCTCACTGCCGGCGCGCTGGCCGACCGGCTGGACCGGCGCAAGCTCATGTTGTGGGCCAACCTCAGCCGGGCGGTGCTGCCCGCCCTGCTGGCCGCCGTCGTGTTGCTGGATGTGGGCTCCATTTGGGCGCTGTACGTTGTCGCACTGATGGTGGGTGTGGCTGAGACGCTTTACGACACCTCCGCGCAGTCGATCATGCCGCAGCTGGTGCGCAGGGATCAGCTCTCGCGCGCCAACGGCCGGCTCTACGCCGTCGAGCTCACCACCAACCAGTTCATTGGTCCCCCGCTGGGCGGGCTGCTGGTGGCCATGGGTCTGGTTGCGGGCGTTGCCGTGCCGGCGGCCCTGTGGCTTGCGGCCGTTGGCGGCCTGCTCCTGGTCCCGGGGGCATTTCGCACAGAACGTGAGCAGAAGACGACACTGCGATTCGACATTGCTGAGGGGCTGCGGTTCCTCTGGAACCAGAAGATCCTGCGCACACTCGCGGTGATGACCGGGGTGTTCAACTTCGCATCCAGCGCGGCTGTCGCGGTCTTGGTGCTGTTTGCCGTGGGCCCGGCTTCACAGATGGGGCTGTCCGAAGTGGGGTTCGGCCTGCTGTTGACCACCTCCGCTCTCGGCGCCTTCGTTGGCTCGTTCATGTCCGAGCGGGTGGAGGCCAGGCTCGGCCGGTCGACGTCCCTGATGCTCACGATCTTCGGGGCCGCGCTGTTCGTAGGTGCGCCCGCCCTGACCGACAACCCCTATGTTCTTGGCCCAATCTTCTTTGTGGGCGGCATGCTGATCGTGCTTTGGAATGTCATCACCGTATCCCTGCGCCAGCGCATTACTCCCAACCGCCTGCTGGGCAGAGTCAACAGCGCCTACCGCCTGCTGGCGTGGGGCACCATGCCGCTTGGTGCAGCAGCCGGCGGTCTGCTGGCCCAATGGCTGGGGCTGCAGGTCATGTTCGGCATCATGGGAGTGCTGACGCTCGCGCTACTGGGGATGATGCCCGTCCTCACGAACAAGGCAATGGCCGCGGCCGACGTCGAATCCTAAGTTGCTGCCAGGGGCGCGGATCGGGCATCCGCCCCACGTTTGGCGCCGGGTGGCTGTCAGCTGTCGATCGAGGCCATGTTGGCCTCGTCGTGGCGTTCCCCCGCGGCGGGCCGGAGCGAGTTCAGCCGCTCCAGCTGGTCACCGGTGAGTTCGATCCCGTCGGCCGCGGTGTTTTCCTCGACCCGGGAGACCCGGCGGGTGCCGGGGATCGGGGCGATGTCGATCCCGCGGGTCAGCAGCCACGCGAGGGCGGTCTGCGCGGGGGTCGCGCCGATCTCGGCGCCGATGGCCTCTACCTCGTCGACGATCGCGAGGTTGCGGCGGAAGTTCCCACCCGTGAACCGGGGGTTGGTCTTGCGCCAGTCGTCGTCGGCGAAGTCATCGACGGAGCGGATCTGGCCCGTCAGCAGCCCGTGTCCGAGCGGCGAATACGGAACGAACCCAATTCCGAGGCCGCGCAGCAGCGGCAGGATCTCCGCCTCCACGTCCCGGGTCCACAGCGAGTACTCCGTCTGCAATGCCGAGACCGGCTGCACGGCGTGTGCCCGGCGGATGGTTTCCGGGGAGGCCTCGGACAGCCCGAAGTGCAGCACCTTGCCCTCGGTGATCAGGTCAGCAACCGCGCCGGCCGTCTCCTCGATCGGGGTGTTCCGGTCGATCCGGTGCTGGTAGTACAGGTCGATGTGGTCGGTGCCCAGGCGCTTGAGGGAGCCCTCGACGGCGGCCCTCACGTTCGCCGCGCTGCTGTCGACCACGCCGGGGCCGCCCCCGGAATGGGAGACCAGGCCGAACTTCGTTGCAATCCTGACCTGATCGCGGCGTCCCTTGACGGCTTGGCCGACGATCTCCTCGCTCAGGAACGGCCCGTAGATCTCCGCGGTGTCGATGTGGGTGACCCCGAGGTCAAGGGCGCGGTGGATCGTCCGGATCGACTCCGCGTTATCCAGGGCGCCCTCACTGGTGTAGGTGCCGGCCATGGTCATGGCGCCGAGTCCGACGCGGGAGACTTCCAGGCTTCCGAGGAGTGCGTTCTTCATGGTGTATTTCCTTTGGGTGTGGTTCCCCGGCCTGGAATGCGGGCACTGCCCACAGCGTGGCAAGGGTTTTGGGCGGCCGGTAGCCATTGGCGTCCAGCGGATATGTCGAGACTGGGTGGACGACGACGGGACGCTCCCGACGTCGTCAGTTTGCGTCGGTGTCAGGCGTCGTCGTCAGGCGTCGGTGTCAGGCGTCGTCGTGGGCCAGGTTGCTGGAGAGCTCGCGGTGGGCGTCGGCCTGGACCTGGAGTTCCTTGGCCCGGGCCTCAAAGACTCCAACGGCGTCCGCTCCGGCGGCGAAGCGCAGCGGCGGTTCATCCAGCTCCGCCAGTTGGACGAGGGCGACGGCGAGCCTGGCCGGGTCCCCGCCCTGAAGGCCGTTCATCCCTTTCCACGCGGTGACTGTCTGCTCGGTCCGCTCGGAATAGTCCCCGATAGTGGATGCCGCGTAGCTGGTGGATTCCGGGGTGAGGAGCTCGGTGCGGAAGAATCCCGGCTCAACGATCATGGTGCGGATGCCGAACGGGGCGACTTCGGGGGCCAGGGATTCGGCCCAGCCCTCGACACCGAACTTCGAGGCGGCATATGCGGAAAGGAACTCCCCGCCGGCGATGCCGGCGGTCGAGGAGATTGTGACCAGCAGGCCAGAGCGCTGGGCCCGCAGGACGGGCAGGGCCGCACGGGTGACGTTTATGGGTCCGAACATGGTGGTTTCGATCTGGGCCCGGAAGTCCTCCGGGGAGATTTCCTCGAAGAACCCGGCGTAGAAGTTGCCGGCATTGTTTACGAGCACGTCGATCCGGCCGAACCGGTCCACGGCGGCGGCGATGGCGGCGGTGGCGTCGGCGGGGTTGGTGACGTCGAGTTTTACGGCCAGCAGGTTCTCGTTCTCGCCGACTGCCAGGGCGGCCTTGTCGGGGTTGCGGCCGGTGGCGACGACTGCGTGGCCTGCGGCCAGGGCGGCCGTGGCGATGTCAATGCCCAAACCGCGGCCTGCCCCGGTGATAAACCAGACTTTCTGCCCGGTCTTGGCGTCGTTTTGCTCAGTCATGTTCTGTCTTTCCTGGGTTAAGTGTTCCGGGCCACGCGTGGGAGCGCAGATCCGGGATGGAAGAGTCGCCGGGTGTGGTTTGCGCCGGAGGCGATGCCGCCCAGCTGGCAAGGAACGCCAGCGCGTTTTCGGACGCGGACCCCGGCTCCGCAGTGAAGGTGTACAGGCTTTGTCCCTCATCGCCGGGAAGGTCGAGCGTCTCGAACTGCAGCGACACGTCGCCGGCGACCGGATGGTGGAAGCGCTTGGTTCCCGTGGTGTGGATCCGCACGTCATGGCCGGCCCACAATGCGGCGAAGTGCCCGCTGCGTGTGGTCAACTCGCCGACCAGTTCGTTCAATGCGCGGTCATGGGGATTCCGTCCCGCTTCCGATCGGAGCATCGCCACCGTGGTGGCGGCGATTGCGGACCAATCGGGGTAGAAGTCCCCTGCCCCCGGATCGAGGAAGAGGTACCGTGCCTGGTTCGGCAGCTGGCCCGGAGCCTCCGGGCCAGCGGCTGCTGTGGACTCGAACATCGGCCCGTACAGCGCGCGCCCCAAGGAGTTGGCGGCCAGCACGTCCGAGCGTCCGTTCTGCACCAGGGCCACCGCTCCGGTCATCCTGTCCAGCAAACGCACTACTCCGGGACGGACCCTCTGCTGCGGTGGCCGGCGCACCGGCCGCCGGGAGGACGGCGTGTCGGCCGTCCTGGCCAAGTCCATCAGATGCGTCCGCTCTGCCTCATCCAGCTGAAGGGCGGAGGCCACAGCGTCGAGGACCGAGTCCGAGACACCGCGGATGCTGCCGCGTTCCAGCCGCGTGTAGTAGTCCGTGCTTACCCCGGCGAGCTGGGCGACTTCCTCCCGACGCAGCCCCGGCACGCGGCGCAGCCCGCCATAGTTGGGGAGGCCGGCCCGATCCGGGGTGATCTTCGCCCGGCGCGAGATCAGGAAGTCTCGGATTTCATCTTTTCTGTCCACATCCACCACGCTACGCAGGCCGGACGGGCGGTGGCAGTGTCTATCAGACACCCCCAGTTGAGGCGGTGGATACAGGTGTGGCCCCTCAGAACCGGTCGATGTTCATAGCCTGGCCGTGTCACAGTCCGCCGCCCGGCTGCTTTGGTGACAGATCGCGCTAAAGTGTGCGTATGCCTAGGATTTCGGCCGCGAGCAACGCCGCCCAACGTGCCGAGACCCAGCGCCGCATCCTGACCGCGTTCGGGGAACTCCTCTTCACCCACGGGCTCCCCGGCCTGACGATGACGGACGTCGCGCGCCATGCCCAGATCGGCCGGACCGCCGTCTACAACTACTACGCGGATATCGAAGAGCTCCTCATCGCCTACGCGCTGGATGAGACCGAGCGGTTCCTGCTCGATCTGCGCGAATCCCTCGATGCACTGGAGAACCCGGTGGAGCGCCTGGCCGTCTACGTCCGCGCCCAGGTGGAGGACCTGAGCCGGCGCCACCTGCCGCCGGGCCCGGCCATGGCGGCGGTGCTCTCGCCGTCGTCGTTCGCCAAACTGGCCGACCACGTGGGTGAGCTCAGCGTGCTCCTGCGGGGCATCCTGCGCGACGGCATGGCCCAGGGGTACCTGCCCGAGTCGGACATTGCCCAGCTGGCCCAGCTCATCCACGGCACGCTCTCCTCAAGCGCTGCGCGGGGCGACGGGGCGGGCCAGGACGCCGAGGCCGAGGCACGGCTCGCCCGGACGGTGCGGTTTGTCCAGCTGGGGGCCGGGGCCAGGTTTGACGACGCCGGCCGGCCGGTCCACACCATCCGCTAGGTCCCGCGCCGGGAAGGCCGGAAAGCTGTGCCTTTAGCCCGTGCCGGGCGTCGCCGTGGGTACGGCGGGCAACGTGGCCTCATCCACGATGCGCCGGTTCTCGCGGGGGCAGCTGAGCTGGCCCGGCGTCTGGTCCACGAGTTCCGGCTTGGCCAGTTCCTTGAAGTCGCCGGTAATGATCACGTCCACGCTCGCGTCCGCGCGGCCGTCCTGGACATAGTCCGAGCCGGGCACGTGGCGCTGGACGCTGAAGGCGGCCGACTGGCCCGCGGCACCGGAGACCACCAGCGCCACGCCGCGGTAGCTCGACGTCGTGTTCCCCACGGTACCCACCAGGAACTTCCGGGCGGCGAGCTGGTCGGCCACGCTCCGGGCCAGGCCCGGCCGGCTCGTGGAGTTGTAGATGTTGACGTGGACCTTCTGCGGCGGCGCGTAGTCGTAGGTGGCCGCCGGGCACACCGACACTGCCGCCCTGCTCCGCTCCGCCCCGGGGATCTTGATCTGGCCGTTCATGATGGCGAGGGCCACCACGATCGCGGCCACGATGAGGCCGACAAGCATCACCAAGACAACGCCGTGCAGGATCCTGCGCCGCAGCCGGTGGGGGTTCTTTGCCGTATCGTCCTGCTCCACGAACGTGGCCCTCAGCTCGGAGCCACTGATGACGCGGTGCCCGTGCAGGACTCTGACGTCTGGCGGCTTCCTAGCCATTTATCACGAGGACCCGCGCATGAATTGCGGTGCGCTGGTGCAGCGCGGTGCGGACTGCCCGGTGCAGGCCGTCTTCAAGGTAGAGGACGCCGCGGTATTCCACGACGTGCGGAAAGAGGTCGCCGAAAAACGTGGAGTCCTCGGCCAGCAGGGCTTCAAGGTCCAGTGTGCGCTTCGTGGTCACCAGCTCATCAAGCCGGACAGGACGCGGGGGCAGGGCCGCCCAGTCCTTGGGCGTGGTGTAACCATGGTCGGGGTACGGGCGGCCCTCGCCCACAGCTTTGAATATCACCTTGCCAGCCTAGGGAACTTCGACGCCCGAAGGAACGAATGTCCCCCGGCGGCGTGAGGTTGTGGCCAAACGGTAACCATTTGTCACACGACGCGTTGACACGACCAGCGCCTGCCGCCTGTCACATCCAGCGCAGGGCCGTCGATCTGCTGCGCGGCTCACCCAAACGTCCCGTGCGGCTGACAGAATGGCCGTATGACTTCACCCGAGACTGCCCCTGTTCCGTCGTCGTCGGCCCCCGTGCTGGCGCTGCTGCTCGACGTCGACGGTCCGGTCGCGAGCCCGGTCACCCGCGAGGTGCAGCCCGGCATCATCGCCGACTTGGTGGCCCTGGCCGCCGCCGGCGTGCCGGTCATCTTCAACACCGGCCGGTCGGACGCGTTCATCCGCGAGCAGGTCATGGAACCGATGATCGCCGCCGGGATGCCCGCCGGCACCCTCATCCACGCCATTTGCGAGAAGGGCGCCGTCTGGTTCAGCTACACGGCGGAGGGCCCCGGCCCGGTCCACATGGACCACGAGCTCGCCATTCCGCAGGCCTTCGGCGATGACGTGCGCCGCCTGGTGGCTGAGGACTACTCCGCCCACATGTTCTACGACGAAACCAAGCGGGCCATGGTCTCCGTGGAGCAGCACATTGCCGTCCCCAACCCCGACTACCGGGCCGAGCAGGAACTCTTCGACGCCGACGCCATGGGCATCATGGCCCGGCACGGGCTCGGTGTGGTGCGGCTGGACCACCACGTCCCCGATTCGGATGACCAGGTCGACTTCCGCGTCGATCCGACCATCATCTCCACCGATATCGAATCGGTCCGGCTGGGCAAGGACCTGGGCGCGAGCCGGGCCGTGGAGTTCCTGGCCGCGCAGGGGATCACGCCGCAGGCTTGGCGCACGGTGGGCGATTCCCGCACGGACTACGCCATGGCCGACTGGCTGCACCACAACGACCACGCCGTGAAGCACGTCGACGTCCGGCCCGCGGACGGTATCCCCGTCAAACCCTACGAGGTTCTCACCGCCGCCGATCTGGGGCTCGGCGAAGACGTGATCCACGACGACGCCGGTGCCGCCTTCCTGCACCACTGGCTGGCCATCGTCACCGGCTGAGCCCCCGCTCCGCCGTTACGGTCGGTCACATTTCGTCGTCACGCACGCCGCGCGGCGGCCGGTTTTCCGCGGCAATTTTGAGGCCCGCGTTATCATGCAAGTAGACACCAACGCACTCAAAGAAGCGGGAGCTCAGACATTACAGAAGCAGCGATCCAAGACGAGATTTACTATGGCAGCCAGGCATCTGTGGACGCCCACGCCGAGGTCACGTCGGCGGCCGCAGTCGCCAGATTCCGGACCCGCTCCGATGTTGTCCGCCACCGCGGCCGCTATGCGCTGATCAACGAAAACCGCACGCCGTACCAGGCCATGGTCGAGGACCTGATGTTCCTGCGTTCCGTCCTGGCCGGCGCCGGTATCGGCTACCTGCTGGTCCGCGGCAACAACCATCGCCCTGTGGTCGCCGTCGACTGGAAGGACCGCAAGGAACTCCGCGACGCCCTCGTGGAGGCGTGCCGCGACGAGCCGATGTATTCCATGAGCGTGGACGCAAAGAAGAAGTCGTCCGTGCTGGTGGCCGACGGCGAGCTGTCGCCGAACCGCCAGGCCCGGATCTTCCGGCTTTACCGGCCCAGGGTCGAACCCGAGGGCGGTTTTGAATTCGGGGCTTCCGCCGGCGTCCAGCTGGAGCTGTGGAGCTTCGAAGGCGATCAGCTGATCCTGCCGATCGAGAACTCCCTGACGCGCCGCACCATGCTGGCCCAGGACGCAGTGCGCGGCACGGTGGAACGCTACGGCCACACGTGGCCCACCATCGAGAACATGTTCGCGGACCACGCCAGCGACATCAGCTTCGACGTCGACCTGGTCTTCTCATGGGTTGACGGCAGCTCCCCCGAGTACATCGCGGCCCGCCGCGCCCGCATGGCCGGCGTGGTGGTGGGCGAGGGCGATGACCACGAGGCCCGCTTCCGCCAGATCGATGAGCTCAAGTACGCCCTTCGCTCGGTGTACATGTTTGCGCCGTGGATCCGCCGGATCTTCATCGCCACGGACTCCCCCGCGCCGTCATGGCTGGCCGACCACCCGAGTGTGACGATCGTCCGGAGCGAAGAGTTTTTCGCCGACACGTCGGTTCTGCCCACGCACAATTCGCAGGCCGTGGAGTGTCAGCTGCACCACATCGAGGGGCTCTCCGAGCACTTCCTGTATTCGAACGACGACATGTTCTTCGGCCGCGCCGTGGGCCCGGACATGTTCTTCACTCCGGGCGGCATCACGAAGTTCATCGAGGCCGAAACCCGGATCGGCCTGGGCGACAACGACGCCGAACGCAGCGGCTTTGAGAACGCCGCCCGGGTGAACCGCAAGCTGCTCCGGAACCGCTTCGGCCGCATCACCACCCGGCACCTTGAGCACACGGCGGCCCCGTTGCGGCGCAGCGTGGTCGAGCAGATGGAGCAGGAGTTCCCGGCCGAGTTTGCCAAGACCGCCGCGAGTACCTTCCGGGCAGCGGACAACATCTCCGTGACCAACTCGTTCTACCACTACTACGCGCTGCTCACGGGCCGGGCCGTAACCCAGACAGCTGCCAAGGTGAGGTATGTGGACACCACGGCGCGGGCCGGCCTGAACTACCTGCCCAAACTCCTGGCCAAGCGGAACATGGACTTCTTCTGCCTCAACGACGGCAGCTTCCCCGAGGTCCCGGCGGAAGAGCGGGCCGAACTGGTCACGGACTTCCTGGAGAAGTACTACCCCATCAAGGCGCCCTGGGAGAAGTAACGGACCGTGACCAAAACGGGCGCCGCGTCGGCCGGGGAGTGAATCAGTTCAGGGTGGTGTACCTGCGGTTCGCCGGCGTCCGGGACGGGGCCTCGAGCTTGGCCTTCTCAGGGACATGGATCCCTGCGGCCGCGAGCCGGCGCTGGACTTCCTCCGGGGAGACCAGCTCCCCCACCGCCGGCGAGTCGCCGAGCAGCACCACGGAGTGCACGATCGTGTGTTCGTAGACGTGGACCAGGTTGAACGCCTGCCCTCCGTCGCGGCCTCGGGTGCCGCCGACCGGAACGTTCAGATCCTGCGTGTAGCAGGTGGCCGAAGCCACGGACACAGGGATGCCCGCGAACGTTGCGGTGGTCGAGTAGTGCAGGTGGCCGCCCAGGATGGCGCGGACATCGGAGTTGCGCAGGACGCCGGCAAGCGCCGGCTGGCCCCGGAGCTCCACGAGCACGGCAAGGTCCAGCACGGACGGTACCGGCGGGTGGTGCAGGGCAAGGATGGTCCCGTCCGGGGCCGGGGTGGCCAGTTCAGCAGCGAGCCAGTCCAGCTGGTCGTGGCTCAATTCACCGTGGTGGAAGCCGGGCACGGAGGTGTCCAAAGTGATGATGCGCAGCCCGTTGACGAAGTAGCTGTGGTCCACGGGCGCGTCATTGTCGGCCTGGTCCAGGAGCCCGGCCCGGAAATTGGCCCGGTTGTCGTGGTTGCCCATCGCCCAGATGACCTTGGCCCCCAAGGCCTCGCACGCCGGGTCCACGATGGCGCGGAGCTTGGCATACGCCTCGGGTTCGCCCAGGTCAGCCAGGTCGCCCGTGAAGATTACGGCTTCGGGGCGGGCTCCGGAGGCGTGGACCTCCTCGAAGAGTTGCCTGAGCAGGGCTTCGCTGTCCACGACGCCGTGCAGGGGTTGCGGACCCCCCAGCAGGTGGGGGTCGCTCAGGTGAAGTAGGAAATGACGTGGCCGGGGGTGTTCGGCCTCGATGCGCTCCATTGCTGCCTTCTTGGTTGGGTGGAAGCGGTGCTTCCAGGGTCCCTCTCAGTAAGAACTATCCAACCAGACATTGGGCAAACAATGTAAAAACTGGGACAGGCATATTGGAAAAATGGGCGTTAACAGGTGGCGTGCCCTCACATGCCCTTTCCGGCATATACGGGGCGGGGAGGCCCGGCGGCACTCCCGAAACCCCGGGGCTTCGGGGCGGGACGGACAGTGCCGCCGGGTTTACGGTTTCCGCTAGCTCAGGTAGCCGTTCGGGTTAAGCACGAACTTCGTCGCCGCGCCGGCGTCGAATTCCGCGTAGCCCTTCGGCGCGTCCTCCAGGGTAATCGCCTTCGCGTTGACGTTCTTGGCGATATGCACCCTGTCATGCAGGATCGCCATCATCAGCTGCCGGTTGTACTTCATGACCGGACACTGTCCCGTGGTGAAGCTGAGCGACTTTGCCCAACCCGTTCCGAGGCTGAGTGAGAGCGAACCTTTCTTCGCGGCCTCGTCCACGCCACCCGGGTCCCCGGTGACGTAGAGCCCGGGGATGCCCAGGGCACCGCCGGCGGCCGTTACCTCCATCAGCGAGTTCAGGACGGTGGCGGGGGCCTCGTGGGCTCCGGCCCCGTGCCCCTTGGCCTCAAATCCCACGGCATCCACGCCGCAATCGACTTCCGGGACGCCCAGGAGTTGCTCGATCTGTTCGGCCGGGCCGCCCTTACTCAGGTCGATGGTCTCGCAGCCGAAGCTGCGCGCCTGCGCCAGGCGGTCCGCGTTCATGTCACCCACAATCACGACGGCGGCACCCAGGAGCTGGGCACTGGTCGCCGCGGCCAGGCCCACGGGCCCTGCGCCTGCCACGTAGACGGTGGACCCGACGCCGACGCCTGCGGTGACCGCACCATGGAATCCGGTCGGGAAGATGTCCGAGAGCATCGTCAGGTCCATCATCTTTTCGAGGGCCTGGTCTTTGTCCGGGAACTTCAACAGGTTCCAATCGGCATACGGCACCAGGACGTAGTTGGCCTGGCCGCCTACCCAGCCGCCCATGTCCACATAGCCGTAGGCGCTGCCCGGCCGGTCGGGGTTGACGTTCAGGCAGATGCCGGTCTTGCGCTCCTTGCAGTTCCGGCAGCGCCCGCAGGCGATATTGAAGGGGACGGAACAGATGTCCCCCACTTTGATGAATTCAACATCCGGGCCCACTTCGACCACCTCGCCGGTGATCTCGTGGCCGAGCACCAGGTCGGCGGGTGCCGTGGTGCGCCCCCGGACCATGTGCTGGTCCGAGCCGCAAATATTCGTGGCCACGGTTTTGAGGATTACGCCGTGGCGCACCTGCCGGCCCACGTTGGCGGGGTTGACCCCCGGGCCGTCCTTGAGTTCGAAGGTGGGGTAGTCAATGTCGATCAGTTCGACCTTGCCAGGCCCCTTGTAGGCAACGGCTTTGTTCCCTGTCATCTATTTCCTCCTGCTTTCACGGGCCCCGTGGTGGGCGCCCTGGTGTGATTCACGAAGTTCTTTGATGCGCCCTCCACAGGAACACCCGGCCACACTGCCGACGGCTGCCAGAGTTGCTTGCGCCGCGGGGAAGTCCGGAATGTTGGAGGGTCCGGCCAGTCTAGGCGCTAAGCATGCTTAGGGATAGGGCTGAGTTCCTCTGGACCCCGGGCCGGTCGGGTCAGTCGAGGGCGGACTGAACGGCTTCGATGATCTCCGGCGCGTCAGGCTCAACGGTGGGCGCAAAGCGGGCGATGACTTCGCCGTCGCGGTTCACGAGGAACTTCTCGAAGTTCCACTTCACGAGGCCGGGCAGGATGCCGGTCTTGAATTTGGTGAGCTCGGCGTAGAGCGGGTGCTGGTTCTTTCCCCGGACGTTGGCCTTGACCGTCAGCGGGAAGGTCACCCCGAAATTGCGCTGGCAGAACTCGGCAATCTCGGCCTCGCCGCCGGGCTCCTGCCCGGCGAACTGGTTGCAGGGCACGCCCAGGACCTGGAAGCCCTGGCCCCGGAACTTGTTGTGCAGCGCCTCGAGTCCAGCGTACTGGGGCGTGAAACCGCACTGGGACGCCACGTTGACCACCAGAACCACCTCGCCCTTGAATCGGCCAAAATCGGTCTCGGTCCCGTCGATGAGGGTCAGGGGAATGGAGTGCAGAGCTGTCATGGGGCGCGTCCTTGCGTTGTCGATGGTCCGGAGCAGGGAATCTGAACTGGTCACTCCATTATTCGGCACCGGGGGCTGCGGGTATGGGTGTGCCTCCCGGACATGACGCCGGAACAATGCCATGGGGCGCGGCGGGGCTAGCCGCCGGGCGTCGCTGAAGGCGTCGCTGAGGGTTCTGTTGTCACTGCCGTCGTGGCCGACTGCGTGGCCGCCCGTGGCTTCGGCGTATCGGCCGGCGCGGTGATTGGGTCCGGCTCCACAGTGAGCGGGGCCGGCACGGGGGTGGCCGTCTTGGCGGCAGCCTCCGTCGCGGTTGCGGAGGACGGCGCAGGCGCGGAGGACGGCGGTGCCACCGGCGGCGGGACCGATACCGGTGCTGATGGCTTGGCGGAGGCTGTTCCCGTCTGGGTTGGCGCCGGCGTCGGGGTGGGGGTCGCCGTCGGCGTCGGGGTGGGGGTCGCCGACGGGGTCGGGGTCGCAGTTGCCGACGGGGTCGGGGTGGGCGCGGCAGGCGTGGTCGTCGTGGCAGTCCCAGTCGGCGTCGGGGTCGCGGAGGCAGTGCCGGTCGGCGTCGGCGTCGGCGTCGCGGAGGCAGTGCCCGTGGGCGACGGCTTAGAGGTGACGGAAGGCGTTGGGGAGGGTTTGTCGGCGGCGGCTTCAGTAGCCGCAGGCGAGGCACTCGCCGACGGCTTGGCGGCCACCGCGGCAGGCTGCTCCTGAACGCCGCCGGCCACCACATGGGTCAGGTCTTCCCGGACAGGAATCGCCCAGCCAATCCCCGCATTGGTTGCCTTACCGGCGTCGGGTGCGTAACTGGTCATGTCGATCGGGCCGAGTTGATCCACCTGCTTGATGGGCAGAAATGTCCAATCGCGCGGATCAGTGTGGGAGCCGTTGAGGATGGTTTCGAAGTGAAGGTGGCAGCCGGTGGAGGATCCGGTGGTACCAACCCGGGCAATAATTTCCCCCACCCGCACGGAGTCGCCCTTCTTGACCGCGATCGCCTCCAGATGGTTGTACGTGGTGATGAGACCGTTGCCGTGGTCGATTTCCACCCGGTTTCCGCCGCCCCACGGGTGCCACCCGACGGCCCGCACCACACCGGCGTCGGCGGAGTAGACCCGGGTGCCGCAGGGGGCCGCGAAGTCCTGGCCCCAGTGGAATTCGCCCGCGAATCCCGTCAGGGGGCTGGTGCGCAGCCCGAACGGGGACGAGGGCACCAGTGATTCCAGCGGGGCCATGAGGAAACCCGGTGCGGGCCGGTGCAGGGCCGCCGAGGCCACATTGAGCTCGCCACGCACCCCTGCCCGGGTGGCCGTGTCCACCGTGCTCCGGCTGAAGGCCACGAGCGCCTGGGCATCGGCGGTGACAGCGCCGGTGCCGGGAGTCCCCGCGGGCGCGGTCGCGGCGGAGTGGGCCAGCGGGTCCAGGGCTTCCGGTCCCACGTCGCCGGAGGGAGGCATGGCGGCCGTCGGGACGGCGGTGGGCGCGCCGTAGGTCGCAAAGGCGCTCAGTCCCTGAAAGCCGCTGAATGCCAGCACGGCCAGGGACAGGCACAGGCCTCCGGACACGCAGCGCACGGCAATGGTCCGTGCCCTCGCTGACTGCTCACTCGATGAGTTTCCCCAGTGTTTTCCCACGAAATGACTCCCGCTATATGTCCGCCAGACCCCAATCTTCACGGACTTACCTCCCTATGTGACCACAGACGGCCGGGTCTGTGAACCGTCAGCGCGCTCCTTTTGCGGGACCAATCGGAGATCCGCGGATGTCCCCAGTAGCTTGCCGGCGGCGCCCCAGTAGTTCTCCGCACAATTGCAGGTGCCGCACGCCGCCGGGACGGGTAAGAATGAAGGATGCGAAATGTCCTCAGGGAATGGCAGGCGGAACTCAAACAGACGTTCACGGGGACGCGCGATTCGGTGCCCGAGTGGGTGCCGGGCCTGGCCGAGGGGGACGACGCCGGGTACCACTTGCCCGGCTCGGCCGTCTGGGCCGTGCACGGGGACATGCCAACCATCGTGGCGGGAATCCGGGCACTGCTGATGCAGGCGCTCCATCCCGGCGCGTTGGCCGGAGTCCACGATCACTCCCGTTTCCGCGAAGACCCGCTGGGCCGGCTGGCTGGCACGATCCGCTGGATCTTCACCGTGACGTATGGCTCCACGGATACGGCGAAGGCGGCATCGGACTGGGTTCTTCGGCTGCACCGGACGGTGCGGGGAGAATTTGTGGACGGCCACGGCATCAGGCGCAGTTACGCGGCCAATGATCCCGAGCTGCTCCGGTGGGTTCACATTGCCTTCACAGACGCTTTCCTCTCTGCCCACAAACTGTGGGGGCGGCCGATTCCTGGCGGACCTGATGCCTACGTCCGTGAGTGGGCCCAGGCCGGCCGGCTGATGGGCGTCGAGGCACCACCGCTGAGCGAAGCGGAAATGCGCCAGCAGTTGGACCGCTGGTACGACGACGGCGAGCTCCGCTGTGACGAACGGGTCACCGAAACGGTGGCGTTCATTCGCGACCCGCCCCTGCACCCCGCGCTCAGGCCTGGCTACCGGGTGCTGTTCGCGGCCGCCGTGGCAAGCCTCGAGCCCAAGTACCGGGAGCTTCTGGGCCTGCGGACCGCGCGGCTGGGCCCGATACCGCTGCCGGTAACCCTGGCCACCCGGGTCACGCTCGGCGTGGTGCATGTGGCCCTCGGCCGGATGGGCCCGAGCGAGCAAGCTGCCCGCGCCAGGCTGCGCCGGCTGGGCTACCGGGCCTGAGTCTGGGCCGGCGGGCGGCTGCGGTGGTTTTGCTGGTTTGTGGCGGGCCGGCTGGGGCACGGGGGCGGCTAAGGCACGGGGCGGCCCCGGGGGGCGCAGTGCGGCTGGGGCACGGGGCGGCCCGGCCTCCAAGCCGACTTGGCGGATGAATCGGTGCCGGTACTGCCGGAGGACGCAACCTTGGCCAGAACCTCACGAGAACCTCACGAGAATAGAAATGCCGGGGACACGAACGGCCCGGAGACGCAAAAAGGCCCCGGTCCGAGGACCGGGGCCAACCGCGGAGAATGGGGGATTTGAACCCCCGAGGGCGTTAACCCAACACGCGTTCCAGGCGTGCGCCATAGGCCGCTAGGCGAATTCTCCAGTTGCTTCTGAATCAAAAGCAGATACTAGAATACCTGAACTTTCCAGCTTCGCCCAATTGGGCCTCCCCGCCCCGGCCTGCGGCTCCTCCGCGGGACATGCCCCGCGGCCCACTTGAGGGCTGGACATAGCCCCAAAATGCCCACTCCTTCCCGCCAAGAATGGGCATGCCCCACACTGCCCACTCCCGGGACCGGACATGTCCCCCAGCCCGCCGGAGCGCTGGACATAATCTCGACCAGCCCACTCCTTCCCGCCAAGAATGGGCATGCCACACACTGCCCACTCCCGCCACTTGGACATGCCCAGCGGTCCGCCCGACCGCTGGACATAGTCCCACCGCGCCCACTCCTGCAGCCCACTCCTTCTCGCCAAGAATGGGCATCTCCCGTCGAGGATTAAGGGCCAAACCGGGCCAATTCGGGGCACACCCAATCGTCAGGTAAACTTGCTGACGGCCCCTCATGTGGCGTCATCCTGTTGAACTCCCCCAGGACCGGAAGGTAGCAAGGGTAAACGGGCTCTGGCGGGTGCATGAGGGGTCTTTTATGTCTGTGCCGATTGGTAGGGTTTATCTGTGACTGTTACTACCGCCCTCTACCGTCGATACCGCCCCGATTCGTTCGCGGACGTTATCGGGCAGGAGCACGTCACCGAGCCTCTCATGACGGCCCTGCGCAAGAACCGCGTCAACCACGCCTATCTCTTTTCGGGCCCCCGCGGCTGTGGCAAAACCACCTCCGCCCGCATCCTGGCCCGCTGCCTGAACTGCGCCGAGGGCCCCACGGACACCCCCTGCGGCAAGTGCCCCAGCTGCGTGGAACTCGCCCGCGGCGGCTCCGGCTCCCTGGACGTCATCGAGATCGACGCCGCCAGCCACGGCGGTGTGGACGACGCCCGCGACCTCCGGGAACGGGCCACCTACGCCCCCGTCCGGGACCGCTACAAGATCTTCATCATCGACGAAGCCCACATGGTCACGTCGGCCGGGTTCAACGCCCTGCTCAAGATCGTCGAAGAACCGCCGGAACACATCAAGTTCATCTTCGCCACCACGGAGCCGGACAAAGTCATCGGCACCATCCGTTCCCGCACGCACCACTACCCTTTCCGGCTGGTGCCGCCGGAGCCTCTCATGGCGTATCTGGAGCTGCTCTGCACCCAGGAGAACGTCCCCGTGGCGCCCGGGGTGCTCTCGCTCGTCATCCGCGCGGGCGGCGGTTCGGTCCGCGACTCCCTCTCCGTGCTCGACCAGCTCATGGCCGGCGCCGGACCAAACGGCCTGGACTACGAACTCGCGGTCGCCCTCCTGGGCTACACGCACGCCTCCCTGCTCGATGACGTCGTCGAAGCCGTCGCGGCGTCGGATGCCGCCACAGTGTTCCGCGCTGTGGACCGCGTCATCCAGACCGGGCACGATCCTAGGCGCTTCGTCGAGGACCTGCTCGAACGCTTCCGCGACCTCATCATCGTCCAGGCGATGCCCGAAAGCGCCCAGTCCATCCTCCGCGGCATGCCGGCGGACCAGATTGCCCGCCTGCAGAACCAGGCGCACAACCTCGGGGCGGCCGAGCTCTCCCGCGCCGCTGACGTCACCAATACCGCTCTCACCGACATGACCGGGGCCACCTCGCCGCGCCTGCACCTGGAACTGCTGTGCGCCCGCATCCTGCTGCCCAGCTCCGAGCAGACCGAGCGCGGCATCGCAGCCCGGATCGACCGCGTCGAGCGGCGTTTGAACTACGCCGGGAACGACGTCGGAGCCCCCCTCGCCGCCGCTCCCGCACCTGTTGCCGTTTCGCCTGCACGCACGGAGCAGGCAGCCGCGCCACAGTTGCCGGCAGCGGACGTGCCCGCCGCACCCTCGCACGCCGCGCCGGCTGCCACAACCACCGCCCCCTCCGCCCCGCGTCAGGGCGAGCAGCCGCCGGCCACAGTCTCCGCGCCCGCCAGGCAGGACGAGCCCGTCCGAGAACCGCTGACGGCGCCACGGGTCAGCACCAGCGACTGGCCTGTGGACGAATCCGCGGCGGCCAGCCGGCCCGCCCCGGCCGCAGGTCCCGCCGCCGCGCCTCCGTCCCTGCCCGCGTCAGAGACTGCCTCAGCGGCTGCCCCATCCGCCCCCGCACCGTCCGCCCCCGCGGCATCTACCCCAGCACCTTCCGTCCCTGCGCGCCCCGAGCCGGCCGAGCCCGGCAGGGCGCCTGCCGCTGCTCCCGGGTCTGCCGCCGGCCCCGGAGCCGACGTGGAGGTTTTGCGCCGCGCCTGGCCCGAAATCCTGCAAACGCTCACCAAGATCAAACGCAGCACCTGGGCACTGGTGGAACCCAACGCCCAGGTCGGCCACTTCGAGGACCACGTCCTGACCCTCGCGTTCACCACCACGGGGCTGGCGGGCGCCTTCGGCCGGGCCGACCACGCCGAGAACCTCCGGCAGGCGATCCACAAGACCATCGGCATCGATTGCCAGATCCGGGCCGTGGCCGGCAGCAGCAACAGCCCAGCGAGCTCTGAGCCAAACCCAAAAGCGCCGCCGGCTAGCCCGGAGACCCCGGCATCGTCCGCAAGCCAGGCGACATCGGCCGACGTCGCCTGGGGCCTGAGCCCGGCTCCCCAGCAGGCCCCATCTCCGGCCAACGATGCCGCTGAAGCCGTCCCCTCGCGGGTGGCCGCGGCGCACGTTCCCGCCGCCTCAATGCCTTCGACGCAACCCACTCCGGCCCCCGCGGCCCAGGCTCAGGTCCGCGCAGCCGAGCCGGCAGCGGAACCGCAGGCGCCTGCCCCAGCGATCCAATCTCAGGTCAGCGCAGCCGAGCCAGCAGCCGGCTCGGATGGCCCTTCGGAGCCTTCCGGGTCCTACGCCGATGACGACTGGGGACCGCCCCGGGACGAGGACGCCCCTCCGCTGGACGAGGAACCACCCCTGGATTGGGACCCCTCGCCCGTAGCCACGCTGCGCCGCCCCGAGCCCGCGGCTGTCGCTACCGCTCCGGCCCGCAAGTCCCCTGCCGCGCCGGCATCCAAAACCGCCGGTTCCCCGGCCGGGACACCGGGCGCAGACCCGGACGCGTCGGATGACGCGTGGGCCCGCGCCGTCGAGCAGTCACCCGGCGTCTGGACGGTCGGCACAGATTCGAACCTCGGCCGGTACACGAGCCCGGATGTCGAGCCCGCTGCGTCCGAGCCCGAGCCGAAGCCTGTGCACTACGAGCCGGCGGCGGCACAGATCCCGGAGTACGCGGGTGTCGTGTCCGCGCCGTCCGGACTGGCCTCGGACCACCAGGCCCGGGCCGAAGCGGCTCCGGCGCCGGCGGTTGCGGAGTCTGTTGCGCCGCGTGTGGCCGCCGCTGCCGTAGCTGCCGTCGCGGAGGCTGTTGCGGTCACTGCCGTTCCCGACGCTGCCGCTCCGGCAGGCCGGCAAAGCCTGTACCAGCGGCTGTCGAACAGTCCCGAGGCCGAGGCCGGGCGGGCGAAGGCCCCCGCCCGAGCCGCCGCCGCGACCACCGTCTACGTACAGGACATCCCCAGCGCCGACGACGAAACGATCGAGGAATCGGGCGTCTTCGGCCGGGCCGCCGTCGAGCGTATTCTGGGCGGGAAACTGGTGGAAGAGCGCTCCCTGGATGGAAGCCCGCTGCCGCCCCGCTTCTAGCAGACCCCTGCCGGCTGGCCCCGGCCCCACTCCAAACGAACGAGGACATTGTGTACGAAGGCGCAGTTCAAGAGCTGATCGACGAGCTCGGACGCCTTCCCGGAGTGGGGCCCAAGTCAGCCCAGCGGCTGGCCTTCCACATCCTCGAGGCCGATCCGCAGGACATGAAGCGGCTTGTCGATGCCATCACCACCGTGAAGGAACGGGTCAAGTTCTGCACGGTTTGCGGGAACGTGACCGAGCAGGAACTGTGCAACATCTGCCGCGACCCGCGCCGGGACCCCACGGTTATCTGCGTCGTCGAAGAATCCAAGGACGTCCTGGCGGTGGAACGCACGCGGTCCTTCCGCGGCAGGTACCACGTGCTGGGCGGCGCGATTAATCCGATCGCCGGGATCGGCCCGGAACAGCTCCGGATCCGTGAGCTGCTGACCCGGCTCAACGACGGCGCCATCCAGGAAATCATCATCGCCACCGACCCCAACCTCGAGGGCGAGGCCACGGCGACGTATCTGGCCCGGATGCTCAAGTCGATTGGCATCGCCGTCACCCGGCTGGCGTCCGGCCTGCCCGTGGGCGGGGACCTGGAATACGCCGACGAAGTCACGCTCGGCAGGGCCTTCGAGGGCCGCCGCAACGCCCTGAGCTGACGCACTAGTGGCCGCCGCGGCAGCGACACCCCGGCCCACCATCCGGCCCGGCGGACATGTCCAGCGCCCACGCCCGGAAATGGACACAATGCCCTCACGCCCACTCCAGCCCGCCAAGAATGAGCATGTCCCACGGCAGCACTGAGCATGCCCGCACCTGGCCCACCATCCGGCCCGGCGGACATGTCCAGCGCCCACGCCCAGGAATGGACACAATGCCCTCATGCCCACTCCAGGCCACCAAGAATGAGCATGTCCCGCGGAAGCACTGAGCATGTCCACGGAACGGGAGACCATGTCCACTCCCGGCCCGCAGCACTGGGCATGTCCGGTGGAGACAAACCCGGGGTGTCTGCCATTCGGTCACAATTCAACGGCGCGGGCGGCACGGCGATAAACTGGGGTAAGAAGTTACGCCGTCGCGCCGTTTGGTTGCCTGGCCCAGAACCCCGATGATCCAGTGAGGGTGCGCGAATGAGTTTGCCCACTACCGAAGTCCAGCCCGGATCGCAGACGTTGCCCGTCTCGGCCGCCGCCACCAAGCACCTTGTCGTGAAGAAATTTGGCGGTTCCTCGGTGGCTGACGCAGAAGGCATCAAGCGCGTCGCCCGGCGGGTCGTGGACGCCCAAAACGCCGGCGACGAGGTCGTCGTGGTGGTTTCCGCCATGGGCGACACCACCGATGAGCTCCTTGACCTCGCCGGCCAGGTCACCGATTCCGCGCCCGCCCGCGAGATGGACATGCTACTCTCCGCCGGCGAACGAATCTCCATGGCGCTGCTGGCCATGGCCATCAACAAGTTCGGCGCCTCGGCCCAGTCCTTCACCGGGTCCCAGGCCGGCATGATCACCGACGGCATCCACGGCAAGGCCCGGATCATCGACGTTGACCCGCACCGCATCCGCACCGCCCTGGACAAGGGGCACATCGCGATCGTGGCCGGGTTCCAGGGTATGAGCCACACGACGAACGAGATCACGACGCTCGGGCGCGGCGGGTCGGACACGACGGCTGTGGCCCTCGCCGCGGCGCTCGACGCCGATGTCTGCGAGATCTTCACCGACGTCGACGGCGTCTACACGGCCGATCCGCGGGTGGTCGCCTCGGCCCGGAAGATCGACCGCATCTCCAGCGAGGAAATGCTGGAACTGGCCGCGTCCGGCGCTAAGATTCTGCACCTGCGCTGTGTTGAATACGCCCGCCGCTTTGGGGTACCCCTGCACGTCCGTTCCTCATTCAGCCAGAACGAAGGCACCTGGGTTCTGCCCGGCGCCGACGACAAGATCACGACTCAAGAGGGAGTTGCCTTGGAGCAGCCAATCATCTCCGGTGTGGCACACGATCGGTCCGAAGCCAAGGTCACGGTTGTCGGTGTACCTGACATCCCCGGCAAGGCAGCGGCGATCTTCCAGGTCATCGCGGACGCCCACTCGAACATCGACATGATCGTCCAGAACGTCTCCACCCACGGTACGGGCCGGACCGATATCTCCTTCACGCTCCCGATCGTCGAGGGCGCCGAGGCCCTGGCCGCCCTGCACGCCGCGCAGGACCGGATCGGCTTTGAGAGCATCGAATATAACGAGAAGATCGGCAAGCTTTCGCTGATCGGCGCCGGCATGCGCTCGCACCCGGGTGTGTCCGCCCGCTTCTTCGCGGCCCTCTCCGAGGCCGGCATCAACATCAACATGATCTCCACCTCGGAGATCCGGATCTCCGTGGTGACCCACGCGGATCTGCTCGACGACGCCGTCCGCGCCATCCACAGGGCGTGAGCGGCASSTGCCGCTCCCTTCCCCGTCTCCGCCCGTCGTCGGCCGCTTCCCCACAGCTCCGGCCGCATTCCCACGTTTCCGGCCGCGTACCACGCGGCCGCCCAGGATGCCCCCGGCATCCGGGGTCCCCCGGAACCGTCGGAACCGGCGAAGCGGGCCTCGTCAGACCTCTTCTTTCCCGAGATCCGTTTTCCGGACAGCGTAGTGGTGTCCGCGGTCGTCCGTCTCGACTTCGAAACCTGCCAGGTCGTCTTCCGAGGCGTGCTCGAAGTCGTCGTGCTTGTGAACTACAGGCGCCGCGGTGTCGCCTCGATTTGCGGGCCCGAACAGCAGCCTCAGCTTGTCGGTCTTTTCCATGAAAGCTCTGACAGCACGTGTCACTAGTCCCACCCCCTTTCCTCGTCCCGGATGGTTCAGGATGCTGCACAGCGGTGTGTCAGTGCCCTCATTTTACGCCCGGCAGCGGGAAATGGCCCGGGTGGGGTGGCGCTAAAAGGGACCTAGCGCAGGGATTTGTCGTCAGGGTTTCGAGGCACCACATAAGTGCTGCCGTCGGGCCGGTGCAAGGTCTCCCACTGTTCAGTTTCAGCCTGCCGCGCCGCCAGCAGCCGCCTGTTCTGGTCGGTCATCTCGTGGCCGAGTGAACTGCGGTTGGCCGGCCCGAACACGGCCCGGAACTTCCCGGTGGCCCGCATGAACCGCTCGACGGCATTTTCCTTGGCCATGGCTATCCTTTCGTGGGAGCAAGACAATGCTCCCAGTGTACGCTAATCATTAGTGCACTAATCATTCGAAGGAGTCGGTGTGACCGAAGGAACCCCAGCAATCCAGGACAGGCACGTCATGCCGGGAGCGCATGGAGCCCAGGACTCCCAGGCAGCACAGGACGACCTCCTGCTGGAACAGCAGCTCTGCTTCGCCCTGACGGTGGCCTCCCGAAGCGTCGTGGGCGCTTACAAGCCCGTCCTCGACAGGCTCGGCCTGACCCACCCGCAGTACCTCGTCATGTTGTGCCTGTGGGAAGCGAGCCCGCGGTCGGTCCGCGACATCAGCGACGCCCTGGCCCAGGAGCCGGCAACCATCTCGCCGCTGCTGCGCCGGCTCGAGACGGCAGGCTTCATCACCCGCCAGCGGATGGAAGGCAACGAGCGCACCCTGGATGTCCGGCTGACGCCGCGCGGGGCCGCCCTTCGGGAGCAGGCCACAGAAGTCCCGGGCATTATGATGGCCCGGCTGGGCCTGACGCGTGAACAGGTCGGCCAGCTGCACGCCACCATGATGGACCTGATCGCCGCCACACGGCCCGGCCCGGACGACGTGCCCCGGCGGTAGACTGGGCAAAACAGAGGAGGACTGCTGATGCGCACGCAATCGGGCCGCCCGGCACTTGTCCTGGCGGCCGTCCTGATGGCCGTGGCCGGATTGGCCGCCTGCACGCCGAATGGCGGGCCCACACCTTCCCCCTCCCCCAGCACGACGTCGGGCACCCCCTCCAGCCCGTCACCCACAGCGCCGTCGGGCTCGCCGTCGCCGGAGACGGAGACGACGTCACCGGCCCCGTCGCCCTCCGCGGTCCCGCTGCCGTCCGGACCGGGCAAGGGCAACGCCGAACTCGCCATCATGGTCAAGCCGAACGAAACCGGCACCGCGGCCAACTTCACGCTGGTCTGCCAAAACGGGGTTCCTGCGGCCGAAAGCCAGCACCCCAACGCCGCCGCCGCATGCATCGCCATCAAGAACAACCCGGCCATCCTCAGCCCCGCCCCGCCCGCCAAGAACCAGACCTGCACCCAGCAGTACGGCGGCCCGCAGGTGGCCACCGTCACCGGCGTCGTGGATGGCAGGGCGGTTCAGGCGAGCTTCAGCCTGACAAACGGCTGTGAAATCGCCGCCTGGAACGCCGCCAAAGATGTTCTGGGCTCATCCGGCGGGGCGAGCTAAGCCCTTGCACCTCCAGCAGGAAGAGTGGCTGCCGCGCCAGGCGGCCCACGTCCAACGTGTCCGCCGCTACGCGGACCCCTACCTTGAGCGGCGCTCCGCCGGCCGGAAGCACCCGGTGGAGGACTTCCTCTTCACCTACTACACCCAGAAGCCCGGACAGCTGCTGCGCTGGCACCCGGGCGCCGGCGTCGTGCTCTCCGGCCCCGAGGCTGAGGCGCGGACCGGGTGGAAGTATTACCGCGCGGCCGACGCCGCAGAACTCGCGGCCGCCGGGCTGCCGGCGGAGTCGCCGGCTGTGACGGTCGACGCCGACGCCTTCCTGAGGGAGCGCCGGGAGGCACTGCAGTTCGCAGGGGTCATCCTGGCCGGGACTGCCGCGCGGCCGGCCCAGTTCGGCTGCTTCGGGCTGCACGAGTGGGCAATGGTCTACCGGCAGGACAAGTTCGATCTCCGGCACGAGTACCTGCAGCTGCGGCTGGGGTCCGGGCGCACCGACGAGGTGGTGGAGGAGAACCGGATCCGGTGCTCGCACTTCGACGCCTTCCGCTTCTACACCCCGGACGCCGTTCCGCTGAACAGTATGGTTCCCAGCCGGGAGAACCAGCGCGCCATGGAGCAGCCGGGTTGCCTGCACGCCAACATGGACCTTTACAAGTGGGCCTACAAGCTGTCCCCGTTGCTGCCCAGCGAGCTCGTCGTGGACTGTTTCGAACTATCGTGGCGGATCCGGGCCATGGACATGCGGGCGTCGCCGTACGACTTGCAAGAGTGGGGTTATCCCGCCATCAGGATCGAAACGCCCGAGGGCAAAGCGGCGTATGTTGAGCACCAGCGGGCTTTTTCAGCCGAATCACAAGTACTGCGGCAGCGGCTGTTGCAGGAGCTCGCTCCCCTGTTCCAGTCGATTGGTTCCGGCCCTGCCCCCGAACGCACGGAAGGACAGCAATGACCGCCACTCACGAGCGTCACAGCCACCACGACATCGATCTCACCGTCCGGCTGACGGAGGCCCCGGAAGCGCCGGAGTACACCTTCCGCCTGGCGGCCGACGGCGGCAGCGTCGCCCCCGCGTCCACGCTGCCGGATTCGGCGGCCGCCCTCGCGGCGGTTACGCAGCACGGCGAGGACATCTTCTTTCCCAAGCCGGGACCGCCGAAGATGTGCACGCAGCAGTACGGGGGTCCGCAGGTCGCCGTGGTGACCGGCTGGTTCCTGGGCCGGGAAGTCCACAGCACGTTCAGCCGCACCGATGGCTGCGAGATCGCCCGCTGGCGTGCCATGGCGCCGCTGCTGGGCGGGGTTGCAGGCTCCACCGGCGCAATCTGAGCCACGCGGAACCTCGCAGGCGTCACGAGACAGCAATGGCCGGCGGTGCGAACCGCCGGCCATTGCCTCTGCTATCGGGTTGAGCCGCGCCTAGATGGCGTTGTTGGGGGCTCAAGCTCCGGGTGCTGGAACTTGGACTGCGCGGCCGCGTTCCGAGGTCGGCGCCACCGAGGCAGCTCCTGCAGCGTTCACGACGACGGTGACGAACGTCGGCTCGCTGGCACCGGCAAAGGTGATCCGTCCAATGTAGGAGCCGGGCTTCAGGCCGGTCCAGTTCAGCGTGATCTTGCCTGTTTCACCGTTCGGCAGCACCAGAGGGTTCGGCGTGATGGTCGCATTGTTCTCGTTGGCACCGAGAACCGCGGCATCAACGCTTGCCTTCGTGGCCTTGCCGCCCGGGCTGGAGTACAGGTTCGCGTAGATCGTGTACGAGCCTGCAACGGGATCAGCAATCGAGAGCGTCTCGCTGGACGACGACGTCGCCACCTGCTCGACGCCCTGTGGCGTGACCACCCACATGTCGAAGTCCGAGGCCGGGTCAGAGGAGATGACCGAGAACTTGGCCAGCGGAGCACCCGCCGGGACGTTCACAGTCTTGACGAACGTCGAGGCATCGGCACGGCCCGCGAACGGGCCGGGAACCAGTTCCACGGCAGAAGAATCCGCCTTGGACAGGCCGTCCAGCGTCATGTTGACGGGCGAGTTGGTGCCCGACACAACGCTGATGTCGCCCGAGCCCGTGCCGGATTCGGTGCTAAGGAAGACATCCTTCGCGGCGACGACAGACTGCGGCCGGACTGCGATCGGCGAGGTGACGGTCTTGCCTGCACCCTCCCAGCTCAGTGAGCCCATGGCGAACTTGCCCAGGGCAGCGCTCTTGTTCTCAAAGCTGACCTTGACGGTCTTCTTCTCGCCAGCGGCCTTGAAGTTCAGGGCCGCCGGAGCCACATTGACCTGAATTCCGGGCACATTGGCTTTGACTTTGTAGACGCCCGGAGTCAGAGCGGTCAGGGTCCGGGTCACGGTGATCTTGCCGGTGAGGTTGCCCAGCGAGAAGGACGGGACGTTCATGTCCCGCGGCAGGATGCTGGACGGCAGGCCTAGGTTGATTCCCGTACCCTGTATGAATTTCCAGTAGTCCTCTTCGTTGGCGTCGTAGGCAAGACCCGGATCGACCATGCGTGCCGGATCCACCTGGCCGGCACCGGTGGCGAGGACATCGGTGTTCTTGGAGCCGTCGGCGTTCACCACATTGCCTGCCGTGGTCATCATGGCGGATTTGACCATTGCAGGGGACCAGTTCGGGTTCTTGCCCAGGAGCAACGCGCCGAAACCGGCAACGTGCGGTGCCGCCATGGAGGTGCCGGACAGGAATCCGAACTTTGCACCGTCAGCGCCAATCGGCGACACACCGGCCAGGACTGCAACACCCGGCGCAGTGACGTCCGGCTTCAGCAGGTCCGAGTCGGTGGCCAGCAGCGGGCCCCGGGAGGAGAAGCCGGCAATCTGCGGCTGCGCCTCCAGCGGCAGTCCGGTCGTGTCCTTGTTAACAAGGGACACCTTGATGTCCGGGGCGGCGGTTACCTTGGCCTTGATGGCCGCGGTGGCCGGCGGGTTCACGTGGACGGTCGGGACGGCGTGCTGATCGGTGTCCAGCGAGGAATTGCTCAGGTTCACCAGGATCATGCCGACGCCGCCACCACGGGCAACCTCGGCGCTCTTGGCGACGCGGTCGACAACGCCGCGGTCGCAGACGACGACCTTGCCGGCGACCTTCGCCGGGTCCAGGGTGCCGGGCCCGCACAGTGCGGGGTTCGACGGCGGGGTCGCCGCGGCAGCGTTGGCAGCCAGCACCACGCCGGCGTCCTTGACTTCCTTGTTCATGATGCTGGCGCCGCGGAACTTGGTTCCGTCTGCGAATTCAACAGTGCCCTGAAGCTCCTGGGAGAAGCTGCTGGCCGCAACCGTGGTGACCCAGGGGCCGCCGTGGTTGACGGTGCTCGCCGTCGGACCGGAGTTTCCGGCCGATGCTGCGACGAAGATGCCTGCGGAGGCAGCGTTCAGGAAGGCAATCGAGACCGGGTCGATAACTGAAGTCGCAGAACCGGAGATCGAGTAGTTCAGTACGTCGACGCCGTCCTTGATGGCCTGTTCGACGGCGGCAACGGACGAGGAGCTGTAGCAGCCGCCCGTGTTGGGGTCGGTGTCTTCCCAGCAGACCTTGTAAACGGAGAGCTTGGCGGCCGGCGCGATGCCGCTGGTCAGGCCGAAGCTGCGCCCGTCGACGAAGGTCTCGACGTTGGCGTTGCCCGCCGAGGTGCTGGCCGTGTGGGTGCCGTGGCTGGCGACATCGACCGGGGACAGCAGTTCTTCCGGAGCACGCTCGGCCGGGGGCACGAACTGCAGGAAGTCCTCGGCGAAGTAGTGAGCGCTCAGGACCTTGGAGTTACAGGCAGAACCGTCGAAGTCCTGGCCCTTCTGGCACTCACCGATAAAAGTGTCGCCGTCGGACTTGAGCATTGCGATCTTGCCGTCCGCCGTCCTGTACGGCACACCGACGACAGGCTGGCCGACGAGGGGCTTGACCTCTTCCCCGGCGAAAAACGCACTGGACGGGGTGTATCCGGTGTCGATGACGCCGACGACGACGCCCTTGCCGGCGCCGTTCTGGCCGCCGAACTTCGTGTTCCAGGTTCCGTTGGCCCCGCTGAGCTTCAGGAAATCGGTGCTGGAGTAGTCCGGAGCGTTTTCCGTGTCAGGGGCAACCGTCAGCACGCCGGGGTCCTTGGCCAGTTTGATGGCCTGATCCGCGGTGAGGTGTGCGCTGAATCCGTTGAGGGCGGCGGTGAACTGCCGATTGATCTTGACGCCCTGCTTGCCGGCCACCTGGGCCTGCTTCTGCTGCAGGTGTGCCTGGTACTTCTTCACTTCAGCTTTGTTGGCATCCAGCTTCTTGCCGGGCGCAGGCTTGGTGGCCGGCATGCCGGCCGTCCCGCCGTCATACGTGGCTGCCGCTTTCTCGGTCAGGACAACGATGTAGCGGCCGTCCTTGTAGTTATTCGGATCAACATTCTTCTGTGCGACGCCGGCTACGGCCAGGCCTTGCCCCGGGGCCGCATTGGCGGGGGCGATCGCGATGCTGGACAGAAGAACCGGCAAGCCCAGGGTCAGTGCCGCGGCCCTCCGGAGTCCCCCGCTTCGAAGGAAGCTCTTTCCTGGTGATGTCACGAGTGTTCGAACCTTTCGTAAAGGAACGGCCCGGCTTCAAGGCCGGGCCCAACGGACTGGCGGGAACTCACCGGGCGGTCGCCCGGCCAGCCCCACGGATACCAGCCGATTCATACAGTACAGACTGAGAGCGAGATATGACATAGGTCACTGAGGGGTATTTAAAATTTGTCACGCAATACGACACAACGCGATGGGGACGTCGCTGAACTGCGTCAATTGGTACTTCCGGCCCGCGCGGCCGTACCCCTGCGGTACCTCAGCGCGGGGGGACCCGGCCCGTCATGGTCCGCGGGCCCACCGCGGGCCCAACACTGGCTTACTGGCGGCCTACTTTCGCGGAGTCCGGACCACGTCGCTGATCCATGCGCGGGTCTTCTCATCCAGGGGCCCGGCCACCTTGGTCGCCTTCGCCGCGCGGTCGGCCTTGATCTTCTGCAGGACCATCCGGCCCAGCCCGGCGAACACTGCGACGGCCACAACAGACAACACCACGGATTTCGGTTTCTCAGCCATGCGCACATCCTACTGACCCGCGGCAGCCCCGACCATAGGGCGCAGCCGCCCCCGCGACACCATTTCTCCAGCTCAAGGACCCGCCGGGGAGGCCGCGTTCACACTCCCGGCTGCGAATACGGCCGGACGCGCGGTGGCCGGTAGAATGGGCATGCAAGCTCGCGGAGCGCCCTTTCACGCTGCATTCACCAGGCAGTCCAACACACAGCGGATCGGCGTGAGACGGCACCACTCCGCTGCGCCCTTACCCAACGCTCACGCACAGGAGTTGCCGGATGCCCCGGATCGTTGTCGACGTCATGCCCAAGCCCGAGATTCTGGACCCGCAGGGGAAGGCCATCGTCGGTGCTCTGCCCCGGCTGGGCTTCACCGCTTTCAGCTCTGTCCGCCAGGGCAAGCGCTTTGAACTCACGGTCGACGGCGAGGTGACCGAGGAGATCCTGGCCCAGGCCCGCGACGCCGCGGAGACCCTGCTGTCCAACCCGGTCATCGAGGACGTCGTCAACGTCGAGGTCGTTGAGGCCTGAAATGACTGAACTCCCCCTGATCGGCGAGGCCGTCGCCGTCGCCGCCAACCCCAGGCTCGCTGGTGCGAAGATCGGCGTCGTCACCTTCCCCGGCACCCTCGACGACCGCGACGCCGCCCGTGCGGTCCGTCTGGCCGGCGCCACCCCGGTGGAGCTCTGGCACGCCGGCACCACCCTGGGTGACGTTGACGCCGTCGTGATTCCCGGCGGGTTCTCGTACGGCGATTACCTCCGCGCCGGCGCGATCGCCCGTTTCGCGCCGCTGATGTCCAAGATCATCGACGCCGCCAATTCCGAGGCCAAGCTGCCCGTGCTGGGCATCTGCAACGGCTTCCAGATCCTGACCGAGTCGCACCTGCTGCCCGGCTCCATGATCAAGAACGACCACCTGAAGTTCATGTGCCGCGACCAGGTCCTGCGCGTGGAGAACAACACCACCGCCTGGACCGGGGACTATGCCGCCGGCCAGGAAATCACCGTGCCGCTGAAGAACCAGGACGGCCAGTACATCGCCGACGAGAAGACCCTGGACGCGCTCGAGGCCGAAGGCCGCGTTGTGTTCCGCTACGTCGGCTTCAACCCGAACGGCTCCCGCCGCGACATCGCCGGCATTTCCAACGCCGCGGGCAACGTGGTGGGCCTCATGCCGCACCCTGAGCACGCCGTGGAGGCCGGCTTCGGTCCCGAGCTCGGCTCCGGCACCGAGGGCCTCGGGTTCTTCACCTCTGTCCTGAACAAGATCGTGGGAGACAACAAATGACGGAGACACCCGCAGTGGCGGCACCCGCGGAGACCGCCCGGAAGTTCAACATCGACACCGTCGAGAACGCGGCCAAGACCCCGGACACCGAACTCCCCTGGGCCGAACTGGGCCTGAAGCAGAACGAGTTCGACGAGGTCGTCAAAGTCCTGGGCCGCCGCCCCACCGGCGCGGAACTCGCCATGTACTCGGTGATGTGGAGCGAACACTGCTCCTACAAGTCCTCGAAGAACCACCTGCGCCAGTTCGGCGACAAGGTGACCGAGGAAATGAAGAAGGACATGCTCGTGGGCATCGGCGAAAACGCCGGTGTCACCAACCTGGGCGACGGCTGGGCCGTGACGTTCAAGATCGAGTCCCACAACTCGCCGTCGTTCGTGGAGCCCTACCAGGGCGCCGCAACCGGCATCGGCGGCATTGTCCGCGACATCATCTCCATGGGCGCCCGCCCGGTAGCGGTGATGGATCCGCTGCGCTTCGGCGCCATTGACCACCCGGACACCGCCCGCGTCATGCACGGCGCCGTGGCGGGGATCGGCGGCTACGGCAACTCGCTGGGCCTGCCCAACATCGGCGGCGAAATGGTCTTCGACTCCGTGTACCAGGGCAACCCGCTGGTGAACGCGCTGGCCGTCGGCGTGATGCGCCACGAGGACATCCGCCTCGCCAACGCCTCCGGCAAGGGCAACAAGGTGGTGCTGTTCGGTGCCCGCACCGGCGGCGACGGCATCGGCGGCGCCTCCGTGCTGGCCTCGGAGTCCTTCGATGACACCAAGCCGTCCAAGCGCCCCGCGGTCCAGGTGGGCGACCCGTTCGCCGAGAAGGTCCTGATCGAGTGCTGCCTGGAGCTGTTCAAGGGATCCCTGGTGGAGGGCATCCAGGACCTCGGCGCCGCCGGCATTTCCTGCGCCACCTCCGAGCTCGCCTCCAACGGCGACGGCGGCATGGAAGTCGAGCTGACCTCCGTCCTGCTCCGCGACCCCACCCTGACCCCGGGCGAAATCCTGATGTCCGAGTCGCAGGAACGCATGATGGCCGTGGTTACCCCCGAGAACATCGCCGCGTTTGAAGCGGTCATGGACAAGTGGGCGGTGGAGTACTCCTGGCTGGGCGAGGTGACCGACACCGGCCGCCTCATCATCACGTGGGAAGGCGAGGTCATTGTCGACGTCGACCCGCGCACCGTGGCCCACGACGGCCCGGTCTACGACCGACCCTATGCCCGCCCCGAATGGCAGGACGCCGTCCAGGCCGACTCCTTCACCGGGTCCGTGCAGGACGCTGGCCGTCCCTCCGCCCCGGCGGACCTGGCCGCCGCCATCACCGAACTCGTCGCCTCCCCGAACATGTGCGACAAGTCCTGGATCACCAAGCAGTACGACCGCTACGTCGGCGGCAACACCGCCATGGCGTTCCCGGACGACGCCGGCGTGGTCCGGGTGGACGAGGAAACCGGCCTGGGCGTGGCCCTGGCCACCGACGCCAACGGCCGCTACACCTACCTGGACCCGTACCACGGCGCTCAGCTGGCCCTGGCCGAGGCCTACCGCAACGTCGCCACCTCAGGCGCCGTGCCGATGGCCGTCAGCGACTGCCTGAACTTCGGCTCCCCCGAGGACCCCGACGTCATGTGGCAGCTGGCCGAAGCCATCCGCGGCCTGTCCGACGCCTGCATGGTCCTCGGCATCCCGGTCACCGGCGGCAACGTCTCGCTGTACAACCAGACCGGGACCACCCCCATCCACCCCTCCCCCGTGGTGGCTGTGCTGGGCAAGTTCGACGACGTCGCCCGCCGCACGCCGTCGGGCTGGAAGGAAGACGGCCAGGCCATCTACCTGCTGGGCACGACGGCGGCAGAGCTGGACGGTTCGGAATGGTCGAACATGCGCGGACACCTGGGCGGCCTGCCGCCGAAGGTTGACCTCGACGCCGAGCGCGAACTGGGCCAGATCCTGATCAACGCCTCCCGCGACGGCATGGTGGATTCCGCCCACGACCTCTCCGAAGGCGGCCTCGCCGCGGCCCTCGTGGAGTCGTCCCTGCGCTACGGCGTGGGCGCCCGGATCGCCCTGCAGGACGTCCTGGACCGCGACGGCGTGGACCTGTTCACGGCGCTGTTCTCCGAAACCCAGGGCCGCGCCGTCGTCGCTGTGCCCCGCTCGGAGGAAATCCGCTTCACGGACATGTGCACCGCCCGCGGCTTCGCGCACGTCCGGATCGGTGTGGTGGACGCCGAGGGCGGCACGCTGGAGATCAACGGCGTCGAGACCATGAGCCTCGACGCGCTCCGCGAAGCCCACGAGGCGACCCTGCCGAAGTACTTCGGCTAGTCCCCACCGCCACCCTAGCCTCGCAAGCTCGGCCAGGGAACCCTGGCGGCGTGGGCCCACCCACCGCCACCCTAGTTCCATCGATTGCTCCGCAGCTGCCCTTTTGAACCCTCAAAACTGCAGTTGCGGAGCAATCGTTCGTTAACGGCCGGGCCGCCAGCCCGCCTGCAGGAGTGCGGCACGGACCTTGGCCACCGCGGCCTTGGCATCATCGTGCATATGCCGCTTGGAGATCCGGACCTCGGTCCAACCGAGGGCCGTGTACTTCTCCGAACGGGCGATGTCCCGGACGATCTGGCCCTCCTCACCGTGGAGTTCGCCCTCGTACTCGACGCCGATTCTGTATTTCCGATAGGACAGGTCGGGTTCGTGGTGCCGGGTTCCTGCATCGTCGATGATCGGAACGTTCAGCTCTGGTTCCGGAAGGCCGGCCCGGACTATGGCCAGCCTCAGCAACGACTCCTGCGGCGAATCGGAGCCCACGCGAATGAGGGCGATGGCTTCCTTCGCCTTGCGGATTCCGCGTTTTCCCTTGTGGCGGTCGATCATCCGCTGCAAGTCCTGAAGGCTGCAGAGCGGCGCCTCCCTGCCCTCGAGCTCAGGTCTGGGCATCCGAACGCAGCTGTCGCCGGCCACAACGAGTTGGTCTACGGTCAACATTTCGGCTAGATCCAGCCATGTCCGCTCCGGGGTGGTGATGGGGATCCCGTCCAGCAGCGTGATTTCGTCGTCGTAGAGCTTCATGCGGTGGACGATGACGTGTGGCCGGTTGAGATGGGCCGCGCCCTCGGGCCTGATCACGTGGTACATCGGTGGTGCCTCCTTCTGCTGCCGCACCGGAAGCGAACCAAGCTCCGCCGCGGTGAGGTGCGACGCGGCGCATCGCTCATTGACCTCAATGAAAGGCCGCACTCGCACGCACAAGGGAAGCCCCGGCGTCGGGCTTTGCACACGGATTCCCCGGCCCAGCGCGGCCAGGGACTGGTGGCGGAGCCTTTTTAGTGACACACCAGCCGCTGCCGCTTCGACGACGGTAAAGGGTCGTCGCTGGAAATCGTCCGGCAGCGGACGCGCGGTCTTCATGGCTTCATCAGACCAGTTCGGCGTCGACGCTGCAGAAGTTATCCACAACGCCCATCGACTGCTCCATAAGTGCCGTTATGGAGCCTCAAAAGGGCGACTACGGAGCAATCGACGGGGGTTGGCGGAGCAATCCGCGGGGTCAGTCGTCGCTGCGGAGCTCCCGTTGCCGTGCGCTGAGGAGTTCGAGTTCGGGCCGGGCCGCCACGAAGCGTTCGACGCCGGTCAGCACCTCCACGACGTGTGCCCGGTCTGCTGCCACCAGGCCGGCGCCCAACTGCGTGCGCCGGTGCTGCTCATGATCGCCGACCTCGGCCACGGAGACATCAAAGCGGCGCTTCAGCTCCGCCAGGAGCGGGCGCACCACAGAGCGCTTCTCCTTCAGGCTGTGAACGTCGCCCAGAAGGATGTCGAACTCAATCCAGCCGATCCACATGCCATAAGCCTATCCATTGCTCGCCACCGGCCCCCTCGCCTCGCAAGCTCGGCCAGGGAACCCTGCCGTCGATTGCTCCGTAGCGGCCGTTTTGAGGCCTCAAAAGGGCCGTTACGGAGCAATCGACGGGGTGAGACGGGGTTAGATGGTGAGCTCGCCCATCCGGTCCCAGCCGTCGCCGTCGAGCTGCCGGCTGATGATCCGGGGCGTCTCGGCCAGGGCCTGAGGCATGTCCGCCATGGCCTGCTTGAAGTGGGCGCTGTTCACGTGGGCCCCGGCGGCGTCATCCTTGAAGGCCTCAACCAGGACGAATTCGTTGGGGTCCTCCACACTGCGGGACCAGTCGAACCACAGGTTGCCTGGCTCCTGGCGGGTGGCCTGGGTGAAATCGTTCACGAGTCCCAGCCAGCGCTCCGACCAGTCCGGCTTGACCTTGAATTTGACGACGATGAAGATCATGGGCTGAAGCCTTTCGTTGGTTTTCCGGAGGTTCCATTCTTCCAGCATGACAATGCCGGGTCACATGGCAGTTGGCGCGTCAACAGGCCTTGATGGCCTCGCGGGCCAGTTCCTGCTGCCGCGGCGTGCCGATCCGGTCGGCCCACTGTTCGGCGAGCTGGAACTCCACCATCGCCTCGGTGCACCGGCCGGCGTCATGCAGCGTCCAGCCGAGGTTGTTGTGCAGCGAAACCACCCACCGTTTGGTCCGCTCATCGTGGACCGTGGAGGCGTACTCCAGCGCGCTTCTGGTCCAGGTCTCGGCGTGGGCGGAGTCGGCGATGGCGAGCATGTGCAGCGCGTCAACGGCCAGGAATTCCTCGACCAGGTAGTCAGCCAGTTCGGCCGCCTGTTCAAACAGCGGCACGGCCATCTCGGGGTGGCCGCTGGAATTGAGCACCCGGCCGCGTTCCAGCAGCACCCTGACGGCCACGGTGGGCTCGTCGGCATCGACCGCATCCAGCAAGGCGTCGGCTTCCTCGTAGCGGCCCTGTAGCCCGATGGCCCGTCCCAGCTGCGTAGTGAGCTCGGCACGTTCGTCGGCGTCGTAGCGTTCATCTGCGGCCGCCGCCCGGAACCGGGCTTCGGACCCGGCGGGGTCGTCGAAGTTCCACAATTGGTCAAGGGTTTTCTGTTCCAGCATCCTTCGGCTCCTGATCAGCTTTCACCTGCGGCCAGTTCGTGTGCACTCCCAATGTAGCGGGAAGTGACATGCCGTTGTGCCCGTCCCGTGAGGGCGCGGCCGGTCGCGTAGAACCAGTTGGACGGCCGGCTGAAGGCCGTGATTTTCAGGAACACCCGCCCGGCGGCGTCGATCTCCACTTCGAAGGCCTCCTCGCCCCGCACGGGATGACCGGGCAGTGTGCCGTACCCGAACCCGGCTCGTTGCGGCCCGTCGCCGGGCACGGGCCGGCGTACCCACACCACCTCGCAGGGCGCGTTGATCCGGAAGGGTCCGACGCCGAATCCGCTCACCACGCGCGCGCCAGGCGCGACGGCGTCGGAGTCGGTGTGGACGCGCAGCCCGGAGCGTTTCTGCAGCTGCCAGGTCAGTATCCCCTGCGCCACCCTCCGGTACAAAGCCGGGCCGTCGCCGAGGTATGCCCGGGACACCAGGCAGGGAAAGCCCGCCGGCGCCTGGCCGTGCTCAGTGGAGCCAATGCGCGGATAGTTCAGCCCGTCCCGCGCGCCGGCACCGGGATCACCGCTCATGCGTCCTCGCCCCTGGCGAGTCCCGCCCAGCCCAGCTGTTCCCGCTGCTTCCGGCTGAACGAGGCGACCACCAGGTCGTACGAATCCTCCACCATGTCCCGGATCATGTCGTCCGGCAACGATCCGTCCAGCCGGACCCCGTTCCAGTGCGTTTTGTTCATATGCCAGGCGCCGGTGATTTCCGGATGGATGGCCCGCAGCTGTTCGGCCAGGGCCGGCTCGCATTTGAGGCTGACGGACCAGTCGGCCGGGTCCATGGCCGACGCCGCGAACATCTTGGCGTCCTGCCTCGTGCCGCCGGCTATCCGTGCCCGCACCTTGAAAACCGATGTCTCCGGGCCGAAAGGAAAGTCCTCAAACGCACCGGGGAAGCTCAGGCAGATCTCGCGGAGGGTGGCAACGTCCATGGCACGAGCCTATCCGGCTGCGGCCTGCCCGGCCGCGCGGGCTATCCGGCTGCGGCCTGCCTCACCCTGCCTGCGCGGCGGTGCGGGCGTCGCCGATGCTGTGCAGCCCTTCGGGAGTGGTGCCGTTGACTTCGTAGTCGCCCACGGTGCGGGCCTTGAACACGGCGGGGTTGTGGGTGGAAACGGTCCGGGCGTTGCGCCAGTGCCGGTCCAGCGATTTCGACTTCGACGTGGCGGATGCCCCGGTGGCGTCGAAGAGCTGCTGGGCCGCGGACTGGACGAGTTCGGGCACCAGCAGCTGCGCCTTTTCCACCGCGATCTCGCCGCGGACGTAGCGTTGTTCCGGGGTGAGGTCCATGTTCTGGTCCGCGCCGGCGTCGAGCTCCCGGGCGGCGGCCAGCACCACGGATTGCGCCGCGAAGACCTTGGCCGAGAGCTGGCCGACGAGCTGCAGGATCAGCGGGTCGTGGCGGAACAGTTCGCCGGAGCCGGTGTTGAAGGTGCGCTTGCGGTCGCGGACCAGCGCCCGCGCGTCGGCCAGCGCCGCCCGGCCGATGCCCGCCAGGACGGCGAGCAGGACCAGCTGGAAGAAGGCCGGCTCGTGCGTGGTGGATTCCGAACGCCGGATGATGTTGGTGTCCGGCACCACGGCGTCCCGGAAAATCGTGGTGCCGGTGCCGGTCAGCTGCTGGCCGAACCCGTCCCAGTCGTCGAGGATTTCCACTCCGGGCTGGGTGGTGCTGACCACAGCGTACTGGCGGCCCTCCACGCCCTCGGTGCTGGCCATGACGGCAATCCACTCGGCGAAGATGGTGCCGGTGGTGTAGTACTTCCTGCCGTTCAGGAGCCAGTCCCCGCCGTGGCGCGTCAGCTTGGTTCCGGTGGTGCCGAGGACATTGCCGGATTTCTCCGTGGCGGCGTTTCCAAAGATCTCGCCGGCCACCACTTTCGGGTACCAGCGGTTCCGGAAGCCCTCGGATTCCAGGCCGACGGTTTCCACGAACGCGAAGTGCGAGCGGTAGAGGTGGGCCACGGAGGAATCCGCCTCGGCGAGTTCGATGAGCAGCCGGAAGAAGGGCTCGAAGCCGATGCCGTCGCCGCCGTGTTCCGTGGGCACCCGCAGCCGGCCGAAGCCTTCCTCGTTCAGCCAGCGGACCTGTTCGAAGGGCAGGACCCGGTCCTGTTCGCGGGCCAGCGCGCCCTCCGCGATCCGGGCAAAGACGGGCCGGAAACGCCGCGCCAACCTCTCGTAGGCGGCTTCGGCCGACGGTGCTGGTGGTGCTGAGTGTGCTGCGGGGGCTGTGGTCTCTGCTGCGTAGGACATGCGTTCCCTTGGTTGCTGGTGGCCGGGCTAGAGCTTGGCGGCGTCGGCGGCGGGGTCCTGGTCCCAGGGGGTGGGCAGGATGCCCTTCTGGTAGCTGGCAAACCAGGCCTTGACCTCCGGGGACTGGAAGGCGGCCTTGAGGGCCGCGGCCTTCTCCGACCCGGCAAAATCCTTCCGCCCGGCAACCACGATCCGGAACGGGACCTGATCCGCATCCGTTTCGAAGGCCAGTGCGTCGTCCTTGCTGTGCCCGGCATCGGCGGCCATCCGGGCGACCAGGAAGCCTGCATCGACATCGGGAAGGGTCTTGGCGAGCGACTGCTGGTCCACTTCCACGAACTGCAGCTTCTTCGGGTTGGCCGTGATGTTCTTTTGCGAGGTGTGGATCACGGTGGCGTCGGAGAGCTCCAGCAGCCCGGCGTCGCGCAGCATGAACAGGGCACGGCCGTTGTTCGCCGGGTCCACGGGAATGCCGATCTTGGCGCCGTCCGGGAGCTCGTTCAGGGACTTGTACTTGTCAGACCAGATGCCGCCCGGGGCGCTGTAGACGTAGAACAGTCCCACGTTCTCCAGGCCCTTGTCCTGGTTGAACTGTTTCAGGTAGGCGTTGTGCTGGAAGAAGTTGGCGTCGAATTCGCCGTTGGCCACGGCCAGGTTGGGCTGGATGATGTCCGTGACGTACGTGGGCTCCAGGGTCCAGCCCTGGGCCGCGAGCAGCTTCTGGGCCAGCTTGGTCGGTTCCTGGTACGGGGCGGACTCGGTGACGATAATCTTGATCGTCTTGCCGCCGCTGGCGCCGGCACCGCCGGGGTTGGTGAGGCCGCAGCCGGTCAGTGCCGCGGCGGAGACCGCACCGGCGCCGGCGAGGGCATATTTGAGGAAATTTCTACGCTGCATGGTCTTGGTCCTTTGTGGTGGTTCGCGCTGAGCTATGACTGGGCGGTAACGCTGGCGGGCTGGTTTTCGGCCGCCGCGGAGAATTCGGTGAAGGCTCCCCGGAAGGCCGCGGCGGGGTGGCGTCCGTTGAGCCGCGGCCCGGCGCCGAAGAGCTTCTCGCGCAGGGTTCCCGGCGCGTAGCCGGTCTGGGCGAGGCCGCGGCTGCGCAGTTCCGGCAGCACCCCGTCGATGAAGTCCGTGTAGGAGCCGGGGATGGTCTGGTTGATGATGTTGATGCCGTCGATTCCGGCGTCCTGCCACTGCTCGAGACGGTCGGCAATCTGGTCCGGCGTTCCCACCACCCGGTTGGCCCGGCTGCGGTAGAGCGCAATGTCGCGGAGGGTGGGGTTGCCGCCGCGGACGGAGGCGCGGATGGCCGTGAGATGTCCCTGGCTGCCTTCCGTTTCAAGGTCCCCGAGCGGGGTGTCCAGCGGCAGGCCGCCGAGGTCGACGCCGAACCCGCCGCCCACGTGGGCCAGCAGGGCCTCAATGTCCAGGCTGTCCTCGAGCTCATCGGCCTTGCGGTGCGCCTCGGCTTCGGTGCCGCCCACCACGAAGTGCATGCCCTGGAGGAACTTCACGTCATCCGGATGGCGGCCGGCGGCAACGGCCTGTTCCCGGACTGCCGCGGTGTACTTCGCGGCCACCTCGGTGCTCGGCGCGAGGGTGAAGGTGGCCTCGGCGTTGGCGGCGCAGAACTGCTGGCCGCGGCCGGAGCTCCCGGCCTGGAAAAGCACCGGGGTGCGTTGCGGCGAAGGGGCCGCGAGGTGGGGTCCGTCGATCGAGTACCGGGGTCCGCGGTGGTAGATCTTGCTGACTTTCTCCGGGTCCGCGTGGACTCCGGTCGCCTTGTCCCGGAGCAGCGCGTCGTCCTCCCAGGATCCTTCCCACAATTTGTAGGCGGCCTCGACGTATTCGTCCGCCCAGTCGTAGCGTTCGTCATGCCTGGTCAGCTCGGTGGCGTTGAAGTTCCGGTGCGCGTTTTCCAGCACGCTGGTGACGATGTTCCAGGCCACCCGGCCGTCGCTGATGTGATCCAGGGTGGACATCTGCCGGGCGAACTGGAACGGGTGGCTCTGAATCACCGACGACGTCGCGGCCAGTCCGATCTCCCGCGTTCCGGTCGCGAGCGCGGAGAGCAGGATAAGGGGGTCGTTGGACGGCACCTGCAGGCCCTTTTTCAGCAGCGATGCCCACCCGCCGTCGTAGTCGCCGTAGAGACCGACGACGTCGGCGAAGAAGATCGCGTCAAACTTGGCGTCTTCGAGCTGGCGGGCCAGGTCGATCCAGAGCTGGAGTTCGTTGAACCGGTGCTGCTGGGCTTCCGGGCGCCGCCACTGGCCGCCCATGATGTGGCTGGACGTGTTCATCACGAAGGCGCTGATCAGCAGGCGGGGGCGGGGTCCGTCGAAACGGGTACTGGGTGTTGAAGTCATGGGGTGCTTTCCGCTGTGGGAGGTGGGACGATGGTGCTGCCGGCGCTCAGAGGCGCTTGTCCAGGCGCCGGGCAACATAGGATCCGCCCAGCTGAACGATGGTGACCAGCAGGATCATCAGGACTATGGCGGTGATCATGAGCGGTGTCTCGTAGCGGTAATAGCCGTACCGGATGGCGAAGTCGCCGATTCCGCCGCCGCCCACCAGGCCGGCCATCGCCGAGTAGGAGATGAAGCTGACGGTCATGATGGTGATGGAGCTGACGAGTCCGGGCTTCGCCTCCACAATCAGGACGTCCCGGACGATCTGGGACCGGCTGGCGCCCATGGACCGTGCCGCTTCGACCACTCCGCCGCCGAGCTGGCTCAGGTTCTGTTCCACGAAGCGGGCGAAATACGGAATGGCGTTGAGGGTCAGCGGGACAATGACGGCGGCCGTGCCGATGGTCGTGCCGACAATGAACCTAGTCACGGGAATGATTGCGATCAGCAGGATCAGGAACGGGAACGAGCGGAGCAGGTTGACCAGCCCGTCCAGGACCCGGTGCAGCTTTGGCCTGTGCTTGAGCCCGTTGGGACCGATGGTGTAGAGCAGGACACCCAGCGGTGTCCCGAGCAGCACCGCCAGCGGGATGGCCACCAGCAGCATGGTGAGGGTCTGCCCCATGGCGACGCCGATTTCGGGCAGGACTTCCAGGATGCGGTCAAACATTGATCAGGCCCTCCGACGCGGCTGTGGTGTGGGCGCCCCTCCCGGAGCGGTCCAGCTGGATCTCATCGGAGACCAGGTAGCGGCCGATCGACGTCGCCGGGTGGAAGCCGGGGCGTTGGAGTTCGGCGAGGTCGAACTGCTCCACGACCCGGCCTTCTTCCATGACCGCGACGTTGTCCGCGATGGCCTTGATGACATTCATCTCGTGGGTGACCACCACGATTGTGATGCCGAATTCGGCGTTGACGTCGGCCAGGTACTGCAGGACCGATGACGTCGTCCGGGGATCCACGGCCGACGTCGGCTCGTCGCAGAGCAGCACTTTGGGCCCGGTGGCGAGGGCGCGGGCGATCGCCACCCGCTGTTTCTGGCCCCCGGAGAGTTTGGCCGGATACGTTCCCGCTTTGTCGGCGAGGTCCACGATTTCCAGGGTTTCGGCGGCCCGCCGCCGGCGTTCCGCCTTCCCCACGCCGGCGAACTTCAGGGACAGCTCCACATTTTCCTGGGCTGTGAGGTTGTTGAGGAGATTGAAGTGCTGGAAAATCATGCCGATGTCGTGCCGCTTGGTCCGCAGCTCGGCGTCGGACAGGGTCACCAGGTCCACGCCGTCCACCAGGACGCGGCCCGACGTCGGGCGCTCGAGGAGGTTGATGTTGCGCAGCAGCGTGGATTTGCCGGCGCCGGAGAACCCGATGATGCCCTGGATGGTGCCCCGCCTGATGTGCAGGCTGACGTCATCGACGGCCGTGAAAGGTCCCGCGGCCGAGGCGAATGACGTGCTGACGTTCTGGATCTCGATCACAGGCCCCCACCTGCTCGGGGCCGCGGCGCTGCCGCTGTCTGCGTGTTCATGATTTCCTCCGGGCTCGCCCGAGGAAAGCCCTGGGTCCTGGCTTCCGGGCAGCGCTGAGCGAAGCCGGGGAGCCTCAGAACACAGTGGTTCTCCATCGGTCCTGGCGGTAGCACCGTCCTCAAAGGAGGGGGTTGCTGCGGCGTCACGGAGCCAGATCTCTCAGCCGCTCGGGATGGTTACGAGTCCATCTCACACGGCATGAGGCCGGATACGGAAAAAGCCGGTCACATTTTGTAACCGACTCTTCCCGATCTGTTGATCGTCATTCCCGGGCCGTCAGATGCCCACGCGCCAGCCTTCGCGGGCGGGGCACGCGTTCACGACGACGTCCAGCCCGGCGGCCTTCGCGCGGTCCGTCGCGGCGTCATCGAAGACGCCCAGCTGCAGCCAGACGGCCTTGGCACCTACCGCGATGGCCTCGTCTATGACTGCGCCCACCCTGTGGGAGTTGACGAAGCAGTCCACGACGTCGATCGGGTGCTTCTCCGCCGGGATGTCAGTCAGGGAACGGTACCCCTTCTCGCCGTGGACGTCGTCGCCGGGCAGGTTGACCGGGATGATTTCCATGCCCATCCGGTCCCGGACATAGAGGGAGACCTCATACGCCGAGCGCCATTCGTTGGTGGTGAGGCCGACCACCGCCCACGTGCCTTTGGTTCGCATGAGGCGGTCAATGACTGCCGGATCGTTAACATGGGCCATGCATCAACCATACTCCTGCGACCTTTCCGGACAATTGCCGAATAAATGAATGATTTGGGCCGGACGCATGCCGGGTGAACGAATATTACGGCGCTCCCGCACGCCGATTTTGCGGAATCGTGCATCTGAAGTTCTAGTAGGTAGTGACCATCCCGAGCGGCCGAGAGACCTGGATCGATGACGCCGCAGCAACCCCCCGGTGACGTGAGACGACCATTCCCACGCAACCGCTCCGCCCTCCTTCGGTGATATTCGAGGGCGCCGGAGCAACCAAGGGGTGCTACTGCCAGGACCGATGGAGTGCAGCAATGACCCCTGAGAATTCTTCCGCTCTGCCCACCTTTGCCCGGACTGCGTCCGAGGCATTCCCACAAACCACTTCGGACGCGACGGCGAACGAAGCAGGGCTGCGTGACGCGCCCGGCTCCTCTCGCGGCTCTTCGGGATGGTCCCTGAACGAGCCCACGGACGGCGCAGTGCACGGCGTCCCCGCCGACGGGCCGGCGCGTCACCGCAGCACCACCTCCGGAGACCACCCTCCCCGGCACGGCGCCGCCGCGACCGCGGGTACTGTCCAGGCAGAGACGGTTGCGTTCTGGGAAACCCAGGCTCTCCGCCTCGACTGGGCGGACCTGCCTGGCGGCGCAACGGAGCAAACCAAGCCCTGGCACACCGCGCACCGCCGGGTCCCTGCCGACGTCGTGGCCGGCACCGGACCGCAGATCACCTGGTTCGAAGGGGGCAGGCTCAATGTCGCCTACAACTGCGTCGACCGCCACGTAGCGGCGGGGCGTGGAGACAAGGTGGCCCTGCACTTTGAGGGCGAGCCCGGCGACCGCCGCGCCGTCACCTACGCCGAACTCCAGCGCGAGGTTTCCAAAGCCGCCAATGCCCTCCTGGATCTCGGTATCACCAAGGGCGACCGGGTGGTCATCTACCTCCCCGTCATCCCCGAAACCGTGATCATCACCCTCGCAGTGGCCCGGATCGGCGCGATCCATTCCTTGGTCTTCGGCGGGTTCTCCGCCGAGGCCCTGAAGTTCCGGGTGGAGGACACCGGCGCCAAGCTCCTGGTCACCACCGACGGCCAGTTCCGCCGCGGCACCGCCGTGCCGGTCAAGGACAACGCGGACGCCGCCGTCGCCGGCGACAACGCCATCGAACACGTCCTGGTGGTCAACCGGACCACTCCCGCGGACGAGCTGGACACCGTCCCGATGACCGCCGGCCGCGACGTGTGGTGGCACGACGCCGTCGGGCGGGCCTCCGAGACTCACGAAGCCGAGGCGTTCGACGCCGAGACGCCGCTGTTCATCATGTACACCTCCGGCACCACCGGCAAGCCCAAGGGCCTGGTCCACACCTCCGGCGGGTACCTCACACAGGCGTCATGGAGCTTCGAGCACCTGTTCAGCAACCCCGACCCTGCGCTGCGGGAGAAGGACGTGCACTGGTGCACGGCCGACCTCGCCTGGGTCACCGCGCACACCTACGAGCTCTACGGCCCGCTCTCCAACGGCGCCACGCAGGTCATCTTCGAGGGCACGCCCAACACCCCGCACCCGGGCCGGCACTTTGAGATCATCGAACGGTACGGGGTCACGCAGTATTACACCGCGCCCACCCTGGTCCGCTCCCTCATGGGCTGGTTCCCGGACGGCGTCCCGGACACGTACGACCTCTCCTCCATCCGTCTCCTCGGCACGGTGGGCGAGGCCATCAACCCCGAGGCCTGGCGCTGGTTCCGGACCAATATCGGCGCCGGCACCGCCCCCGTGGTGGACACGTGGTGGCAGTCCGAAACCGGCGCCACCATCCTCTCCCCGGCACCGACGGACGCCGCGTTCAAGCCCGGCTGCGCGGCCCGCCCGCTGCCCGGCGTCAGCACGCGCATCGTGGACGACGCCGGCAATACGGTGCCGCCCGGCGTCCAGGGTTTCATCGTGGTGGACTCCCCCGGCCCGGCGATCGCCCGGACGGTCTGGGGCAACCCGCGCCGCTACTTCGATTCGTACTGGCGCCAATACGCCGAGCAGGGCTGGTTCCTCGCCGGTGACGGCGCCAAGTATGACGACGACGGCGACATCTGGATCCTCGGGCGGGTGGACGACACCCTCAACGTCTCCGGACACCTGCTCTCCACCATCGAGGTCGAATCGGCGCTCGTCACCCACCCGGACGTGGTGGAGGCCGGCGTCTGCCCGGTCGCGGACCCGAAGACCGGCCACGCGATCGTCGCGTTCGTGGTGCTGAAGGATTCGGCGGCCACCCCCGACATCCAGGGTGTGCTGAAGGCGCACGTCGCGAAGCAGATCGGGCCGATCGCCAAGCCGCGGGACGTCGTCGTCGTTCCCGACGTGCCGAAAACCCGCAGCGGCAAGATCATGCGCCGGCTGCTGACCCAGCTGTTCGAAGGCACAACGCTCGGCGACACCACCTCGCTGCAGAACGAACCATCCATCGCGGGCATCCAGGATGTGCTGCGCGACCGCGCCGCGGAATTCCTGGCAACAGCAAGCCCCACCCGGAAGTAAAGGAACACCCATGACTGAGATCAGCAACGTCGCCCGTCTGTCCGAACCGCTCAAGTTCGCCTACTGGGTCCCCAACGTCTCCGGCGGCCTGGTGGTGTCCACCATCGAACAGCGCACCGGCTGGGACTTCGAATACAACAAGAAGCTGGCCAGGATCGCGGAGAACTCCGGTTTCGAATACGCCCTGACCCAGACCCGGTACGCCGCCTCCTACGGCGCGGACAAGCAGCACGAGGCCACCTCGTTCAGCCTGGCGCTGCTGGCCGCCACCGAGCGCCTCAAGGTGATCTCCGCCGTCCATCCGGGCATGTGGCACCCCGGCGTGCTGGCGAAGTACATCATCACCGCGGACCACATCTCCAACGGCCGCGCCGCCGTGAACATCGTCTCCGGCTGGCTCAAGGACGAATTCACCAACTTCGGCCTCGAATGGCTCGAACACGACGAGCGCTACGTCCGCACCGAGGAATTCATCAAGGTCCTCCGCGGGCTCTGGACCGAGCAGGACTACAGCCAGTCCGGCAAGTACTACAACATCACCGACTTCACCCTGAACCCGGCACCGGTGGACGTGCCGGACCGGGCGCACCCGGAGATCTTCTTCGGCGGCAACTCCACGGCCGCGCAGGCCACCGCCGGACGGGTGGCTGACTGGTACTTCTCCAACGGCAAGGACCTCGACGGGTTCAAGGAGAACATCGCCGGTGTGGTGGCGGCGTCAGGTGCCGCCGGTCGCGGCCCGGAAGGTGCCCTCCCCTCCCCCAAGTTTGGCCTGAACGGCTTCGTGATCGCCCGGGAATCCGAGAAGGAAGCCCGCGACACCCTCCGCGAGATCGTCGAGAAGGCGCACAAGCCCGCCGTGGAGGGGTTCCGCGCCGCCGTCCAGGAAGCCGGGGCGTCCACCAAGGACGGCAAGGGCATGTGGGCCGACTCGAGCTTCGAGGACCTGGTCCAGTACAACGACGGCTTCAAGACGCAGCTGATCGGCACCCCGGAGCAGATCGCCGAGCGGATCGTGGCGTACAAGAAGATCGGCGTGAACCTGTTCCTGACCGGCTACCTGCACTTCCAGGAGGAAGTCGCCGCGTTCGGCCAGGACATCCTGCCGATCGTCCGCGAACTCGAGGCGGATCTGGCCCGGAAGAACGGCACCGAACTGGACCTGTCCCGGACCCCGGTGGCAAACGTTGAGGTGGCTGCCTAATGGCCGACCGCAAGTTCGGTTTCCGCACCCGTGCGCTGCACGCCGGCGGCACCCCCGACGCCGAGCACGGCGCCCGCGCCGTGCCGATCTACCAGACCACCTCCTTCGTGTTCAAGGACACCCAGGACGCCGCGAACCTCTTCGCGCTGCAGAAATACGGCAACATCTATTCCCGGATCGGCAACCCCACCGTGGCCGCGTTCGAGGAGCGCATCGCGTCCCTGGAGGGCGGAATCGGCGCCGTGGCGACGTCGTCGGGGATGGCGGCGGAGTTCATCACCTTTGCCGCGCTGACCCAGGCCGGGGACCACATCGTGGCCGCCTCCCAGCTCTACGGCGGCACGGTGACCCAGCTGGACGTCACACTGCGCCGCTTCGGCGTGGACACCACATTCGTCGCCGGCACCGATCCGGCGGACTACGCTGCCGCGGTGCGCGGGAACACCAAGGCGATCTTCGTGGAGGTGGTGGCCAACCCGTCCTCGGAGGTCCAGGACCTTGCGGCCCTCGCGAAGGTGGCGCACGACGCCGGCGTCCCGCTCGTCGTCGACGCCACCCTGAGCACGCCCTACCTCGTGCGGCCGATCGAGCACGGGGCGGACATCGTGATCCACTCCGCCACCAAGTTCCTCGGCGGCCACGGCACCACCCTCGGCGGCGTGATCGTCGAAAGCGGCCGCTTCGACTGGGGCAACGGCAACTTCCCGACCATGACCGAGCCCGTGGCCTCCTACGGCAACGTCTCCTGGTGGGGGAACTTCGGCGAGTACGGGTTCCTCACTAAGCTGCGCTGCGAACAGTTGCGCGACATCGGACCGGCGCTGTCCCCGCAGTCGGCGTTCCAGCTGCTGCAGGGCGTGGAAACGCTCCCCCAGCGCCTCGACGAGCACCTGAAGAACGCCCAGGCCGTGGCCGAATGGCTGGAAGCGGACGAGCGCGTGGCCTACGTGAACTTCTCCGGACTGCCCTCGCACCCGCACTTCGAGCGGGCGCAGAAGTACCTGCCGCTGGGTCCGGGCTCGGTGTTCTCCTTCGGCGTCAAGGGCGGCCGGACCGCGGGGCAGAAGTTCATCGAGTCCCTGCAGCTGGCCTCACACCTGGCCAATGTGGGCGACTCCCGGACCCTGGTCATCCACCCCGGGTCCACCACCCACCAGCAACTGAGCCCCGAACAGCTCGAGTCGGCAGGTGTCCCCGAGGACCTTGTCCGCATCTCCGTGGGCCTCGAGGACATCGATGACATCCTCTGGGACCTGGACCAGGCGCTGGACGCCGCCTCGGAAGCAGCAGCCCCGGATGCATCCGCAGAGGCTGAAGCCTGCACGATCGGAGCGAACTGATGAGTGTTGAAGAACGGACCTGGACCGGCCCCTCGGCGCCGGAGCGCCTGAACCTGCTGCGGCAGGCGAAGTCGATCGCGATTGTGGGAGCATCCGACAAGCCCTCGCGCGCGAGCTATTTCGTGGCCACCTATCTGCAGTCCTCCACCCGGTACAAGGTCTATTTCGTGAACCCTGTGGTGAAGGAAATCCTGGGTCAGCCGACGTATGCGTCGCTCGCGGACCTGCCGGAAAGCCCGGACATTGTGGACGTGTTCCGCAAGCACGGCGACTTGCCCGGCGTCCTGGACGAGGCCATCGCCGCCGGCGCCAAGACCCTCTGGCTGCAACTGGGCTCCTGGCACGAGGACGTTGCCAAGGAGGCCGAGGCCGCCGGACTCGACGTCGTGATGGACCGCTGCGTGAAGATTGAGCATGCCCGGTTCCACGGCGGCCTGCACCTGGCCGGGTTCGACACTGGCGTCATCTCTTCCAAGCGGCAGGTCCTGGCCTAACTCCAGCCGCCAACCAACCCGTTGCGCTATCACTTTGGGTCGTTCTGAGCGCTCAGAACCGCCCTAAGTGATAGCGCAACCGGGTTAACAAAGGAATTCAAGGGCGGCTTATGGCTGGCCGGGGGCCTTGGTCGGAACGACGCCCGGCAGGGTTGGCGTGATGTGGCCCGGAACGCGCGGCAGATCCTTGCCTGCGTTTCCGCCGCCGCCCGGAAGATCGGGTGATCCGGGCAGCCCCGGCGCCCCGGGCCGCTGCCCGGGGGTCGGCAGGATGCCGTCGCGGCCGACGGCGGGCGGTGTGGCAGGGGGCGCGTGTCCGGCCGCCGGGGCGCCCGGGGCGCTGGAGATGGTGGGTGTCGATGCTCCGGACTGGTCAGCACCCGGTGTTCCGGACGTGCCGTGACCCGGCGTGGCGGCGGGCGCGGGAAGGGCGGGGATGGTGGACGGCGACGGCTGGACATGCTCGGGGACCGGTGTACCGTGGCCCGGAGTCTGGAAGATGACCCCGACGGTGTGGCTGACGCTGTGCCGGAAGTCCTCGCTGGATGCCGCCACGGCGCCGGCGCCAAGGGTCATGGCACCCACGACGGCGCCACCGACGATTGCCAGCCGGCGCTTCCGGCGGCGGCGCTCGGCCAAGCTGGTGACCCCGGCCGGCAGCGATTCGTCGGCGTCATTCTTCGCGGACGCGACGGTGGGCAGCGCCGTCGTCGTGGCTGTGTCAGGGGCGGCGGCAAGACCGGCTGCTCCGGCTGTCCCTGCCGCGAGCAGGGCCGCGAGGTCGGCGCGGGGCGCGGGAGCCGCATCCGGGACCACGGCGCGGAGCTGTTCCAGCGCGCTCCGAAGCTCGGCCGCGGATTCGAGGCCGGAGTCGCCCAGCATCGCCTGGATGGTGCCATCCTGCTGGGGGTCGCGGGTGCCGGTCATGATGCTGCGTGGTCCTTTTCGGTTACGAGTTCGCGCAGGGCACTGAGCCCGCGGCGCTGAAGCTGCTTGATGGCACCCGGCGTCTTGTCCATGATGCCGGCCACCTGTTCGATGGAAAGGTCCGCGACGATCCGCAGGACCAGAACTTCGCGCTGCTCCTCATTGAGCCTCGCGAGAGTGTCCGAGATACCGCCCAGGGATCCGAGCACTTCGTCCTCGGCGGATGCCGAGTACCGGGCGTCGTTCAGGGGATCGTATTCGGCCAAATGCGGAGTGCGTTCTGCCCGCCGCCTGTAGTCGACCAGCCGCGCGTGGGCGACGGAGAAAATGAAGGTCCTTAGACCTGCGTGGCCGCCGCTGACGCTGGCCAGCTTTGGCAGGACGTCCACGAACACATCCTGGGTCAGGGCCTCGGCGTCGTCCACGCCCCGGGCCCGGAAGTAGCCCAGCACGGCCGGGGAAATAACCGTGTACACCGCGCTGAAACCTGAAGGGTCACCAGCTAAGGCGGCTGACAATTCGTCATCGCTTAGCTGCTGTGCCAAGAGGCTGTCCTTCCGTTACTGCTGGGGTGCGGCCCCCGCAAGTCTAGCGGCCGCACCCCGGAGCCCTCCAAAGTGAGGGCTCCCTCCTTGCTTTCAGACCCATGCCGGGTCCAGGCCAAACAGCCGGAATTTACTTGTCGTGCTGGGGCAGCTCGACGGACGGCTGGGCCGGAACGGACGGCTGGGCCGGAACAGCCGGGGTTGCCGGAATAGCGGGGGTTGCCGGAACGCCCTTGGCGCCGGGGACGGCAGGTGTCGCCGGGGTCGCCGGAACTGCGGCGTGGATGTTGGCGTTGGCGCGTGCCTCGCCGGCAGCACCCTTGACGCTGGCGTCGCCCTTGACGGTGGCTCCGGCCAGCCTTTTCTGGCGAGAGTGGGCTGTCAACTGCCCCCATGAGGCCTCAGCCCGCCTTCAAACCAAAAAAACAAAGGATATACGTCTGTAATGAAGAGTGTTAGCAAGACCACCAAGATCGCTGTCGGCGCCGCCATTCT